>JBALTG010000175.1:2887-6855 GCA_036964625.1 Motiliproteus sp.
TTAGCTACAACCATAGCTACAACCATAGCTACAACCATAACTACAACAGCAACTACAGCAACCGGTCTGTATTGAGTTTAGTGCCCTCTCTTTAAGAGCCCCTGTCGGTCCAGCACACATCCTATGCGTCTGTTGCGGCCATACCTCGGCCGCTTAAATCCTGTGCAATAGATCTGGATCAAACATCCGAGACATATTACGGATAAGTTTGGATCGGCGCTTGGGTCTTGAGGCAGTTTTGCTATGCTAAGGAACCTGCGAACAAGTGCAAATGCAGAAACGCTTGGGGACTTATGCGTAGGTTCCCTAAGCTTTTGATGGGTTAATGCGGTACTACATGGAGACTATTAGAATGGCTGACGAGAACAAGAAATTTCGTCTGGTGACACGGAGTGATTTCGATGGCTTGGTTTGTGCTGTGTTGCTCAAACATCTGGACTTAATTGATGACATCGAGTTCGTACATCCCAAAGACATGCAGGATGGCAAGATAGCCATAGACGGCAACGACATCTCCACCAACCTGCCCTATGTGGACGGTGTGCATATCGCCTTTGACCACCACCTCAGTGAGACCATTCGCAATGAAAAACGCGATAATCACATCATCGATCCTGAGGCACCCTCGGCCGCGCGAGTTGTATTTGATTATTACGGGGGGGGCGAAGTCTTTCCCGCTTCATGGGATGACATGATGGTCGCCGTCGACAAAGGCGACTCGGCGCAATTCAACCAGCAAGAGGTACTCGATCCTCAAGGCTGGGATTTAATGAATTTTCTGATGGATGCGCGCACGGGCTTGGGGCGTTTTCATGAGTTCCGGATCTCCAATTACAGTCTCATGATGGACCTGATTGATTACTGCAAGGATCACGATATTGACGATATCCTCAAACTACCCGACGTCAAGGAAAGAGTGGATCTATACCGTGATCAAAGTACCCGGTTTAAGGCGCAAATCAAACGCTGCGCAACGGTGCACCAAAACCTGGTGGTGTTAGATCTACGTGAGGAGGAGACGATTCACGCGGGAAATCGCTTTATCATCTATGCTCTCTTTCCTGAATGTAATATCTCAATTCATGTGATGTGGGGATTCAAAAAACAGAACACGGTGTTCGCAACAGGGAAATCTATTTTTGACCGGGGTTCAAAAACCAACATCGGCATGTTGATGTTAACCTATGGCGGGGGTGGTCACCATGCCGCCGGTACATGCCAAGTAGAGCATGCTATCTCTGAGCAGACACTTGCCGCATTGATAGAGAAAATTACTGTCGATGGATAAACGCTAAGCGTTTGCGTTCAAATACGGGGCCAGCGTGGCCCCTTCTTATTTTCAAATAACGCGCTTAGATTTGTCATTTTTGTTTATCAAGCCTGATCCCGTATACGTTGGTTTAGCTCTGGTGCTCAGGCCTGTGTTTGCATCAGCCTACCGATGCCGCGGTTCAGGTTTCGAATGTGGTGATCTGATAGGCAGGCGTTTCATAGGGGTGACTGTGCTTGAGCGCAGCGACGATCTGCTCTTTCAGCGGGCGGCTGAACACCAGCTCCACTTTTAGCTCCGGCTCTTGCTGAACCCGGTCTTTCTGGCCAATAAAGGGCGTGGCTCCTGCGAGCGGTCTGAACTGCCCCATCCCTTCTGTGACCCAGCAGCAGTCGGCGTAGTTGCCAATGTTTCCTGCGCCAGCGGCAAACAGCGCCTGCTGGGTGGCTTCGAGGTGGCTGCGTGGAACGTAGTATTCCAGTTTATACATCGAATCTCTCCTGTCCTTTTTGGCTATGTATTACGGGAGGGCACAGACGGTCTAATATTGTCACTGTACGGCGATGCTTCAAACTATTTTTGCTCCCAGAGCGAACGAGAATCGATTACTAGATGTAAGCCCAGTAAGATCTGAGACTCAGTTTGACCTAGTGATGTATATCAATGTAATCAAGCTGAAGTAGGCATAAGATACCCTTATTACTTTAGCTTTTTGAGCAAGCTATTAACCCGGCGGGTTAATAGGAGACGCAAGGATGCGTCAACATTGGTCATAGACCAATGCGAGCCCCAGAAAATCAAGCAGTTCCACGCAACTGCGCCAGATTTTAGGGGCGACGGACAGATAGGTATGGAACCTATTTGTCCGCCAGGTTAATAGTACAGACTTGATGTTACGTCTGTACGCATCACGGATAGGGTCAGTATGGACGTTACAGAGAGTAAGTATTCTTCTGCCCTAAAGCAAAAAAAATATGGTTCATTGTTCCATGGGCGGCCTTTTTTGGGCGCTATCTGTATCGGCCTGGTGATTCTTCTTGGTGCAACCTTAGTCAAACAGGCTGAAATCAAGACTGATACGCTCAACCAACAACGTCAGGCGGAAAAGCGTGTTAGGGACGCCGCGGCTTCACTTTCATCCTCCATGATCGTTAGGCTAAATCTGACCAGTAGCCTCAATGCGTTTGTAACGACTCGGCAAGATTTTTCTGCGCAGGAATTTGACAGCTTTGCTTCGATGCTACTAAGGGACTTGCCAGGGGTCATGAGCCTGCAATTAGCACCCAACGGCATCGTTACTTATCTAACAGATCTGGAGCGGAATAGAAAAGCACTGGGGCACAATCTGCTTGCCGATCCGAATCGCCGTGCTATTGCGGAGAAGTCTATCCGAGATCGAAACTACATCATTGCAGGTCCGATCAACTTAGTCCAAGGCGGCCGAGCTATCATAGCCAGAAGGCCAATATTCATCCCCGCTCAAAACAGTGCAACGGAAATTTTTTGGGGTTTTGCCACGGTCTTGATTGAAGTTGACTCACTATTGAGTACCCCATTATTTAACCAATTGAGTCAAGATTTTAATGTTTCCATCCGAGGTAAAGATGGGCTCGGAGCCAAAGGGGAGATCTTTTATGGCGATCAGTCTACGTTTGACTCAGCGGTAGCGGTCTCAGATATCGGCCTACCGGATGCCCTCTGGCAGTTAGCCGTTTCTAATAACGGCTCGCACGTATCGAGCGGTTTCATTATGTCCATCTGGTTCTGGGCCGTTTCTGCGATAGCTGCGGCTTTTGGCTCAATCGTAGTCTATTCAACACTAGATAGACCTAGGCAACTTGAGCAGGATGTAAACAAAGCAACGGAAAGGCTTTCAAAGGAAGTTAAAAATAGGATTAATGCCGAAGAACAAGCACTGCACATGGCTCAGCACGATTCTTTGACTGGTTTGCCTAACCGGCGCTTATTCGATGAACTTAGCAAGCATTCCATCTCTACCGCTAAGCGTGAGGGCCTATCGAGAGCCATTTTATTTGTTGACATAGATGGCTTTAAAAAAATTAACGATTCTTTTGGTCATGCCGCTGGCGATCAGGTTCTGGTTATGATTGCTGAAAGGCTATTAGAGCGAGTGCGTGAATCAGATATTGTTGCTCGGTTCGGGGGTGATGAGTTCGTAGTTCTGCTCACTGAAAACTGTGATGTTGCAGGCACGGAGAAGGTTGCCTCTGAAATTATAATAGTCATTTCCCAGCCATTTGATATTGGAGGCAGAGCTGCAGGGGTTGGGGCCAGTATAGGTATTGCAATATATCCCGATCATGGTACCTGTATTGAAAACTTGCTTCAAAAATCCGATGCGGCGATGTACTTGGCAAAAGAGAGTGGAAAAAACTGTTACAGACTTAGTGATTGCAACCAGAAACTTGCCAGTAAGTAGCCCTGCGACAGCCTGTCGACAAAGCCGCCATCCCTCCTAGCTCTGATTAGCGGCCAGACCTTGCAAGGGTTTGCGCTACAGCAGACCTGAATACGGGTGACGGATAGCCAATTAGTGAGCGGGGCTGGCCTGGCTATAGTGAATTAGATTATGAAATACCACGGGGGCTGCCGTACGGTTCCGATAACCGTGGGGCTTGTCAGCTGCAAAACGAACTCCAGATCCAGGCGTTAGCGGTATCCATTCATCATTGACCAG
>JBALTG010000176.1:0-6806 GCA_036964625.1 Motiliproteus sp.
ACAAATGCAACGCCAGCGGAGGCAGAAAACCGATCAACGCGCTCGATTACAAAAAGTGATCGCCTGATGTAATCAATAAACCAGGAAGCATGGGACTTTCAGCCTTTTACTAAGTGCCTTTGTGAAATATCCGGGTTAGTACATAGCCATAAAAAAGGCCCCAAGAATGATCTTGAGGCCTTCGGTAATACAGAATTTGGTAGGGCTGCCTTAACCGGCGATACCGACAAAGCTATAAGCGCTCTTGGTGGGTTTGTCACCGGTCATATTTTTATCATCGAGGGACTTGTCTCGCAGAGAAGAGCTGGCGCGCTCCTGCTGGGTGCTGGGCTTCTGGCCGTCTGCTGATTGTTTAGTATGTGATTGGAAACCTTTAACACTCATCTCGATACCCTCATTTATTCGTCTGCTTCGTTGTTGGAAAACAATATATCAGCAAACAACTAGAATTAAATGGAATATAATCTACTATATTAATTCCAAAAACGAATAACAAATAACTAAAGGCACCTTCGACCTACCACTCGCTGACTAAAGCCTCATTATTTCAAACGTTTGCTCACCTGCCCAAGCAACGATCTCATCCGAGCTTTGGCTGATCACCGCCAAACTAGCCCGCTCGGGCAGCAGATATGTTTCTCGAACGCGAACCAGGTCAGTGCAGCTGACGGCCAATATTCGCTCTCTGAAGCCTTTTCTCTGTTCGGTGGTCCGACCATACAGGCCGTTATGGAAGACCTGTTTGGCATCGTTATCGGGCGACACCGGTTTATCCATGTAACTGATCACGGCTAAGATCGCATCATTAAGCTGGTTCCGGGTCAGCGTTGTGCTGTCGAGCCAAGCGCAAACGCCACCGAAATCTTCCAGAGTACCGACCGAGCGGGGGTCACGGTAGGAGCACATACGAAACGCGCCGATGTTGGAGTCCTGACTGCAACCGCTGCCATAGGCGCCACCGCGCTCACGCACCACGGGATGAAGGTATTCGTGTCGAACCAACTCTCCCAGCACATGCAACGCAGCTGCGTCGGGGTGGTCGATGGCCACGGTAGGAAAAGCGATGGCGCAGAAGTTAACCTGGGTATCGGTGGTCCAGACCTGCCGCACTTGCTGCGACACGGGCGGCAGTTGCAGCGGTCTGAATTCACCAAAACCCCCGGCGTCAAAACCCTGCCAGATATCCACCAGATCTTGACGCTGCTGCGCCAGGCTGGCTTTTTCCCCTACCCACAGGAACTGCTTAGGCGCGGCCAATACCCGACGATGAATGCAACGAAGTTTCTCCGCGATGACCTCCATCATCGGCCCCTCGTCGCTAGTGCCGCGAAGCCGCTCGTCCAGCGCTCGCATTGATTGAATGCCACGTAAACCACTGAGCTGGTGAGTCAAGGTCGCCGCCGGACTGAAGCCACTGGAGGCGGTGCGTTTGGCCAGGATATGACCGCTATCCATCACATAAGCATCAGCCGCCAACCTCTTCTGCGCCACGATATCGCGTATCCGTTGATACTCATCAAAGCGCACGTCGGTGAGGGTCTGGTACAACAGCTCGGTTAGCGCTCGGTGATGGTTAGCTAGCCCCCGCGTTGCCAGCGTTAAGTGGCCGGTAACCTGCTGCACATCAAGTAGCGATCCGCGTACATTGGTGCTGGCATGGATACCCCCCGAGTGACTGGATTGCCAAGCCTGCTGCTGCCGATAATCTCGCGGACCACAGCCGAGCTGGGTCAGGCAGGCGGTGTAATAGGGCAACCACTGCAGCAGTTCCTCCTCCAGATAGGGCATCTCGATCACCAGCTGCTGGTGTACCAGGCCGTTGCTGCCCTGTTCAAAGCAGCTGAGCGGCATTCCGAAAACGGCTTCATCCTCCCTGGCCTGCGGCACTTTCAGATCGGCCGGAATATCCTGTAGTGAAAGCCGAGGCAGCACCTCGGTATCCTGCGGTTGATCCTGGCGTGCTTCTAGCGCGGCTGCCTGATCGATAACGTCTTGGTATTGCTGCTTGCTTAAGCTATCCAACAACTGGCGCAATTGCGCCTGGTCATCGTGCTGCCGACGCTGGTTCAGATCTACGTCGGCTAGCAGTGACAAACGCACCCGATGATTATTCTCCAGCAAGCGTTGCCGAACCAAGGTTTTGATATATTGCGGATCTTCGATGGCCGCTCGGAGCTGCACCATTACCGGCTCCAGATCGAGCAATTCGGCGGGATCCCTGCCACCGTCCACGCCCAGATGCAGTGCCGCTGGCAGCGCCGACAGTATCAGCTGCAAGCCATAAGGGTAGCTATCGTCGCTCGCCTGGCGTTGATCCAGCTCCAATTGGTGTAACACCGCCTCCAGTTGTTGCTTGGCCACGCCCTGTTCGGCGATCGTCTGCAACGTCGACAGCACCAGCGATTCGAACGCATCGGCCAGCTCGGGGTCGCTGCCCTGAATGCCACAGACAAAGCTAATCTCCAGATTGCCATCCTCCAACCCACACAGTGGCGAAGGAGCGCTACCGAGTTCGGTAGTTTCCAGTGCGTGCAGCAGCGGCGCGGCACTGTCTTGGAACAGCAGCCGACTCAACAGGTGCGCTTCTAGCAAGTGCAACAGGTCGGTGCTCGGCCCCAGCAACCAGGCCAGTAGATGATGGGTCTGATGCGAGACCGATCCCGCACCCTCCACCGCCACCCTTTCCTGCGCCGCTATTGGCGCCCGATAGCGTTGTTCAAGTTCCCCGAATGATGCCACAGGGGGGCGCGATTCAAACCGACACAGGGCCTGCTGGTCGATACGTTGCTGCAGCTCGACCACAGGTAGATTGCCGTAGCTCATAAATAGCGCGTTGCTGGGATGATAGTGAGCACGATAAAACGCCAGCAGCTGTTCGTGGCTTAGATCAGGAATCTCGGCCGGATCACCGCCATTGACAAATCGATAGGCGGTGGTGGGAAACAGGTATTTGCACAGGGTGGCCCAATGGCTGGATACGCGACCATTGAACACCCCTTTCATCTCATTAAACACCACCCCCCGATGTTCCAACTGGCCAGCATCGTTCAACGCCAAGCGATGCCCCTCCTGAGCAACATCCAGCGGATTCAGGTTGGCAAAGAACACGGCATCCAGGTAGACATCCAACAGATTGAAATAGTCTTTGTGGTTTTGACTGGCAAAGGGGTACGCAGTCCAGTCGGCACTGGTAAAGGCATTCATATAGGTCGCAAGGGAACGCTTACGCATCAGAAAGTAAGGATCGCGAACCGGGTATCGCTCGCTACCACAGAGCACCGCGTGCTCCAGTACATGCGCCGCGCCGCGGGAATCGTTTGGCGGGGTTCTCAGCGCCAGCAAAAAAACATTCTCGGGACTGTCGGCGGCCAGGTGGTAATGCAACGCACCGGTTTTAAGGTGCCGGTATTCCTGCACGTCGATACTCAACCCGGCAATAGGCCGGCTTCGAAGCCGTTCAAATGACGGATGGCAACTCATGGCAGATCCTCAAGCATCAACGCGGGGTTAATTCGGTGACGGAAACTCACAACAACGTAAAATGACACAGCGACCTATACGATGGGATGACACAGCGTTCCCGAATACTAGCCTCCCCTCGCCCAGCGGGGCAGAACCAGAATCAGAACGGAGTGGTGCCAATGTTGTACCAATATGATGCCAATATAGCCCATCTCGGCATGTTAAAAGTAAGCATGTTGACGGGCGTCACCCTTATTTAGGCTCCCCGTTCAACCAAGAATAATGCCGGTGAGCGCAATCCCGTGTTGCAGGAAAAAATTATCGGGTAGCTAAAAGAAAGGGTGCAGGTCGGCGAATACTGAACCAGACTTAGGAGACTTAGGGGCCTCTGGATTTTAACCCAACATATGTACGTGGCGCCTGCAAGATGGACCGCCATCATGAATACGATCAACGCCCTGGGGTTGCTTGCCCTGCTAATTTCTGCCACCGCGTGCACAGGCCCCGCCGCTAACGATTATCAGCCCCCCCTGGATGCCAACAAAAAAGAGCTTGCTAACCAAGCGCTGGATGCAACAGAAAACCACGATCACAACGATCCGAAACACCGTACGAAAATTATCTTAGACTCGCATGAGTTCGCCAATAGAACCTGCAGCTACGATGCGAATTGCGCTACGGGGTATAGATGCGACCTGCATCGCCAATTCCACAAAGGGGTTTGCATTCGTACGCGCTGACACCGACGCAGCACTGATCATGACCTCAAACCGTACTGGCCTGAGCCTGAGCCTGAAAAGAGGGAGCAAACGCCCCGATTGCTCGCGCATTGGCGACCACCGGCACAGTATTTACACGGCATGAGCCCACCAGCGCGCGCCTGGCACGCGCTGCATAGATCCTGGCTGCTTAGTGTGCCGATTTAAGCATCGGTAACCGCACTGCGGGCTTAGAACGAAACCCCCAGCTGTACGGCTGCGCCAAAGGTATCATCTCCGCCCTTCAGGGCCGCGATATCCAGGTTGACGACGTCAAAGGGAGACAGCCCCACACCTACTGAGACCGTATCATCGAGGGTATCTTCCAGATCATGGCGATAGCCCATCCGCAGCTGCACCGTACGATAGATATTCACTTCTGCACCCAGTTTAACAAACTGAACATCGTTGTCGGTACCCAGGTATTGGACCGGGTTCAGATCCAGGTCGATGCCGACATTACCCCAGCCGTTAACATAGCTAAATCCTGCGCTGGTTTTGGTTTCGATCCTGACCGTTTTAGCAGGATTAACCGTGGCGTAATCGTTGCTGATCAGGTTGGTAACGCTCAGCCCCGCATACACATTATTCCAGTGGGTCGAGATACCCAGATCGAGGTTAAGGTTACTGTCGTCGGTGGTGAACTGCTCTGCATCGAAGTTATCACTGTCGATATTTGAAACTGTCTCGGTATAGGCGATGGTTTCGACATACTGATGCTTGGGTGTGATACCCAGGGCGATAGGCTGCCCCTTAACGTCAAACTCCTTGCCAAAGCCGATGCCGATCTCCCGCAGCACCAGGCCGGTGGCGGTGATCTCGCTGACGAGATCGGTTTCTACGTTGATATCTGGTGCGTTGGTTGGGTCTTCTATTAGTGCGCGGATCTTGTCGAGATCCGTAGAATCAACGTCCATTACCACCTCGACCCCGCCGATCACATTGACAAAGAAGACCGCGGAAAAATTACTGCTGGGAATGCCGATGGTGATATTGCCCCCAACGACCACGTTGGCGTCTGATCCATCCAGTAAGACCAGGGTGTCTTCGATATCTTGCAATACAGCTGGAGACGTGGAGGAGGAGAGGGTAGTCAGTAGATCAAGCTGATTGGCCAGATCGTCGGCATTATCGATCAGTTCATCCTCATCGCTGCCAACCGCACCGAGGTTCAGGTTAACATTGAAATCATCACTTTCATGGTAGCGCACGGCGTTGGCTGGATTGATAAGAACGCCGTGGCTATAAGTGCACGTTGGCGACCCCAACCCCGGACATCGCCATGCTCTTGCCGTTTAAGGATTCAGTAGCCACGGATTGTCCGGCCAGGGTTGAAGCGATAGCAGTTACTAGCAGAGTTCTGTGCAGTGTCATAACAAGTCCGTTTCTTGGGGAGGCGTTGTAGCGAAGCCAGTCTTGCAGATGCTGCGGACAATTTCTTTGAGGGAGATCAATACAGGGAGAACTATAGAGTACGACAAGAGAACTACAGCAGAACTACAGCAGGAGTAACGCAGCAGCCGGATCGCTAGGTATTAACGCGCGGTTAAACGTCAACTCTGGGTACTTAAATTCGACTCCTTGGCGCCCATAGTCATTGAGAGTTAGTAGGTCTGGAGGGGATAGACACGCGCTAGATTGCCGCAGGTTCCGGCAGCGGCAATCCATGCTCTGTAATACGCTGTCCCGTTTACGCTTTGGGTTGCCGTGCCAGGGTGTAAAACTCTGCGTTTGCCTGCATGCCGGTAACGATGGCCATCCGGTTGGATAACCCAAAAAATGCGGTGATACCCGCCATATCTAAAACATCCTCATCGTCGTATCCGAACTGTTTAAGCCGATCGTAGTCGCACTCATCGACCAACTCCGGGGTGCGTGCCAGCTTGAGGGAAAAAGCTAACATGGCCTTTTGTTTCTCGCTCAGGGGTGCGTGCAGGTAGTTGATGGCGATCTGGTCGGCCAGCAGGGGTTGTTTCGAAAACACCCGTAGCAGAGCGCCGTGGGCAACGACACAATACTGACAGCCGTTGGCGGCACTGGTAGCGACGATGATCATCTCTTTTTCAGCCGCGCTTAGGGTGCTTCCTGCTCGCTCCATGATCGCATCATGGTACGCAAAGAAGGCGCGAAATTCTGCCGGACGATGCGCCAGGGTCAAAAACACATTGGGGATAAACCGGGCTTTCTCCTGTACCGCCAGGATGCGTTCACGGATATCATCGGGTAGAGTATCCAACGATGGAACAGGGTAACGACTGATGGGCGATTCATGCATATTTGTGCTTCCTATTATTTTTATCGATCAAGAGCGCCAGTCTAGCAGTTGAAACCTACAATATTCAGCCACAAGATCGCCATTTAACGCGCGTAAACGGTCAATATGTACCAAATAATAGGGTTAGCGTTTGATGGCTGGCTACAGCAGTCAGAGCTCGTTGCGTCGGTTATTTCAAAAACTGTCCTGATTACCCATGATCTTCAGCCATCACTGCGACATGTGATGCGCATACATCTGCTTCTTTTGTGGGTCAGGCTTCGGCCTGACGCGAACAGCACCCTGATCGGAAACAACTCAAACCCACGAAG
>JBALTG010000177.1:0-6600 GCA_036964625.1 Motiliproteus sp.
TTGCCAAAAATGAGCGTCAAATCTGGCCGAAATACAGGTTTCGCAGTAGGTCAGTCTGTTCTCGGTCAGCCTCCTAGAAACCTGTGCGGCGCTCAAGCCGCTCAGGCGCGTCTTTCACTCAGTTGGATGGCGCGTGAAAACAAACATGTGGCGCTGTTATTCATCGATCTTGATCGCTTCAAACAGATCAATGGCACCCTGTGCATGACACGGGTGACCAGTTGTTAGTCTGCGCCGCAAAACGGATCCAGACCAATATTCGCTCAGGTGACACCGCGGCCCGGTTTGGCGGGGATAAATTCCTGGTCATATTGCAGATGCTGCATGAGCTGCATGATGCCCAGCACGTAGCCCAGAAAATTATTGATGCCTTTAATGAGCCTTTTCAGATCGACGCCGAGGAGCTGTTCAGCACCGTCAGTATTGGCCTGAGCATCGCCCCTGAGGATGGTACGGAACCCCTGGCCCTGCTGCGCAATGCGGAAGCTGCCATGTATCGCACCAAGGATGATGGCCGTAATAAATTCCACTACTTCACCTCTGCGTTGAATGCCCAGAGTCTCAATCGCCTGCATCTGGAGGCGGATCTACGACACGCCCTGGAACGCACGAACTGCTGCGGTGATCGGTGCCGAGGCGCTGATCCGCTGGAATCAGCGCGAACGAGGAATGATCCAGCCGGATCCCTTTATCCCGCTGGCAGAGGAGACCGGTCTGATCGTACCGATCGGTGCCTGGGTGCTCCAGACTGCCTGCCAGCAGATGGCCGCCTGGTCAAAAAGCCTGGGTCGACCGCTGCGTATTGCCGTCAATATTTCAACCCGCCAGTTTCGTGCAAGGACCCTGGTGCAGACGGTGCGGGCCGCACGGGACCGCAGTGGCCTGCGCGCTGAACAGTTAGAACTGGAGATCACCGAGAGTCTGTTGCTCGACTCCGGTACGACTATCCTGGCGATGGTCAATGAACTAAAGGAACTCGGGGTTCGGCTGTCTATCGATGATTTCGGTACGGGTTACTCATCGCTTAGCTACCTGAAGAAATTCCCCTTCGATGTGCTTAAAATAGACCGTTCTTTTGTCAACGGCGTCACCGAAAACAGCGAAGACGCAGCGTTGACTCAGGCGGTCATCTCCATGGCTCAGGGGCTGGGCTTCAAAGTGGTGGCCGAGGGGGTTGAGACCGCCGAGCAGCTCAGGTTTTTACGTGAGCGGGGCTGTGACATCATGCAGGGGTTCTATTTCAGTCGCCCGCTTCCGGTGGCCGAGTACGGCCTCTTCCTGGATCAGGCGACGGCGGATTTGGCTGCAGCCGCCAGTCGAGCTGACCACTGAGAATCGGCACATCGAATTTTGTGGTTCGGTGCATCCCGTTCCCTACGGGATTGGCACACTTTCAACGTCCCTGTAGGTCGGGCTTCAGCCCGACATTGGCAGCACCCTGGTAGGAATCAATCCCAAACCCCGCATGCATCTCGGATTTTGTGGGTCGGTGCATCCCGATCCTGACGGGATTGGCACACTTCCTACGTCCCTGTAGGTCGGGCGTGTTCGGCCGGACATCGGCAGTCGCTCTGGTCGCTCTGTCAGAATAAATTCCGACCCACATAAATCAACAGCCTCAGCCTGCTTCTTTTGTGGGTCGGGCTTCAGCCTGACTTAGGCAGCACCCTGGTAGGAATCAATCCCAAACCCCGCATGAGTCTCGGATGGGGTGTTGTGGGTCGGGCTTCAGCCTGACATTGGCAGCACCCTGGTCGTAATCAATCCCAACCCATGCATGAATATCGAGTTTTGTGGGTAGGTGCATCCCGTCACCGACGGGATTGTGGCAGGAATGGGGTTTGCGGGCGAAGTTACTACCTTGGCCGCAGCAACAAGAGGATTGCCCGCACTAGGTGGTGGCTCTGTCGCTGCCGGAGGTGGAGGAATGGCTGTAGGACAAGCCGTGGTCAATACTATCACGCAGCATCTGGCACTCTTAGTGCGAATAACGGAGCCAAGAAAGATAGTGTTTGATGCCCCAGGGGCTGCTCACGGCCCAAAACGGCCACTAGAGGTCTGTGGCCACGGCAACCACCCTTGCTAGCTAGGAACATGGAAGCGGACGCTGATTTTACTGTTTTGAGCACTTTGAAACGGCAGGACCTGTGACAAAGCCGACATCTGTCGTTGCCGCTGGGGTATGGTCATGATCTATTGTCGGCATTGGACGGATTAAAAATAAAAGAGCTGTTAACCTAACCGCCAACAACTAAACGGAATTTGTTATGAACTGTGGCTCATGCGGGCATCCCACGCAAATTAACTGGGGTGGGGCTGATAACATTCAATGTGAGTCATGCCATCAGGGCTTAGACCCTGTTGACGACAATGCAGAGCAGCCCCGTACAGACTCTCATTATCAGAAACAACAACCGATCGAGCCATCCTGCGATCAAGGTGCAACTCAGAGTAGCGAGCCATTCCAAATCTTCTCTAGAAAACAGCTGGCCTGGATGGGTCTGATCACAGGCATAGTAGCAATTGCGCTGCTGAACTGGGAGTTTTCATATCGTTCAGCGATAGAAAGTATAGCGAGGGAAATATTTTCCTATCGGAACCGTGGTAGTGGCGTTTTGGGTATAAATGCATGCCTTATTGCTGCCGTATGGTACATGCGGGTTCAAATAGGAATTGCTCTGGCCTTTATAATTGGTGTAGCAATCAACTTATGCGCCTATTTGGCAAAAAAGGTATGACAGTCGATCACTTAAGGGAAGTTGGATTGATGCAGGGAAGCAGAGGCTGAGCGGTCATCAGAGGCAGCAAGGTGTCGGAAAGAGACACTGTGGATTAAACCGGGGCCCTTGGTTATTTATCGACGCTCCAATATCTTGATGATTTGTGTATACCCTTTAGCCTGGGCATTATCCATCGCCGTTTTACCGTTATTGTCCCTGATCGACAGATCAGCGCCTGCATCCACCAGAAGCTTGACGATGCGCTGATAAGTGGGACCTCCATCGCCTAGGATCACTGCTTCCAAAATAGCAGTCCAACCGAGATGGTTGATCTGGTCGATATCCACATTGGTCGTCAACATATAGCGAACCACCTCCACATGACCGTGATGGGCGGCGGGTGTCAAGGCGGTGCCGCCGTAGCGGTTAATGCTTTCGAGGTCGGCGCCAGCGGAAACGGTCATTTTGAGAATTTCCAGCTTCCCTTGGGCACCGGCATAGAGGTAGGGACTGTCTTGCAGATCGTCCTTGGCGTTTACATCGGCGCCCGCACCGATCAGAAATCGAGCCGCCTCCACCGAGTTGTGGTAGGTCGCGATCAAAAGCGCGGTGCGACTCCGACCGTCACGGCTGTCCACAGGTACGCCATTTTCGACGGCGATTCGCAGCTTTTCGACGGTATTTTCTTCCGCCGCCTTTAATAAAACATCTAGAAAACCTGGCTTCTCCGCCAATGCCTGTGAGCCGACTGAGGAAATCAAAACAGTGATTAAAGTAACGAATTTTCTCATTTGCCTACCGACATAGCTGCGGCCGCCCGGCCCGCGTTGCTGTTTTTCCATGACTCATTCCTGCGATCCCTGCCCAAGCGGCCGCCGCCTCACACATCGCACAAGGACGCGAGGACGAGTATAGGATTGCACCGCTTAAATCACGGCCCTTGAGGCGACGGGCGGCATCCCTGATCGCTGACATTTCCGCATGACCGGTCGGATCATGGTCCAACACCACACGGCTCCAGGACTGCCCAACGATTCGACCATCAAGGACCACGACGGCTCCATAGGGCTGATCACCGTACTTGGAGGCAAGCCGCCGCATCTCAAAGGCGCGTGCAATGAAGGCTTGGTCACCAAGGGGATCCGGTTGAACGATTCTGTCGGCCGCCCGCACAGAGCTTGGACGAAAGAAAGCTCCCACCATGGCACCAATACAAACCACGGATAAGAACCGTCGCCTGGGAACCACCACTCGCTCCTCATTGCTCTCATTGTGGCTCACCGTGACGCAACCTCCAAGAAGGACATGTCTATTGGGAATAGTTCCACCGCAGACTTTTCGCCAGTTTTGGGTTCTTAGGTGGAGCACAATCTGGCTTGCCAAAATATTCCTGAGCCATCGTTGCCGGCACTTTTCCGCACCTGGTTAGTCAGTTCCGGATCCATGCCTCGGTCCACTATCCTGATCGTTCCTCTAGGATCACTGCCTTATAGGGCAGCCCCTGAGCGTCGTCAGTCGGCCCAAGGGGCCACTTGGGGTCTGTGACCACGGCAACCGCCCTTGCTAGCCAGAAAAATGGAAGCGGACGCTGGTTTTACTGTTCTGAGCGTTGTAACGGCAGGACCTGCGACAAATCCGCCATCCTCTGCGATACCATTCAAGCGACAGGAGTCGCCCCAAAGCCGCCACTTGGAGTCTGCGAACACAGTAATCTATCCATCTCATTAGGTTCGATAAAGCGGATGCTGAGTTTGCTGTTTTCTACGTCTGGTAATGGAAGGGGCTGCGACAGAGCCAACTTCAATCAGGCTAGGATTATTCAAATGAAAAGTCTGCTATGCAGGCTCTGAGCGGACGATGAGAATAATACAGAAAGGAGGGTTACCGGCTTCGCACAAAACGCACTGCCAATGGGAACCCATTAGTGTGACCATCTGCCCTCCCGTCCAAAAAGTCAATATAGTAAAACAGCATCGGTAACTCCTGAACCTCGCTAATACTCCAATACGGTGCACCTTCACCCAAGTCCCTTACGTCTGGAAAAACCTCTATATTAATAGCCGGGTCCGAACATTGCGGCTCAACAATACTGTAGAGTTCTTCTATATCCGGAACGCGCCAGCCATCGCCAAGGGTTTGAGCCAACCTTTTTGCTGCAGACAAACTCATAATTTTTATGCGCCCAGTGCAACCTTTCCCAGATACCCAGGTAGTGCCTACACTACAGCGACTCCATCTCAGGTTGGTTCTTGTATCCAGCACTAGGTCTTCATTAACTATAAATCGAGGTCCAATCTCATCTATGGCTTCAAAATCTGCACAGCCTCCAAGCGCATAATCTGAAACAAAGGCAACCAAAATGCCTATGATATAAATACCGTTTTTCATACAGATAAAACTCTAGATGTTTTATAACAACGATCAGGATAAGTTATTAATATTCAGATTTGAAGAAATGCAATCCAAGCTCGACAAAAGACTCATCTGATGACATGTATTCATTTAAACTGTTCGCTTTATCAACTTTTATCCAACTATACAAAGGTGCACCAGGATGGTCATCGCTTGTCATAAATTTATATAATGTATAAGCGAACTTTTGATAATCATACGGACTTCTTGCTTTTTTATCTGCTGTGGCAAAATAAACGTGTCCATTAAAGTTAAGCAAGGAAAAGCCATTCACCATCTCGTTGGTACCTGCTAAAGACAAGGCAAAGTAAGTGAATTCATTACCAACAACGCTAGGCATAATACTATATCCACCTTCTGGCTTTTGGATATAAAATGTAATTGATTGGTTAGGGTGGGATTTGTTATTGTCATATTGAGCTAGTAAAACATAGTCCATTCGCCCGTCAATATTTAAATCAACGCCATTAACGCCTTGTTTAACGTCAATAAATTCAAAAGCGAAGGCATTAATAGATACAGATAACACTAGTAGTAATCGGCTAATAAATAGAGTCACTTTATTCTCACTCAGATTTCATTTTAAAATTCCTGTGATCTTATCATAACCAAGGAATAAAAAGCCGCCTCAACTTGTGATGGCGACGTAGAACTAATAGAAGTCTGTTTAGGAGCACAAAGCGGTTACCGCCCCATCATTTACGTGAAGTCGGTTCTGTGCACACTCCTGCCGTGATCTCTAGCTCCGTGGTGTGTCCGCTTTATAGAACTCCCAAGTTTCATCAAGAGCCCTCTCGGGACAGAGGTGAGCGGCAGCTATGTGTCGTTAGGCGCCTGTTGCCGACACTCTTTCTTCACTCCCTGAATGTCCG
This sequence comes from Motiliproteus sp., assembly GCA_036964625.1. Classification (GTDB taxonomy): domain Bacteria; phylum Pseudomonadota; class Gammaproteobacteria; order Pseudomonadales; family Balneatricaceae; genus Motiliproteus. The sequence goes on from JBALTG010000177.1 coordinate 6,005, forward strand.
CTTTGGGGCCAACTCCAGGCCGTTAACCACCACTGAAGGCAGAAAAATAAGCGTCTGCTTCTGTGATACAGGTGAGCTAAGGGGTTGTTGCATTCGATAATGCTAGGAGGCTCCTTAGGGCCTGAAGCGCCCCCTGGTGATCTGATGGTGAGAGCCCGCCCAGAGGGCGCTTACGACACATTGCTGCCGCCCAGCTTTTCCCTGGCTACGACCGTTGTTGCGACAGGCTGTGTGAAAACTAATTCTGACGGTGAGCACAGGCTCGTTGTTTGGTTTTTTACGATGAAAATCCTAAGCACCGCGATTCTCGTGCGCGTTTTTCACCGATACTAGGTGTGCATCCAGGTCTTTCATGCGTTTTCACACAGCCTGGCGACAAAGCAGACACCTGCTGCTCGATGAGCCAGGCGGCAGTTCGCCGGCCCATAGGAGCCGTTTAGGAGAGGATGTGAGGTGACCGCTTCATCTACAATGTATGGACCCCTCCCTCCCAGCGAGACGCTAGGCTTAGTGTCTACCAAACGCTAAAAGAGGAATCTACACATGGCCAAGTCAAACACCATCGGCGTTGATCTCGCTAAAAACGTCATTCAGGT
>JBALTG010000178.1:0-6319 GCA_036964625.1 Motiliproteus sp.
CCTGTTGAAATCGTTGGAGAAAACCAACCGTCTGGTAATCGTCGATGAAGATTGGGAATCGGGTAGCTGGGCGTCCACTATTTCCGCTCGGGTGATGGAGGAGGCGTTCGACATGTTGGATGCCCCGGTGATCCGGGTCTGCCTGCCTAATATGCCGGTGCCCGGTGGCTACATGGAAGAGTATGTGGCCCCCAACCCAGAAAAAATTGAAGCCGCGATCCGTAAGGTCTGCGCCTGAGCCAGGACGAGTGAGGAGATAAAACTATGGCAACCGAATACGTGATGCCCAAGCTGGCGATGGCGATGAACGAAGGCACCGTCAACCAGTGGTTGGTAGAAGACGGTCAGTACGTCGAGAAGGGGCAAGAACTGGCCTCGGTAGAAACCGAGAAGGTGACGTACGACGTCGAGAGCCCCCACGCCGGCTTCTTTAAAATTGTGCTTGGCGAAGGTCAGGCCGTACCCTGTGAAACACTGATCGGTTACTTCGCTGAAACCGAAGCGGAATTGGCTGGGCTGGATACCGCTGCGGCAGCGACAACTATAACTACAACTACAGCGACAACTACAGCGACAACTACAGCGACAGCGCCGGCGGCCAGCGCAACACCTGTCGCGCTAGTCGCTGCCGGCGCGCCTACAACCGCGCCGGGGGGCCGAATCAAGGCCAGCCCTCTGGCCAAGAAAATGGCCCGTGATGCGGGATTAGACCTGACCTTAGTCGGTGGAACAGGCCCTGGCGGTAGGATCGTTAAACGAGACGTAGACGCAGCGTTGCGCGACGGTGTCCGTCCGCTGGCTGCCGCAGCTGAAGGACCTCTGGTCGAGAAGGCCAGAATTCCATTCTCCGGAATGCGCTCAACCATCGCCAGTCGAATGGTTCAGAGTCAACAATCAACGGCGTCGCTCTCCTCCGCGTGGGAGTCAGATATCACCGAGCTGCTGGCGATACGCAAGCGGCTCTCCGCGCGGGCCGAGCAACTGGGCACCAAGGTGTCAGTCAACGCTCTGCTGATAAAGGCATTAGCTTATGCCATCAAGCGGGTACCCATCTCAAATTCGGCCTTGGTTGGCAACGAGATCGTGGTCTATGAAAGTATCAATGTTGGTATCGCTATAGCGATGCCGGGTGCGTCTGAGTATGAATCGGGATTGATGGTTCCTGTCATCAAGGGTGTCCAGCGGATGGGTCTGTTGGAGATCGATGCGGCGATGAAGGCCGTGATCGATCGTGCCCGCAACAACGCGCTCAACGCTGACGACCTGTCAGATTGCACGATCACTTTCTCCAGCACCGCGGGTATTTCCCCTCCGGGACTACAGACTGCTCCGGTTCTGAACCTGCCCAACGCCGTGATCGTCGGACCCAGTACCCCGAAAGATAAGCCGGTGGTGATCGATGGCGAGATCAAGATACGGACGATGATGCCTGTCAGCATGACGTTCGATCATCGCTTGATGGATGGTGAGCCTGCAGCACGCTTTATGAATGCACTGCATGAGTGTCTAGAAAACCCAGAGCTGATGATGGCCTGATACTGACTTAGAGTAGGAGCACAACGAATGTCCGAAAAATTGGATCTGATCATCATCGGCGCTGGCCCTGGCGGTTACGTGGCAGCGGTACGTGCCAGCCAGCTGGGGCTTAAAGTCGCCGTGGTAGAAAAGTACCGCCCCGGCGGGGTCTGCCTCAATTGGGGCTGCATTCCATCGAAAAACCTGATCCACCAGGCTGAGCTATACCATTCCATGCATGAGATGGAAGCGGTGGGCGTCAAGGTAGACCGTAGTGGGCTCGATTACAGCGCGGTGCAGGCCAAATCGCGTCAGGTAGTCAAGACCCTGACCGGCGGCGTGGCCGGTTTGCTGAAAAAGAACAAGGTGGCGCTGATCGAAGGCACCGCCAAGATCACTGGCAAGGGCGAAGTGACGGTCACGTCTGCTAGCGGTGATAGCAAACACAATGCTACCAACATCATGGTGGCTACCGGCTCGCGCCCGATGCAGGTGCCAGGCTTTGAGTGCGACGAGGAACGGGTGTTGAGCTCCAACGGCGTGCTGGCGATGACCGAACTGCCGGAATCGTTGGTGATCCTAGGTGCCGGTGCCATCGGCTGTGAGTTCGCCTATGTGATGAACAGTTTTGGGGTCAAGGTGACGCTGGTGGAAGCTGCCGAACATATCCTGCCGACCGAAGATTTCGAGACCTGCGCGGTGCTGGACAAGTGCTTTAAGCGCGACGGCATCGAGGTCCTGACCGCTACCCGTGCCACCGCTTTGGACAAGAGTGGTGAGCAGATTGTGGTCAGCGTCGATCAGGACGGTGCAAGCCGTGATCTGGTCGCCGACAAGGTGCTGGTGGTGTTTGGCAGGGTGCCCAATACCGAGAAGCTGGGACTCAGGGAGATGGGCGTCAAGTTGGATGATAGCGGCTACGTCCAGATCGGTGATTATTGTCAGACCCATGCGGCTAGCATTTACGCCATCGGTGATATTACCCGTAGTCCCGCGTTGGCCCATGTGGCGAGTAAAGAGGGTGAGATTGCAGTCGAGCATATGGCCGATCATCAGCCTGATATCAAAGTCATCGATGCCGACCTGGTCCCTTCAGCGGTGTACTGCGAGCCCCAAGTGGCCGGTTTCGGTCTGCGCGAAGATCAAGCCAAGCGCGATGGTATTGCGGTGAAGAAGTCGGTGTTTAATTACCCCGGTGCAGGCAAGACCATTGCCATCGGCAAGCCCGACGGTCTGGTTAAGCTGCTGGTCGATCCGAAGACCGACGAGCTGCTGGGCGCCCATATCGTCGGTTACAACGCCACCGAACTGCTGCATGAGCTGCTGCTGGCCAAGAAGGCCGAGCTGCTGCCTGAAGATATCGCACAGATGATCCACGCCCATCCCACCATTGCCGAAGCAGTGATGGAAGCGGCGCGGGGCGTTAACGATAAACCGATCCACGGCTAAACCCGCAGGACCCGCACCATCGCCGAGGCGGTGATGGAAGCGGCACGCGGCGTCAACGATAAACCCATTCATGGCTAAGCCTGAGGGCACCGACGAGGAACTGACAATGGATAACAAACTGCAGGCAATGCTGGATAAGTACGGCGTTACCGATGAAACCCGTGCCTTTCTGGCCCGTGATAAAAAGCTCTTTATCGATGGCGACTTTGTCGATGCTTCTGGAAGCGAGATGCTCGATGTACTGGAGCCTTGCACCGGTACGTTGTTGGCGCGCACCCCGGTGGCCGAAGAGCGGGATGTGGATCTTGCGGTCGCCGCTGCTCGACAGGCCTTCGAGGGTGAGTGGGCCAACGTCAAACCTGCCGAACGGGCTGCCTTTCTTTACCGGCTGGCAGATCTGTGCGAAGCCAACAAGCGTACCTTGGCCGAGATTGAAGCGTTAGATGCAGGCAAGGCGATCAGCGGCTGCGAGCCGGTGGATATCGACGGCTCCATCGACCTGCTGCGCTATATGGCTGGCTGGGCGCGGGATATCGACGGTTCCACCCGCCAGGTCTCGGCACCCGGCGAACACTTCGCCTACACCCTCAAACAACCTGTCGGGGTTGTTGGGGCGATCGTGCCCTGGAACTGGCCGTTTAATATGGCTATCTGGAAACTGGCAGCGCCTTTAGCGGTGGGCTGCACACTGGTGTTGAAACCTGCTCAGCTGACGCCTCTGAGCCTGCTCTACTTCTGCGAACTGTGCCAGCAGGCGGGTTTGCCCCGTGGCGTGATCAACGTGCTGACTGGGCGCGGCAGCGGCTGCGGTAACTACCTGGTCGGCCATCCGGGGATCAATAAAGTCAGTTTTACCGGTTCTACCGCCGTGGGTAAGCAGGTGGGCAAGGCAGCCATAAACAATCTCAATCACGTCACCCTGGAACTGGGTGGCAAATCAGCCATGGTGGCCTTTGACGATGCCGATATCCAGCGCATCGTCGATGCTACCCAACAGAGCATCTTCTTTAACACCGGCCAGGTGTGCAGCGCCGGTTCAAGGTTGTATGTACAGCGCGGTATCTATGACGAGGTAATTCGCGCCGTGAGTGAGCGGGCCATGGCAATGAAGATCGGCGTGACCCTTGATCCGGAAACTGAGATGGGACCGGCGGTCTCCGCGGGGCAGCGCGACACGGTAGCAAAGTACATTCGTATCGGTCTGGAAGAGGGCGCACGGCTAGTCTGCGGTGGCCTGCCGGACGAGGAAGGCGAGGGTTACTTTGTTAAACCGACCCTGTTCGCAGACGGTAACAACAGCATGCGGATCGTCCAGGAGGAGATCTTCGGTCCGGTGCTGGTGGTGATCCCCTTCGATGCCGAAGAGCAGGCTATTGAACTGGCCAACGACAACATCTACGCCCTGACCGCCTCGGTGTTTACCAAGGATATCTCCCGCGCCCACCGCTGCGTGCGCAAATTGGAAGCCGGTACGGTCTGGGTCAACACCCACGACATGATCGACTCCAATACGCCCTTCGGTGGATTCAAACAATCGGGCATCGGCAAGGATATGGGGCCGGAGCAGTTGGAGTATTTTCTGGAGACCAAAGCGGTGTGGATTGCCCTGTAACGGCATAGTAATTACTTGAGGTGTGTATACGTAAAGTATTTTTCCGGACGTAACAAAAACGGATCTTAATCGGCAGTGGGTTATGGATTATAGTGTTGGTATCGCAACAGCTTTTATCGGGTTAGATAAATGAACGATGCTGACAATTCATGCCCATCTGTGGTTCGGGGAAGCATGGTCGAAGAACAGAGAATAATAACTGACCGCTTGAACACGGGCGTTAGTCTCCCTCAAGTGTTGCTTTGGCAGTACGATACCCCGGCGATCATCATGGGGTGTTCCCAGCGCCCTGACGAGGCGCAGTTACTTCGTGCCGAAGAGGCAGGTTTACCGATCATGCGCCGCGGTTCCGGTGGCGGCGCGGTACTGGCCGGCCCCTGGATGTTGAGTGTGACCCTGCTTATTCCGGAAACGCATCGAGTGGGTGCGTTAAACATCATCGAAATTTTTAACTGGCTCGAACAGATCTGGACCAAGGCGCTGATTGAGTGCGGCGTTCTCTGTAAAGGGGTTGATAAAACGCTGATTGATCAATCAAAACAGATCTCCAAGCGCCATGGGTTGGAGTGGGCCTGTTATGCGGCATTATCGCACGGCGAAGTTGTTAGCCCTGACGGGCGAAAACTGGTCGGACTGGCGCAGATACGCAAGCGCAAAGGTATTGCACTGGTCAGTGGCCTGCACCTCTACCCTTGTGATTGGCGTGTGCTCTGTAATGTGGTCGTCAACGACCCCGATAAGGACACAGCTCTTGAATCTTTGAACAGTAATGTAGAACAGCTAAGTGGCGCGTCGGCGATTAACTTGATGCCAAAAATCATTCACCACTTTATGTTGGGGTTACCCGAAGAGTTCGAAATATTTGATTTTATCAAAAGCGAGGCAGGGCATGACGTTTAGACGAATGCTGGACTCAAATTACTTGATGCAGGTATTGAGCAATCCGCAGGCAGCTCACGGTTTCGCTCGGGTAGTGTTTGATATGTTAAGTATTAGTCAGAATAAATAATAATATTCATGTTGTTACAGATCTTTCATGAGAATACAGGTTGCCAAGAAATTGGCATAGATTGCGTCAAATCCAGCTTCAGTGAAAGCTGTTTCAAGTATCTATCGCTGTTGGCGAGTATGTTTGAAAATAGTTATCCCCCTTGTTCTGGTCAGGGGCGGTGCATCATGCCTACGAAACCAGTGTACACTTCGTTGCTCTGTACGATAATTCCCCACTAAAAAGCATTTCACGTAACTGTCCGTACCTTTACTTTATTAACTGATAAAGGGAAAAGTGTGGAAGAGTTTGAATCACAACATCTCGCTTAGGAAGGTGTCCATTCTGGCTGGGGCAGATCACCCACGATCAATCCGCGAGTTCCAGACAGCTGTTTTATTAAAAAACGTCGATGATCACAGCCCTGTACTGCGAACATTGATTTGCACCCCATTCCATGGCAAGTTCAATAGAGTTGAACGCTTAGATGATGGAGAACTATACGCGTGTTGGATATCAAAAATTACAAAAATATTGGGGCCTATCTACTGCTGTTGGTGCTGGCTTTTCCGCTTGGCGCGCAAGCCGAAAATGAGGTAAACACGGCCCCGGCCAAAGATGAAACGCTGACCACGCTCAGCTCTTTTGTTGAGCTACAACAGAATCTGTTTCGAGATATAACCGCCCTCAACAAACAGCTTAAATCGGCACAAACTGAGGCCGAGAAGGGGAGTTTGAGAGAGCAACTCGTTAAG
>JBALTG010000179.1:0-6274 GCA_036964625.1 Motiliproteus sp.
CATGTGGATCGTATGCCCCGAGAGCCATGGATGGCGGTAGGGGCGATGTACAGGGCCGTTGTCAGTTCCCGACAACAACGGCATACCTGCGTCCCTGCAGGCAATGTACGTGATGAAAACTGCTCCTGCATTCGTCCTATAGTGCTATGGGTTCAATATGGGTTCGGCTGCATATATGCTCCGGGCGGGGGGCGTTACCACAGAACGGCTCGACAATTCGATTGCTGAGGGCGTTATAGACAAAGAACACATTAGAGCGCGGAAAGGGCGTGATATTGCCGTTCGAACCATGCATCAGGTTACAATCGAACAGTATCAGGCTGCCAGGCTTTCCCGTCGCAGTCACAATTTCAGACTGGTTAACCAGCGAGCTAAGACTTTTATCAGACGGTACCCCTAGCTCCTGCTTCTTGAGCGACGCTTTGTAGTGCCCCTCCGGCGTTTCCCCTTCACAGACGACATAGCGTTTATGAGACCCGGGAATCAGCATCAACGGCCCATTGAATGGGTAGTTCTCGGTCAGGGTGATGGAGATGCTCAAGGCCCGCATTCGTGGCATACCATCTTCGACATGCCAGGTTTCGAAATCGGAATGCCAGTAAAACTCCTTACCAACAAAACCCGGCTTATAGTTCAGTCGTGACTGATGAATATAAACCTGATCGTTGAGCAAAAACTGTGCAAGCCCGGCGAGACGGACATCGGCTGCAAGCCGTTTAAAAATCGGGTTGAATTGGTGGATCTGGAAAACGGAGCGAATGCTGCCGCTATCCGGTTCGGTGATGGTTTTATCGGAGTCTTTGAGTTGTGGGTCATCGCATATCTTATCCAGCTCACGCTGAAAGACCTCAACTTCACTCGCATCAAAGACATCTTCGAGTATGAGAAAGCCCCGGTTTTTGTATTGTTCGACCAACGCAGGAGCAACCGGGCTCTGGTTGAGATCTGGAGCATAAACAACCGGGTCTAATCGCTCGACCAGCGCCGCTTTCCTTCCTCCACGTGATGGATAGGCGTCCTTGCAATTGCTGCTTTGCGTAGAGAATATGCCTTCAGTCTCCATCCTGTTTCGTCACCTCCTGCTAATCAATCAGACGCTTACCGATTCTGCTTGCAGTTCGTAGGCACCCTCAGCGTTATGCACCTCTTTGCCATTCAGCGGCGGATTGAACACGCAGGCCATCTTCATCTCTTTGAAGGCACGCAGAACATGGCGGTCGTGCTTGTCGAGGATATAGAGCGTGCCCGGGGCAATGGGATACTTGTTACCGTCATCGAGTGACTCTACCTCTCCCTCTCCGGACATACAGAACACAGATTCCAGGTGGTTCTGATAGTGCATCTGAAAGTCGGCCCCTGCATAGATGGTGGTGATGTGAAACGAGAATCCCATGTTATCGTCTTTCAACAGCAGCCGTGTGCTCTCCCAGTTACCATCCGGAGATACGATGCGGCGGCCACATTCTTGCGCTTCACTCAGACTTCTGACAATCATTACATTACCTTTCTTTGATTGGGGTGAAGGCGCCTTCAGCTGCATCGTCGATACACTCGGGTCGAGTGCAGGGGCGCCTACTATTTAGCTGATGGACATATAGGTTTCATACCTATGTGTCCATCGCCCCTAGAATCTGCCGCAGTTGCGTGGAACTGCTTGATTTTCAGGGACTCGCATTGTTCTTCGAGCCATGTTGACGCATCCTTGCATCGCCTATTAACCCGCCAGGGTAATAGTACTGGTGGCTTACACCGCAATCTATTGCGTTTCGAAGTAATCCTGCACTTCCGGAATACTGTCTTCCTTGCCGCAAACCTCTTTTATCGCCCGCTCAACAATATCGATACCCTTCTTCAAATTGTCGTCGCTGATAATAAGCGGGCAGAGGAACTTCACCACCTGGTCATCGGCACCGCTGGTTTCGATCATCATCCCCTCCTGAAACGCTTTGCGGGTTATTTTGCCCGCCAGATCGCCGTTAACGCAGTTGATCCCTTGAAACATGCCTCGGCCGCGCGTGGTGAAATTCCCCTCGCCATACTGCTCCACAATAGCGTCCAAACGGCGGGACACATACTCCCCCTTGCGCTTAATCTCCTGAGAAAACTTATCGTCACTCCAGTAGTGATCAATCGCCGCTTTGGCGGTGACAAACGCGAAGTTATTACCGCGGAAGGTACCGTTGTGTTCGCCCGGTTTCCACTGATCCAGCTCTGGCCGGAACAGCACCAACGCAAAGGGTAACCCGTAGCCGCCCAGTGATTTTGACAGGGTGACGATATCGGGATAGATGCCCGCTTCCTCGAAGCTGAAGTAGGTGCCGGTACGGCCACAGCCGGCTTGAATATCATCGACAATTAACAGCACATCGTGCTTTTTGCAGACGGCATCCAGGTTACGCAGCCAGTCGAAGCTGGCGGCGTTGATTCCGCCTTCACCTTGTACCGTTTCAACGATCACCGCGGCGGGTTTATCCACCCCGCTGCTGGAGTCGGATAACACCTTGTCCAGATAAGCGGTGGTATTCATGTCATCACCCAGATAACTATCGTAAGGCATACGACTGATGCCGCTCAGACCCACGCCTGCCGCACCCCGGTGATGGGCGTTACCGGTAGCCGCCAGCGCACCCAGACTTACCCCGTGAAACCCGTTGGTGAACGCGATAATGTTTTCACGCCCCTTCACGTTGCGCGCCAGCTTCAGTGCCGCCTCAACGGCGTTGGTGCCAGTAGGGCCGGTGAACTGCATCACATAATCCAGTTTCCGAGGCTTGAGAATCTTCTCGTTGAACGCCTCCATAAACTCGCCTTTGGCTTTTGTATGCAGATCGAGCCCATGGGTGATGCCGTCGCTATGTATGTACTCCAGCAGCTTTTCTTTAAATAGCGGGTTGTTGTGGCCGTAGTTGAGCGTTCCAGCGCCAGCCAGAAAATCGAGGTATTCGACACCGTCTGTGTCGTAAAGCAACTCCCCTTGCGCCTTATTAAAAATACGTGGAAAAGAGCGCGCATAACTCTGAACTTCGGATTCGATCTCTTCAAAAATTTTCATTGATAATTCTCCGGTATTCCTGATAAGCGGAATACGCTGTAATGGAAACAAAGTAACAGTCAGATGCTCAGAATGGCCCGATTCGCACCAGCATCTCGGTATCATGCTCATGGCCAAAATGGCCAGCGCTGTCGAACATCACCGATTCGCTGAGCGCCGCGTCCAGCTGCTTAGCCAGTCCCCGAAACAGGGCCCAGGATGCTTGATTGGATGCGGTGATAGTGGTTTCTAAAAACGCCACTCCGCTGCACTCCGGACGTTCCTGAATCTGGCGCAGCATGCGGGTCGCCAGCCCCTGTCCGCGTGCCCGCTGACCAACTGCCACCTGCCAGACGAACAGCGTATCTGGACGCTCGGGGATCAGATAACCGGAGATAAAGCCAACCATGTCACCCGCGCTAAATGCGGCAACGGAGGTAGCGGAAAAATGCGCAGACTGCAGCAAATTGCAGTACATGGAATTGGCGTCCAGCGGCGGGCATTGCGCCACTAGTTGATGAACGGAACGGCCGTCCTTGGCGGTAGGCCTACGTAGTTCGATGGTGGGATAACTCAACACACAACCTCAAAAAAAGTTAGACATCTAATGATTACACATCAAATGAATTGTACTCTAAGTATTTTTTTTTTCCACCCCTACCAATTAATAGTCAGCGCCTAGCAATGCAAACCCGTAGCCAATGCCAATCGTCACCTAGCCCAGTCGCCCTGAGTCTGCATCAGCTCAATGGCGTTATTGAGCAGTTGTTGAACCTGGTGTGAGGTACCTCGCTCCGCAGTCGTGCTGTTGAAGGCACATAGCGCCAGAAATATCACCCCGACCGTTCGGATCAGGTAGTTGGGTTGCATCATGTTGCCTCCTTATGAGTCCAGCAGTAGTACCTAATTGTACGTAACTGCACCGATCAGCATGTGATCTGACCTGAATGCAAACAATGGGAACCCTTGGCGTGAAACACTACGACTTCGGTATCGGATTGACGAAATGATGAATACAAGGAGGTGGGCGCGGTTCAGCCGCTGTTACGCAGCCGTGAATGTTTACTACCAAGGAACTAGTTTTTGTCCGCCAAAGTATCATTCAATAGCTGGGTGCCGATTTGTACTATGATATGGAAATTTGTGTTGTGCTGATTCGCTTAAAAACAGTCGCACCAGAATCGTATGAGATTACACATACGGCTGTATTGGTAAGTCGATCTGATACGGCCAGACAAGCAAAGCTACTAACTAAAACAAAAAGGTATCGCTATGATCTACGCAAATCCCGGTTCTGAAGGATCCGTCGTCTCTTTTAAGCAGCGCTATGGCAACTACATCGGCGGTGAGTTCGTGGCGCCTGTTGAGGGTCGCTACTTCACTAATACGACACCGATTACCGGTGAGGTGATTGCCGAGATTCCGCGCTCCTGTGCTGCCGATATAGAAAAAGCGCTGGATGCTGCGCACGCCGCTAAAGCCGCTTGGGGCAAGACATCGGTCACCGAACGTTCAAATATTTTGTTGAAGATTGCTGACCGGATCGAAGCCAATCTTGAAAAACTGGCTGTTGTCGAGAGCTGGGATAACGGTAAATCGGTACGCGAGACGCTGGCCGCTGACGTACCGCTGGCGGTCGACCATTTTCGTTACTATGCCGGTTGTATCCGTGCCCAGGAAGGCACCGTCGCCGAGATTGACGAGCATACTGCGGCGTATCACTTCCATGAGCCGCTAGGCGTGGTTGGACAGATCATCCCCTGGAACTTCCCGCTGTTGATGGCGGCCTGGAAGCTGGCGCCGGCGTTGGTGACAGGTAACTGCGTGATCCTCAAGCCTGCCGAGCAGACGCCGATGTCGATGATCGTGCTGATGGAGATCATCGGTGACTTGCTGCCGCCGGGTGTACTGAACATCATTCAGGGTTACGGTGAAGAGGCAGGTCAGGCGCTGGCCACCAGTAAGCGTATCGCCAAGATCGCGTTTACCGGTTCCACCCCCGTTGGTAGCCATATCCTTAAATGTGCGGCGGAGAACATCATCCCGTCCACGGTTGAGCTGGGCGGCAAGTCTCCCAATATCTTCTTCGAAGACGTGCTGGATCAGGAAGAGGACTATATCAGCAAGTGTGTGGAAGGTGCCGTGCTGGCGTTCTTCAACCAGGGCGAAGTCTGCACCTGCCCATCACGCCTGTTGGTGCAGGAGTCGATCTATGAGAAGTTCATCGGCCTGGTGATTGAGCGTATCGCCAAGATTAAACGCGGTAACCCACTGGATACCGAAACCATGGTCGGTGCTCAGGCTTCGCAAGAGCAGTTCGAGCGGATCATGAGCTACCTGGAGATCGGTAAGCAGGAAGGCGCCGAAGTACTGATAGGCGGCAAGGCGGCCGAAATCGGTGCCGAGTTCGGTGGCGGTTTCTACGTCGAGCCGACCATCCTCAAGGGTGACAACTCGATGCGGGTGTTCCAGGAAGAGATCTTTGGACCGGTGGTCAGTGTCACCACTTTTAAAGATGAAGCCGAAGCGCTGGCGATCGCCAACGACACCGAGTTTGGCCTGGGTGCCGGTCTATGGACCCGCGATATGAACCGGGCCTACCGTATGGGCCGTGCCATCGAAGCCGGTCGCGTCTGGACTAACTGTTACCACGCCTACCCCGCGCACTCCGCGTTCGGCGGTTACAAGAAGTCCGGTATCGGTCGTGAAACCCACAAGATGATGCTGGATCATTACCAGCAGACCAAGAACCTGCTGATCAGCTACAGCACCAGCCCGCTGGGCTTCTTCTAGCCCTAACCCGAGCAGCACTACCGCGGGTGGTGTTGTTTCCATGTTGAATGTTCATATATCCTTTAGTGGATTTTGCCACGCCCCGGCCCTCATCGAGCGCCGGGGTTATTATGTACAGGATGTACGGTATGTCGCAAGGAGCCATGGATGGCGGTGCGACGATGTACAGGATGTACGGTATGTCGCAAGGAGCCATGGATGGCGGTGCGACGATGTACAGGATGTACGTGCCTAAAAATGCTCCTGCACTCTTGTTTCAAAAAAGGGGGCATTTCCGCCATCCCTGGCGGTCGACCGAAAACTGCTCCTGCGTTGCCGGCACTTCCGCCATCCTTGGCGGTCGACCGAAAACTGCTCCTGCGTTGCCGGCACTTCCGCCATCCTTGGCGGTCGTATGTCGCGGGCGCAGGGCCGTTGTCAGTTCCCGACAACAACGGCATACCTGCATAT
>JBALTG010000180.1:0-5959 GCA_036964625.1 Motiliproteus sp.
AGCTTGCAGCGCGTGGCTTTAAGGCGCTGCAAGCTTGGGATCGACTTCATCCTTCCAGGTCTGAGAGTTGACTAGATTGATGAATTTTTGGTTCTCACCACACCAGTAGGGAACGTTGATCAGATCGACCACCGGCGCAAAAGAGGCGAAGTTTGATAGGGAGTGCTGAGCCGCCTGAATGGTGCCCTGCTGAACTTTCTGTGCCAGAGCGCCGCCAGCACCCAACTGACCTCCGGGCGCCAGCTTGACGTAGACCTGACCGTTGGTCAGGTTTTGGATATTCTCTTTGAAGTCGAGCTGCATAATCGGATAACTACGCGATGCACCCAAGATATAGGCGGTCGCGATGGTCATGGTATATTTTGCGGCTTTTTTGCGCTCCTGCTCTTCCTTGGATACGGCTGCGGTCGCTTCAACTGAAACCAGCGCACCTGCAGCGCCGGCTACCACCGCGGCGGTAAAGCCAGCCTTACCCATGGTATTAAAAAATCGGCGACGTTCGATCGACGGGACGGTTTCTTCTTGGATTTTTTTTGTCATTATATTCTCCAATTTAATTAACTAGATCCGAATGTTTTTTTGCTTTACTACGTCTTCCTTTAAATTCCACACCTACTACAAACACCGCCAGCCCGAGCGTGGCTTAATTCAGCAAACACGCTAGCCACAACCTTTCAATGGATCGATACCGATCCACAGGTTACGAGAAATCAGGCGTCGTCCGATTCATTCAACAAAATGAATACGACGAACCCGATCGCTGAGCCAAACAGCATCAGGAACTCCCACAGATCATCAAGGTAGGAAACATCGACAGCATGCTGAATGGCCATCATGCCCAACAAAATGTTGCCCACATAACCGATAAATAGGAGGGTAGAGACCAGCAATAAAGGCCGAGCTCTCAGTTTTGAACGTTGGTCGCCCATGGATGATTCCTTCAGTACAGGATTCAGTTCGGATAAGTTCATGCTACCGCCGTTCATGATGACCTCCTAAGATTCGGTAATTCCCACAACAAGCTTTCGGATGGCATTCAGTCGGTGGCATTACTAGCTTAGCGCTGTCCTGCCTGTGATTCATCAGAGTGAGGCTTAGAGTGACTCAAACCGATATTTAAATGCATCTCGAGGTACCTATTGAAATCAACTGTAAGCGCTTACATTCTGCAAGTCAAGCGTAAGCGCTTACATTTTGTTACGCCATTTTACACTTTGCTATCAAACGTGAGCGATTTCACGACTTCGAGGATTGCCACCTAGATCTGAAATTTACAAAAAAATGACAAAACACAGTGGTTATTACTATACTTACGCATGTTTATTCGTATTACACCTATCGACAAATGCATTGTGGAGCTCGATTGAACAAAAGTAAGCGCTCTCAAAATACGGCACGAAAAAAGCCAACACTGGGGGATGTCGCCAAAGCCGCCGGGGTGTCGACGGCGACGGTTTCGCGGGCGCTGAACACACCGGAGGCGGTGGGCGACAAGGTGCTCGCCAAGGTCGAGCAGCAGATCCGCCTACTGGGGTATGTGCGGGACGGCGCGGCGCGAGCCCTGGCTTCCAATCATAGCCGGACCATCGGTGCCATCATCCCGACGCTGGAAAGCGCAATCTTCGCGTCCGGCATCAACGCTGTCGAACAGCGCCTCGATGAAGCGGGCTATACCCTGCTGCTGGCCGTCTCCAACTACGACCTGGAACATGAGCTGCGGCAGATCCGCGAGATGATGGAACAGGGCGTGGATGGCATCCTGTTGGTCGGCAATGAGCACCTGCCCGAAGCCTTTGACCTGATGAACCAGCACCAGCAACTGTTCGCCAATATCTGGGCCTATAGCGAAGACACCTCCTACTCCTGCATCGGTTTCGATAATCGCAGCGCATCACGACAGGTCGCGGAATATCTGCTGGAGCTCGGGCACCGGCGCTTCAGCACCATCGCTGGCATTACCAAAAACAACGACCGCGCCGCGTTACGGGTACAGGGGATCAAAGATGCCCTACAGGCTCAGGGACTTGAGCTCAACGACAGCTATATCGTGGAAAAGAGTTACGATATTTGGGAAGGACGACACGCAACGCGCTTTCTGATGGATCGCCCTAAAGATGAGCGCCCAACTGCCATTATCTGCGGCAACGACGTGCTCGCATTCGGCTGCTTGCTGGAGTGTCAGCATAGCGGAATAAGGGTACCAGAAGACGTTTCGATCACCGGCTTTGATGACCTGCCGTTGAGTGAACACCTGCTTCCCGGCTTAACCACCGTTCACATCCCCACCGAAGACATGGGACGGCAAGCAGCTGAGTTCATGCTGGACACCCTCGCCGGAAAAACACTCAAGCCCAAGGTGAAGTTACCCACCCAACTGGTTGTTCGAGGCAGCACCGGGAAAGCCGCAGTTGATCAATAATGGCTAAATCTGACCGTTGAGCGGTTAAAGCCGAACTATCACAGAAAGTCATAACCATTGTTTATTTGAGTCGCTTCAATCAGCCGCTCAAAGGTTTTGGTATCACCCAGTAATCTCTTTTTAATAGGATCCCATTGCTTCTTGGTTGGACCACAGCAATCGATCCAGGCTTCACGCTCCTGCTCTGTCGGCACATAAAAGGTGGTACCTAGCCGGGCAAGCTCACCGATACAGTGTTGGGTCACTTCACGGGTACGTAACAGATGCTGTTGGAATGTTTTCTCGGCGGCATCTCGTACAATCAAGCGAAGGTGTCTCGGTAGCGCATCCAACCAGACTTTGTTAACCACCGCGACCCAGCCATCGTGCACCGAATCAATCTGCGATATCACCCCAAGATGGTTTCGCAAACCATCAGGACCGTTATACAGACCGATAATTGACGGGTCTAAGGCGTCAATATAACCCTCTCGGGCCGCGTAAGAAGTTCGCTTCCACGCTACTTCCCGTGGCGTAGCGCCGGCCATCTCATAGATTAATTGCAACGTGCGTGACGCTGGCACACGGAATATTTCACCATTCATGTCGACGGGTGTTCTTAACGTCTTACCGGACAGCGTCACAGAGGTCGCTGTCCTAGGGCCGACTACATAGTGAAACAGAACATCTATTTTATTCTGGGACTTTATTTTATCGACAATAACCTGATCCCAGATTTTGGAGGTCACCAAATTTAGGTAACTTTGATTATCCGCCGACCAAAACGGGATGTTTAATATATCCAACTCGGGCGCTACGCGGGACAAGTTAGACACCGACACCAGAGCGGCGTCTATCGTGCCGTGGGAAACACTCGCAGTCAATTCAACCCCGACTCCAGCCTTGCCGGCATCCTGAATATCGACATAGATCTGCCCGTGCGACATCTCTTGGATATTGCTCTTTAGTTGCTGGTGCATATGCGGCGTAGAACGCCAGTCTTCTGTGACGTAGGGTGAACCAAAGGTCATCACATGGCTGGCTGCATCTTTGAGGGACTGCTGTTCATCGGCATCAACAATCGATTCAGACGCAGACAGCGCAGGGGCGTTGAGCAGTCCTGCGATAGAGAGCCCGCCCCACCCCAGCGAGCGCACAAAATCCCTTCTGGTAAGTAAACGACCCTGCATCTATTGGCTCCGATCAGGAGAGTGATATTGGTTTCAAACCCGCAGAATCACTAGGAGGGAATCTGCGGCTCACCATCTAACCTAACAGAAACAACCGCCCACTGCTGCTCTGCTGATGCCAAGTCAACGGACTGAAACAAGAGCTACACCAAGCCAGCCCGCTGTCGCAGATCAGCATAGAGCGCATCAGGAATGGAGACACCCTCCTGCTCGGCCTGATGGCGGAGCGCTAGGCGGCGTTCACCCGGCAAGCGGGTTCCCGGCTGCGCCTCGATCGCTCCCAACAACACCTCTAAACGCTCGGAAAAGTTCTGCAGGGCAAAGCGGTCGGGATCGATCAGGATAAAGAAATGGCCGATATGCGGCGCCGTGCCGTCGCCGGTAAAAAAAGACCCGGCTTCGTAGCCGTAGTTAGAACCGGTCAGGGTCGCCGACAGGATCTCTACCATCAATACCAGAGCCGCCCCCTTGGCATCACCAATCGGCAACAGACTGCCATCCAGCGCGGCCTGAGCATCGGTGGTCGGCCGACCTTCGGTATCCACTGCCAACCCTTCAGCGATTGGCTCTTGCCTGTCGGCGGCCAGCTTAATTTTGCCGCGTGCTACCTTGCTCAGCGACAGGTCGATCACCAGTGGTGAGTCATCCGCTCTTGGACAGGCAAAGGCGATCGGATTGGTACCAAACAGGCTTCGCTGACCGCCCCAGGGGGCAATTGCTGCGGGAGAGTTGGTCACCCCCAACGCGATCAAGCCTTGCTGCGCCATGCGCTCGACGTGGTAGCCCGCTGCCCCCATATGATGGGATCGGCCGATACCCACCCCGACGATCCCGGTCGCCTTCACCAGTGTCACAGCACACTCAAGCCCCCGTTCGATAGCAGCAAACGCAAACCCAGACTTAGCATCGACCCGCACGGTTGCAGCGGCGGTCAATTCCACTTCGGGGTCGGCAAAGCCGTCAACCTTGCCGCTGCAAGCCTGATCCGCATAAGCAGGCAGCCTGGCCACACCGTGCGACGCCAGCCCGTCGGCATCAGCCGCCACCAGCGCTTTGGCAACTGCAATCGCGTTGGCCTCCGAGGTTTTGCTGTTAACGAGAACTTGCACCGTCAAGGCACTGAGCTCTGCAAGTGATAAAGTAACCATTATTGCTGCTCCAGCATTTCGCCCAGCAAATGTGCTTTGGTGGGAGGCTATCTCTAAGGGAGTTGAATAAACACAGGATCCGGAATCGGCACATTCAACAGATAGCTAAACACCCCGTAAAAACCACACACGATCGCTATAGTGAGCAAGGCATATAGCCCTATTTTGCCCATCGTCCAGGGTTCGTATTCGGCCAACAGCATCAGCGCAACAAAAATTCCAAGCCCCGATAACAGGAAACCCACCCACGGCATCAATAAGGCGACCCCTACCATCGACACCACCAGCAAGACTCTGTTTAGGTCGTAAGGAAGCACTACTGACTGAACTTTCTCAGCAGCCTGGGTATACGGGCGGGCCAAAGAGATGACGATTGAGACCAACAACAAGCCCATAAACCCGGCAACGGACATGCGCGAAAACTGATAGGAATCGAGATCGCTCATCTGCGATGTGTGATACAGGAAAGCCACGCCGAGCAGAATGAATAGGCAGGCAACGACCATGGCGCCCATATCTCGACGGCGGCAGGTATCAGCTTTGTCTTCCGACATGGAACTACTCATTCGACCAATGCCTTTGCAATCGGTTGATGCGAATCTGCTATGAAAAAAATCAGGGAGGAATCTATGAGCTACTTTTTTGTATGACTGAGGTGAATTTCAACAACGGGGATCTAACCAAGCGATCCCTATGTGTTAGAAATACTTGGGGTTGTAATAACATCGAACGACTGCTGACCGACATCTTGGTAGAAGGGGGGGGCTGACTATAGCCAGACCTCCCCCAGGCATTACAATTTAGGCGCTGCGATACAGCTTGGTCAGAGTAAATTCAACATGCCCCAGCACTTCGGCGCAGGTGTTACGGCCATTGGCAGCATCCAGCGCTTGTTGAATCAGCGCATCACCGGCTTGATCCAGATTCATCTCATGCCGCAGGACAGCAGATACGTCCAGGTCGACGTGCTCGCCCATGGTCCGCACGGTACGGGGGTTTCCGGTGATCTTGATCACAGGCATGATAGGATTACCGATCACATTACCCTGCCCAGTGGGGAACAGATGCAATACATAACCGGCCGCGGCCTGCAGCGTATTACACTCAGCCGCTGCTGAAGAGGTGTCCATAAAGTACAGACCAGGCCCCTTGGCAGGCGCTTCGGCGGGCTCCAGCACATCGATGAACTTAGCCTTCTTACCGATCTTCTGGACGTTACCCAG
>JBALTG010000181.1:0-5932 GCA_036964625.1 Motiliproteus sp.
CGGCCGTACTGGTGGGTGATCCTCAACGCAACGACTGGCGGCGCCTCTGGGGCTTCCCCGGCCCGGATCAGATCGTGCAGCAGCTGGAGCGGCTGCAGACCGTCCGCGACGAAGATAGTGGCAGCACCCTCGCCAAGGGGCTCAAAACGGGAGCAAAACAATGAAGGTCAGGATAATCTTGGGGAGCGTGATGTTGTCGGCGTCCTCCCTCCTATGGGCCCATGACGGATCCACTCATGAGGAACCAAAATCGCAGAAGCTGGTTGCCACGGCGGCCGCTCACGCCGATGCCCCGGTTTCTATCGACGCCCGTCCCCATAAAGACGACGAGCGTGCCCGTAACTATTTCACCGACCTGCCGCTGTTGACTACGGATGGAAAACCACTGCGTTTCTACAGCGATGTGTTGCGTAACCGGGTGGTGCTGATCAACTTCGTCTATACGCACTGTGAGGAGGGCTGTCCGGTCATCACCCAGCAACTGATACAGGTGAAGAAGAAGCTGGGGCCGCGATTTGGCCAGGAGATCTTCTTTGTCTCCATCAGCACCGATCCGGAACGGGATTCGCCGCAAGCGATGGGCGAATTTGCGCGCAAGCTGGGCGCCGAAGATCCAGGCTGGCTGTTTTTGACCGGCGAGAAACAGCATATCGACAAAATCATTACCCGGCTCGGTCAATACAGCCCGGTCCCCGAGCAGCACTCCAGCCTGTTGCTGGCGGGAAATGTAACGACCCGTCACTGGATGAAATTGAGACCCAACGCACCGCTTCCTGCGATCACCTTCAAATTGAACGATCTGGCGGACGAATCCACCGCTCAATCGCAGTAGGAATAAGCAGTGATCCAGAGGCGGTCCGGCTTGGCTGCGAGCATCTTTCTTTCGGTCGTAACCCTGATGGCGGCGACGCTGCCAGCAATCGGTGGGTCGCTGACCCCCGAACAGGCGCGGGGACAGCAGCTTTACCTGACCGGTCAATCCCTGGGCGGGAGCCCCATACAGGCCTATGTCGGGGCCACCTCCGTACCCTTACCGGGCCGTGTGCTGCCCTGCGTCAACTGTCATGGCGCCAATGGCAAGGGGCGACCCGAGGGTGGCGTCATCCCCTCCAATATTACCTGGCCACAGCTGACCAAAGGGTATGGCGTGGTGTCCGCATCCGGGCGCCGTTACCCCCCCTATGATGAGACGGCGTTGGCGCGGGCTATTACCCAGGGGGTCGATTCTGCGGGAACGGCTCTGGACAATGCGATGCCGCGCTTTACCATGGCCGCGGAGGATGTGGCAGACCTGACGGCCTACCTGAAGGTGATCGACAGCCTGTTGGATCCGGGCCTTGCCCCCGACAGCATCCGCTTGGGGATCCTGGTGCCAGCATCAAGGGACCCCAACGCCCTGGGGCAGGTGATCGTCGCCCTGTTTCGGGCCTATTTCGACGATATCAACGCCGCTGGCGGAGTCTATAACCGCCAACTGGTGCTGATCGAGCAGTCGGTCGAGGCTGAAAGCGGCATCCTCGAAGGCGGCAAGGCGCTGGTTGAACGGCAGGTCTTCGCGCTGCTGGGTGCGATGTCCGCCGGGCAAGGGAGACTTTTCGGCGAACTGATGGAGCGCATGCAGGTTCCGTCGATCGGGCCCTTGACCGCCTTTTCAGACGACAATGACAGCCTTAATCGCTACAGCTTCTACCTGCTGGCCGGAACGGGGGTGCAGCAGCGCGCGCTGCTGGATTATGCGGTTAAGCACGTGCCGCGCTCGGATCCCCGGGCGGTTATTCTTCACCCGCAACAGGCGGATAGCGTAGCAATAGCGGATCTGCTGCAAGCCCAGGCAGCCCTGCACGGCTGGACGCAGGTGCAGACACTCGGTTATCCGGCCGCCCAGCTCGATGCGACGGCGCTGGTGCTGCAACTGCAACACGCGGGCATCGAGACGCTGTTCTTTCTGGGTCAGGGGCTGGACCTGCAGCAGCTGGCGGCTGCTGCAGGGCAGCAAGGGTGGACGCCAACGCTGTTTTTATCCGGCACCCAGGCGGCCCAGGGCCTGTTTGATATGCCCCTGGGCTTTGCTGGCAGGGTGTTTGCCGTTTATCCGACTCTGCCGACTGATCTGACCCCGTCAGGGCAACAGGAGTTTCAGCGCTTTCACCGCCGCCACGGTCTTAGTCGGCACTACCTGCGCACGCAAATCAGTGCCTACGCCTCCGCCCACCTGCTGTTGAAGGGGCTGAAGACGGCCGGGCGCAACCTGAGCCGGGAAAAGCTGTTAGCGGCGCTGGAGGGGCTTTACCAGTACCAAACGGGTCTGACACCGAAATTGACCTTCGGTCCGAATCAGCATCTGGGTGCCAACGGTGCTTATATCGTCGCTGTGAACCCGAAAACAGGGACCTTTAACGGCGTCGGTGAGTGGGTTGTGCCCAAACGGCTGCGCTAGATTAAATATGATAAACGAGGATTAACAATGAAAAGGGCGACCACAATGCAACGACCAAACAGGGCCACAACGGAATCTAACCAGGTCACAAGGCGATCCAACAAGGTCACAAAGCTGTATCAGGGCCTGGTTTTTGCCTGCCTTTGTACCAGCACGGTGGCTTGGGCCGAGACCGGCCCTGAACCGCAGGCGGTGGCCGTGGCTATAGCGGAGGGTGCCCCGGTGCAGGAGCTGGGCAGCAGTATTGATCAGGGCCGGGCCGTGGTGCAGATCAATGGCGTGGTTATCAGTTATGCCAAGCTGGATCGCGCCGTGGCCAATTATATCCAACAGCGCCAGCTCGACCCCGCGCAGACGGCCAAGGACTCGCCCGTATATAAGGGGATCCGGCAGAGCCTGTTGAACGAGTTTATCGGTCAGGAACTGCTCTGGCAGGAGGCCATGAAAAGCAACAAAATCAGTACTGAACAACAGGTTGAACAGGCCTTGAACGCCACCAGCGAGCGCTTTCCGGATAAGGATAGTTTCGTCGCGAACCTCAACGCCAACGGGTTTACCGAAGCGAGCTTTACCCAAGACCTGATCCAGCGGCTGTCGGTGCAACGACTGATTAACGATGAGATTGTCAGCAAGGTAAAAGTTGCCGACCAGGAGGTGAAAACCTTCTATGCCGCCAACACGGAACGCTTCAAGCGCCCGGAACAGTTTCATATCCGGCATATCCTGATCAGCCCCGCAAACGATGGCGGTGAGGAGGCCAGGGCACAGGCGCGGGCAACCCTGGCTAACATTCACGCTGAGATCCAGGCCGGTGGGGATTTCGCCGAGTTAGCGAAGCAGCATTCTCAAGACCCCGCTGCAGCTAAGGGCGGAGATCTGGGCTTTGTCAGCCGCGGCCAGCTGGTGCCGGCCTTTGAGGCAGCGGCCTTGGCATTGACCGAGGGTCAGGTGTCTGGCCCGGTGGAAACCCCCTATGGCTATCATCTGATCAAGCTGGAACAGCAGCGACCTGCCGAGGCTCTGCCCGAACAGGAGGCGCTGAGCATGATCGAGCAACGCCTCAGGGCGCTCAAGGTTGACGCAGCAATTAAAGCGCGGATGCTGGATTTGTGGACCGCCGGGCGGGTCGAGCTGATGGGCCCGGTATAACCGGGAGGCGGGTCGCTGGACGTTGTAGATAGATCGTTGAGAGATCGTTGAGAGATCGTTGAGAGATCGTTGAGAGGTCGATGAAAGAGTGCTGTGAGTGTGGGGAACCAATCTGATGCGCACTGGAGCCGCTGCCGGTGTTGCTGTCTGGATGGGCATGCTAGGGAGCCGGGGCGTTGGAGGTGGTTGTGAGCGTGGGGAGCCGATCCGATGAGCACTCGAGCCGCAGTCGGTTTGGCTGTCGGGATGGGCATGCTGATGAGCGTAGCGGCGGTGCCGGCTGCGGTTCCCGGCTACGGGCAGGTCGCCGCTGTTTTTAAGCAGCACTGTGTGATCTGCCACAGCGGCAACGGCGCCCCGCTGGGATTACGCCTTGATAGCTACGCCAATATACGCCAGGGCAGTGACCGGGGGGCTGTGGTGGTGCCCGGCGATGCCGGTGGTAGCGAGTTGGTCCGGCGCATCCGCGGGCAGAGCCTGCCACGGATGCCCCTCACCGGGCCGCCCTATCTTGACCCGGTTGCAGAGGCCCTGATGCTGGCCTGGGTGCAGGCGGGTGCGCCCCGAGGCGAGCTCGCTGGAAACCTCACGGAGAAAGTCGCGGAGAAGGTCACCGCCGTCGATCCCACCGCCAAAGCTGCGGGCGCGGCGCTGAACCCAGACCCGCGCGCCGTTGACGCGGGTATCGTTGCGACCCCGACCTCGGGCTATCTGACCTTTGCTCAGGTCGCGCCGATTTTCTTGAAGCGCTGCGTCAAATGCCACAAGGACAATGGGCTGCGGGGATCTCCGCCCGAAGGCCTGCGGCTGGGGAGCTGGCAGCAGGTGGTGGGTGGCGGCGAGCGGGTGGTTGTCCTGCCAGGGTATCCCCAAGCCAGTGAGCTGGTGCGTAAGATTGAGGGGCGCTCGCGGCCGCGGATGCCCTTCGATGGCCCGCCGTTTCTGGCGCCAGAAGAGATCCAACTTATTCGCCAATGGGTCGCGCAGGGCGCGCGGGACAGCCAGGGGAGCCGAGCGCCCATTTCCGTGGGGCGACGGCTGCGCCTGGAGGGACGGTTGACGGCTCTGTGGCAGCTGGATGACTTGCCGCTGCAGGTCACCGGAGGCACGCGGGTCAAAAAAAATCCCCGCCCCGGTGATCAGGTGCGGGTCAGGGGGGTGGTCATGGAAGACGGTTCCATCCGGGTGGACCGAATTCAGCGGCGCTGACCCTGCAGCGCTGACCCAGGGGGATATCCGCTTCCCCTGGTTGCTTCGAGCTACCTGATTACCCATGATCTTCAGCCATCACAGCGATAAGCGATGGGAGTACGTGCTCGCGAGAATAGACGGACGCCCCACGTCCCTGTGGGTCGGCGGTAAATTGCTCCTGCAGTTAAGAAATGCCCCACGTTCCAGTGGGTCGGAATTTATTCCGACAGTGCAACCAGGGGGCGTCCGCAGTAACAGACCAATGGGGATCCGCTTGCCAGGGAGGAGCGATCCTGCCGGCCTCGACCCCCTCGTCATGCAGCCTATCATGGTTGCTCAGCGCCACAGAAAACGGACCCTGGGAGCCGACTAGGGTAAGGCTGGCGTCTTTGACGAGCATCTCGGCGTCGGTAAGCTCCGCGTTGAAAAGCACGGGAGTTCCTGCCGTGACCGGCGAAGGTGGTGCGGCAAGCGTGATAACCGGTCCGCAGATATCGGGGGCTGGTTCACCGAGGGGCAGATTCGTAAATTCAGTCTGCTGCTCCACCCAATCCATCATCCGGGAGAGCAGCGGCCAATCAGAACCGTAATCGCTAAGCGAGCTACCAACGTCATTAGAGTCCCTCCCATCGTTCTCCTCAATCTCCAGGTGGGTGCCGATAAGCAGCGCCCGACTGGTACCGTAATCGAACCCTATAATGGCCGGTTGTCCGTCATAGCGGGTGCCTGGTACCCGCCAACTGGCGAACACCCGAACAGTTTGGGTGGAGTCGCTGCTTGGCTGCATCATCCCTTCACCAAAAAACAGTACATCTTCCGTCGCGGGTTGGTTGTCGGTGACATGTTCGACGTTCGGTTCGATATCGATGAGGGTTATCGCATAATCCGGCCAGGGAGCGATCTCCACGATTTCGCCGTCGGTAACCCCATCAAACAGGTTGAGGGGGTGGTCGAAGCGCTCTCCCTGCCAGACGATGACATCGGACGCGTAGAAGGCACCGGCGCTGACGCCTACGTAAGCACCGCCGTTAGCCACAAAATCGCGGATATGCTGATTACCGTTGTTGTTCAAGGCGACCTTGTAGTCATAGGCGTAACCACCGGGCAGGATCAGCATCCGGTAGCCCACTAAGGACAGGTTGTTGATATCCCAGG
>JBALTG010000182.1:0-5908 GCA_036964625.1 Motiliproteus sp.
CTGCTATTAGCCCACCGGCTTAATAGCATGATTCACTCCATTGGTGTGCACAACCTAGGGCTAACTTTCGTTACACGAGTGTTGAACCTCAACGATGTTTAATTGCGCTTATTGAACACCTCAAATAATCGCAAAACATCAACCTCGTCGTACCGCTGCCTTTGAACTGGTTGCGAGAATCTATTATCAATATTTGTGCCATAGATATAAAACTGCATACAAAACAAACAGATAAAGTATGATCGGCGAGTGATTTCAGACGGCCTCGATGATCAGGATGGTCTGCAAGATGAAATCAGTCGTTAATTTGAAACAAGAAAATGAGTAACGGACGGGGAGGCGTTTAGGAATAGCCCCCCGTGCTGTCTCCTTTTACCGACAGCGTATTGATCTGCTAATTTAGAATTGTGATCTTCTAGAGCTTTCTCTATTTAGTTCATATGGTTATAAAATCACAACAGTTGTCACCAAAAACAGACAGATCCTAGGTTGCGAGTGCTGTGGCACTATCGTTTGCTAATGATCTTAAAGTAGTGGCAACTGTACTTGCCACGTCCCTGTGGGTCGGCAGTTGAAGGCTCCTGCAACAACGGCACTTCCCACGTCCCTGTGGGTCGTATTTATTCTGACAGCGGCTGAGCTGGGCTTAATCAAGCTGTGTCGGGCTGAAGCCCAGCCCACAAAAGAAGCCGGGTTGAGGCTATTAGCCAAGCAGGTTGGAATTGGGCGGTTTGGTCGAGACCGCCCAGGATTCTTAAGGGTATGGCGGAGCATCTCCTTAAGGTGACCGAGCGGGCGCAAACGTCAATATCGGGCCGGTAGAGGTATCTGCCAGTATCGCATCTGCTAAGACCGCTAACGCCGATATAACCTCAAACAAGGCCCCGTTAAAAGAAGATCCCGTCGCCAGGCGAGGAGGCACTGGCGTAACCCTTTCTCGGCATGCGCCCGGCCAGATAGCCCTCGCGCCCGGCTTCAACCGCTTTACGCATCGCCCGGGCCATGCTGATCGGCTGTTGGGCGTGGGCAATCGCGGTATTCATCAAAACCCCGTGGCAGCCCAGTTCCATCGCAAAGGTGGCATCCGAGGGGGTGCCGACCCCCGCATCGACGATGATCGGTACCTGGGCATTCTCCAGAATCAAGCGGATGTTGTAAGGGTTGCGCAAGCCGAGACCCGAGCCGATCGGGGCGCCCAGCGGCATTACCGCTACGCAGCCCATCTGCTCCAGGCGCAGCGCGATCAGCGGATCGTCACTGGTGTAGACCATCACCTTGAAGCCATCGTTGATCAGTTCTTCGGCAGCGATCAGGGTCTCGGTGATATTGGGGTAGAGGGTTTTCTCGTCACCGAGCACTTCGAGTTTGACTAGGTCGTGGCCGTTGAGCAGTTCACGCGCCAGCTTGCAGGTGCGCACTGCATCCTTGGCGGTATAGCAGCCAGCGGTGTTGGGTAGGATCGTGTATTTATCGGGACAGATGACATCCAGCAGGTTGGGTTCGCCGGGATTCTGGCCGATATTGGTCCGGCGTACCGCCAGCGTGACGATCTCGGCGCCGCTGGCTTCGATGGCCAGGCGGGTCTCTTCCAAATTTCTATATTTACCGGTACCGACCATCAACCGGGAATTAAAAACACGGCTGTCCACTCTGAGCAGATCTTGGGGGTGCAGGACTGAGTTCATGCGGTACTCCTCGTTATTTTAACCGCCACCGATGGCGTGGACAATTTCGATCCGGTCACCCGTTTGCAGCTGCTGTCGCGGGTATTGGCTGCGGGGAATGACCTCCAGATTTAACTCGACTGCCAGGCGCTTGCCGGTCAGTGCCAGGTGTTGCAGCAGCTGTTCCAGGGTCGCCTCCAGAGGGAGCTGATGGTGCTCGCCATTGACCTCTAACGTAATCATAAATTGCCTCTATCGGAGGGGTTGGGGTCTGTAGCACGGGTGTCAACGCATCATCCATCGATGCTTGCCGGCGCTGAAGAACCAGTCGCGGCTTCTAGACCGGTCCAGTCATCTGGTATCAACGCCGCTAAAAAACTGGTTCTAACTCCTGCGTGCCCGAGCGTCATACCTTATATGCCAATGAGGAAGTGCCCGCTGGCCACCTTTAGTCATCCCACTAACAATAAAAAGCGCCTGTCAGGAGAGTTACATGACCTACGATGCCAAAAATATTGATGCCGCCAAGGCAGTTGCCAATGACAAGAAGTATGTCTGGCACCACCTTACTCAGCACAAGCCGTTTGAACAGAACGATCCTATGGTGATCGTTAAAGGCGAAGGGATGCGGGTCTGGGATGCCAAGGGTAACGAGTATCTTGATGCGGTTTCCGGCGCCGTCTGGACCGTCAATGTGGGCTATGGCCGTACCGAGATCGCCGATGCCGTGCGTGACCAGCTGGTAACCTTGAACTACTTCGCACAGACCGCCGGCAACGTACCTGCCGCGCTGTTTGCCGAAAAACTGATCGACAAGATGCCGGGTATGAGCCGGGTCTACTACTCCAACTCTGGCTCCGAGGCCAACGAGAAAGCGTGGAAGATCGTGCGTCAGATCGCTGAGAAGAAGTACGGTGGCAAGAAATACAAGGTGCTTTACCGTGAGCGTGACTACCATGGCACCACCATCACCGCGCTGAGTGCTACCGGCCAGTATGAGCGCAAGAATCAGTACGGACCTTTTACCCCTGGTTTCGTTGAAGTACCGCACTGCTGCGAGTATCGCTCGCAGTGGGGTGATGTCGACGATTACGGCATCCGTGCCGCTAACGAGATCGAGAAAGTGATTCTGGCCGAAGGGCCTGAGACAGTCGGTGCGCTCTGTCTGGAGCCGATCACCGCCGGTGGTGGTGTTATTGAGCCACCCCAGGGTTATTGGGATCGGGTCCAGGAGATCTGTAAGCAGTACGACATTCTGCTGCATATCGATGAAGTGGTTTGCGGTCTGGGGCGTACCGGTAAGTGGTTCGGCTACCAGCACTACGGCGTTAAACCCGATATGGTAACCATGGCTAAGGGCGTCGCCTCGGGTTATGCAGCGATCTCCTGCACCGTGACCACCGAGGAGGTGTTCGAGGCGTTTAAAGAGGACGATGATGCACGGATGGGCTACTTCCGTGATATTTCTACCTTCGGCGGCTGTACTGCGGGTCCGGCGGCGGCACTGGTCAATATGGAGATCATCGAGCGTGAAAACCTGCTCGAAAATGTGACCCATATGGGTGAGCATCTAATGGGGCGTCTTAACGGGCTGAAGGCCAAGTACGACGTCATCGGCGATGTGCGCGGCAAGGGCCTGTTCGCGGGCTTCGAGCTGGTTAAAGACCGTGTCAGCAAAGAGCCCGTGGACGAGAGCCTGCCGATCGCCATCGGCGCCGACTGCATGAAGCAGGGGGTGATCATCGGACGGACCAACCGTTCGTTCCGCGAGTTTAACAACACCATCTGCCTGAGTCCGGCATTGATCGCCACCCAGGCTGATATCGACGCCATCGTCGATGCCATCGACAGCGCGATGTCACGGCTGTGCCCCAACGACTGACGGCTCTGCAGCAGCCACCTGCGGGTTCTCCGCAGGTGGCTCAAGATTCCGTGTGAACGTGGTTTAGATAGCCGCCCTCAGAGCACGGCAGGCTTTACCCTAGGGGCGTTTAATCCGACGTTAGCGCCGGTGATTGCTGCGTGGCAGGAAGAGCGGGTTGTTTGGCACCACTGATATAACTGAGCCTGGAAGGGTATCTGAGATACGCAGGCCCCCCCGGGAGAGGAGTGACCCATGGAAACACAAATATTGCATGATTTAGTTGAACGCATCGCGGGCAAAGAGCAGCTCGCCGTTATCGGCCCTGCGCTCGAATGTTTTCAAATTCAAACCGAAGTCCCCCTCACCGAGATGACCGCGTCCCGGGCAACCCGGCGTGCCATCGATTACCTGGACACCGAGTTAATGGCCTCCCCGGCGCAGAATCATGCGCTGAGTGTGCAGCGGCAGTTAATCGCTGATTATCTGCAACGCTCCTGAACGTAGTCGCTGCCGTGCAATTACTCCGCCAGATCAGTAGCTTGGTCGAATAAAGTGCGTTATTGGAAACAGTGCCGACAGTGCGGCTAGCGTTAGCAATCTGGAATCTTATGGGTTATACAGGGGGACGAAAATAATAATTTCTGGTGCACGTCGCTGAAAGAGGGCGTGACTAGAAAGACCAGACAGGGCATGCTCCATGCTTCACCTCTTTCACCTTTCGACCGATAAAGACACCAGTTTGCAACAGCAGCTGCGCGAGCAGATTGCCAGCGCCATCCTTAACGGTAATATCCCGGCCGACAGTCCGCTGCCCTCCAGTCGTAAACTGGCCACCCAGCTAAGCATCGCCCGCAACACCGTGGTGCTGGCCTACGAGCATCTGCTTGATGATGGCTACCTGGTGGCACGTGAGCGCAGCGGTTACTACGTCAATCCCGATATTCTTCAGGGAAAGGTCAAGCAGGAGCGGAAGGCGCCCGATACCCAGGATGGCACCCCGCCGGACTGGAGTCAGAAACTGAAGGTGTTTCCCTCCGTCCAACGCAATATGAAGAAGCCGCGAGACTGGCAGAAATATCAGTATCCGTTTATCTACGGTCAGTTTGACCCCAGCTTGTTTCCCACTAACAATTGGCGCGAATGTTGTCGCGATGCGGTCAGCGTTCCGGCGATTCGTGACTGGGCCTCGGACCGGTTTGACAACGACGACCCGCTGTTGATTGAACAGATCCGTACCCGGCTGCTGCCAAGGCGCGGAGTCTGGGCCTCGGCCGAACAGATCCTGGTAACCGTGGGTGCGCAGCAATCGCTGTATATGCTGGCGCGGCTGCTGCTGGATAAAGACAGTGTGATGGGGATCGAGGATCCCGGTTACGTCGATATTCGCAACATAGCTAACCTTAACCCCTCCCAGGTGGTGCCGCTGCCGGTAGATGATGAAGGGATGATCATCGACGCGCGCCTCGACGACTGCGATTGTGTGTTCACCACCCCGAGTCACCACTGCCCGACTACGGCGACCATGCCGATCGAGCGTCGTTACGAGCTGCTGCAGAAGGCCAATGAGCAGGATTTTGTCATCATCGAGGATGACTACGAGAGCGAAACTAACTTCAAGTCCAATCCGATACCAGCCCTTAAAAGCCTGGATAAAAACGACCGGGTACTCTACGTTGGCAGTCTCTCCAAGACCCTGGCACCGGGCTTGAGGCTGGGTTATATGGTCGGCCCTGCGGAGTTTATCCGTGAGGCGAGGGCGCTGCGGCGGCTGATGGTACGCCACCCGGCTGCTAACAATCAGCGCTCGGTGGCACTGTTTTTGGAGCGTGGTTACCACGATGCGCTGATCATGACCATCATGCGTGCCTACGAAGAGCGTTGGCACGCGATGGGCGCGGCGCTGTCGGAGTATATGCCAGCCTCGTTCCAGAAACCCAGCTTCGGCGGCTCCTGCTATTGGGTCCGCGGTCCCGAAGGGCTCGACGCCCGGCTGCTGCGTAAAGAGGCGGCCGACCGGGGCATCCTGATCGAACCGGGGGATATCCATTTCCAGAGCGAGCAGCCGCCGTTGAACTATTTCCGGCTCGGTTATTCATCGATCTCCGCGGATCGAATAGCGCCGGGGATTAAAGCGTTGGCCGAATTGATCGAAGATATGGTGTAACGGCCGCGGTTATCGCTCTATCCAAGAATGAGGATGGGGTTTTGTAGCTTGGTGCCCCCCGTTCTCGACGGGATTGCCATACTTCCTATATTAGAAAACAGTTATGACTGCGTGCTGTCTAAACTGTCTACTAGGAGGCTGACCGAGAATAGCGAGCGTAGCGAGAGAGCTGTATTTTGAGTCAGATTTATCGTTCATTTGCGAAGATAAATCGGC
>JBALTG010000183.1:0-5898 GCA_036964625.1 Motiliproteus sp.
ATGTATGGATTGGGATTTATACCGACCAGGGTGCTACCTATGTCAGGCTGAAGCCCGACCCACAAAATCCCATATGCATGCGTGGCTTGGGATTTGTGCAGATCAGGGTGCGGCATGCGTCAGGCTAAAGCCCGACCCACACAACCCGATATTCATGTATGGATTGGTATTGTTTCTGACCCGGGTGCCTCCTACTGTCAGGCTGAAGCCCGACCCACAAAATCCGATAGACATGTATGGATTGGCATTGTTTCTGACCCGGGTGCGGCATGCGTCAGGCTGAAGCCCGACCCACAAAATCCGCAAGCGTGGATTTGTGCTGGTTTGTAGTGTCTTCAATGCAGGAGCAATTTCAGACCGACCCACAAACCCCGCAGGCTGGCGTTGTTGGTTTATGTGGGTTGGAATTCATTCCAACAGAACCCTCAAGCACTACCTAGGTCGGGCTGAAACACCGACACTGCCCACTACAAAATCCGCTATTCATGTATGGATTGGGATTTATACCGACCAGGGTGCTACCTATGTCAGGCTGAAGCCCGACCCACAAAACCCCATATTCAGGCGTGGGTTGAAATCAATCAACGGTTGGGTTGGTTGATTTTGCTGATATAATCTGCGCCTCTGTTATCAGGCTCCGAGTGACCCCATGATCCCAAGACTTGCCGCATCCAACCCCGTTCAGGCGCGTTACCTTGACTTTATCAACGCTCTGGAAAAACAGGGTTTTAGCGGTGATCTCAATCCCGATTATGGCAACCGGGTGGCGCTGGCGACCGACAACAGTATCTATCAGCTACTGCCACAGGGGGTGATCTACCCGCGCAATCTGGCCGATCTGGTGCTTATAGCCCGCCTGAGCAGTCAGCGCGAGTTTGAACAGATCGTACTCAGCCCGCGCGGGGGCGGCACCGGCACCAACGGCCAATCGCTGAGCGACGGTCTGATCGTCGATCTGTCCAAGCATATGAATGCGATCCTGGAGATCAATGCCGAGGAGCGCTGGGTGCGGGTGCAAACCGGGGTGGTCAAGGATCAGCTCAACGCCGCGCTCAAGCCCTACGGGCTGTTTTTCGCCCCGGAGCTGTCGACCAGCAACCGCGCCACTATTGGCGGCATGATCAATACCGACGCCAGCGGCCAAGGCTCCTGTCTGTACGGCAAAACCCGTGATCACGTGTTGGCGCTAAATTCGGTGCTGCTCGATGGCAGTTGCTGGCTCTCCCAGCCGATCGATGCCGCGGCACTGTCCGAGATCCAGCAGCGCGATGATCGGGTCGGCGAACTGCATCGCCTGGCCGATCAGATTCAACTGGATAACGCCGCGCTGATCGAGACCCGCTTCCCCAAGCTTAATCGCTGCCTGACCGGTTATGATCTGGCTCATCTGCGCGACTCGCAAGGCCGCTTCAACCTCAACTCATTGCTCTGCGGCAGTGAGGGCACTCTGGCGTTTATCGCCGAGGCCAAGCTCAATGTGCTGCCGATCCCCAACTGTTCGGCGTTGATCAACCTCCAGTACGACAGTTTCGATGATGCCCTGCGCGATGCCCAGGAACTGATGCTGGCTGCGCCCGCCTCGATCGAAACCATCGATTCCAAGGTGCTCAATCTGGCGATGGCCGATATCGTCTGGGATAGTGTCAGCGCCTATTTCCCGGCATCGGCCGAGCGCAGCATTCAGGGGATCAATCTGGTCGAATTTATCGCAGCGGATGAGGCGGCTCTGACGCAGCAGGTACAGCAGCTGACCGATCGCCTCGCTGCCACCCAGGGTCAATCCGGCAAGAGTTTTGCTTACACCGTGACTTACGGCCAGACCGAGATCAACAAGATCTGGGCGATGCGCAAAAAATCGGTCGGCTTGCTGGGTAATGCCCAGGGCGATGCACGCCCGATCCCCTTTGTCGAAGACACCGCGGTACCGCCGGAGAATCTGGCCGATTACATCGTTGAGTTCCGCGCCCTGCTGGATGGCCTGGGGCTGCAGTACGGCATGTTTGGTCACGTCGATGCCGGGGTGCTGCACGTGCGCCCGGCGATCGATATGAAAGACCCGCTGCAGGAGAAACTGATCCGCACCGTCACCGACCAGGTGGTGGCACTCACGACCAAGTACAACGGTCTGCTGTGGGGCGAGCACGGTAAGGGGATCCGTTCGGAATACGCACCGGCGCAGTTTGGCCCCGAGCTGTACCGCTGCATGCAACAGCTGAAAGCGGCCTTCGATCCGCGTAATCAGTTGAATCCCGGCAAAATCTGCACCCCGCTCGACAGTGCCGCACAGCTCTACCGTATCGACGGCGTGCCGACCCGGGGCCAGCACGACCGGCAGATTCCGGTCGCGGTGCGGGAGCAGTTCGACAGCGCGATGACCTGCAACGGTAACGGCGCCTGCTATAACTACGACCCCGACGACGCCATGTGCCCGTCATGGAAGGGCACCCGGCAGCGCATCCACTCCCCCAAGGGGCGCGCCGCGCTGGTGCGCGAATGGCTGCGGCTGCTGAGCAACAATGGCAGTAACACCAAGACCGAGAGCCGCAAGCTCAAACTGAGCCCGGCATGGCGTAACCTGCCCGCCAGAATCCGCAACAGCTGGAGCAAGCGCCAGGGTGAGTACGATTTTTCGCACGAAGTATACGAGGCCATGCAGGGCTGCCTGGCCTGCAAATCCTGCGTATCCCAGTGCCCGATTAAGGTTAATGTGCCCGAGTTCCGGTCCGAGTTTCTGTCGTTGTACCACGGCCGCTACCTGCGGCCACTGAAGGACTACATGGTCGGCAGCCTGGAGTTCATCATCCCCTGGCTGGCCCGCTGGCCCGCACCCTATAACTGGGCAATGACCAACGCCACCACCCGGGGTCTGCTACATAAACACCTGGGCATGGTCGACAGCCCGCCGATCTGCACCCATTCACTGAAACAGGGGCTGGACCGCCTGGAGATCCCCTGGGCTGACACGGCCACGCTGCAACAGCTGTCGCCCCAGCGCCGTGAACGCGCGGTGATTCTGGTTCAGGATGCGTTTACCAGCTATTTTGAAACCCCGCTGGTGGTCGAATGCTGCGAGCTGTTGCGCCGCCTCGGCTTCGAGGTGTTCGTCGCCCCGTTCAGCCCCAACGGCAAGCCGCTGCATGTGCACGGCTTCCTGACCCAGTTCGAGCGTACTGCGCGCGCCAGTGCCGAACGGTTGCAGGCGTTGGCACAATTTGGCGTTCCGTTGGTGGGGATCGACCCGTCGATGACCCTGAGTTACCGCCAAGAATACGCCAAGACCCTGCCGAAGATGGAGCTACCCCAAGTTCAGCTGCTGCAGGAGTGGCTGGCTAGTCAGCAAACCCGGCTGCAGGCACTGGAGCTTAACTTACCCAAACAGCAGTTCCAGCTGCTGGCCCATTGCACCGAACGTACCAACGCCCCCGGCGCCGTGGCGCAGTGGCAACAGGTGTTTAGCGCGCTGGGGCTGGAGTTGGCGCACCAGAATCTGGGCTGTTGCGGCATGGCCGGGACCTATGGCCATGAAGCGGCGAATCAGCAGACCTCTAAGACGATCTACAGCCAGAGCTGGGGACCGAAAATCGCCCAGATCACGCAACAGCAGTCTGATAACGATGCGGCCACGACACTGGTGGCGACGGGTTATTCATGCCGGAGTCAGGTTAAACGGATCGATCAACAGCAGCTTGGCCATCCGCTGCAGGGGTTACTGGCGGCGATCCGCAGCGCTGACGCGACTGATTACGTGCACCGCGTTTCTACGACAGGCTCCTAGGCCGGTTCTGTGCTGCCTGCACGCGGCTGCAGCTCGACCCCCAGCGCACTCCTGCTCTGCGGCAACGTCAAGCCGACAGGATCTAGGCCGGTTCTGCGCTGCCTGCACGCGGCTGCAGCTCGATCCCCAGCGCACTCCAGATCGGGTCGAAGTCGCCTTTAAGCGGCGGATACTTGCCCAGCGCGGTCCAGTGAAATTCGGGCCGGTGAAAATCGCTGCCGACCGACATTTTTAGCTTAAAATGCTGCGCCAGACGCACCAGATCGATCACCCGGTTGGGATTTTCACCGCCGTAGCTGACCTCCAGCCCCCCGCCTCCGGCGGCCACAAAATCGGCCAGCATCAGCCGCAACCGGGTCCAGTTAAGGTCGTACTTGAGTGGATGAGCGATCACCGCGATACCACCGGCCGCAACGATCCAGCCAACCACCTTGGCCATGGACGGCCAGTGACAACGCACATCCCCGGGACGCTTAGAACCTAGGAAGCGGTCAAAAGCCTCGGGCTCGGAATCAACATAACCCAGCTCGACCATTGCCCGGGCAAAATGGGGCCGCCCTAACGACTCGCCACTGGCAAACTGACGCGCCCGCACCATCACCCCGGGCATGCCCCGCTGCTCTAATTGCTGATCGATCTCGACCGAGCGCAGCGCCCGGGCATCGGCCTGCTCGGCCACCGCCTCGAGCATGGCCGGATGTTTATCATCGATCCCCAAGCCGACTACATGGATGCCTGAGTTGGCCCAGGTGGTCGATAGTTCGATCCCCGCCACCACGCCAACACCCAGTGGCTGAGCTGCCGCACGTGCTTCATCCAGTCCGGCACAGGTGTCGTGATCGGTAATCGCCAAATACTGCAACCCTTTGGCGGCCGCCATCTGGACCAGCGCAGCAGGCGACAGGCCGCCGTCAGAGGCGGTGGTATGACTATGCAGATCGATGGCGGGAAGCATGGGTAGAAACCTACGTTGGACAGAATTCAACCAAGAAGGATACTGCTTTTTACGCCTGGCCGATAGGCGCGTGGGAGGGAACTCTTTATACTGCGTGCTGTTCCTATAGATACGCCTTATAAGCCACGGGTCCTACTATGAAGCTGTTATTCGATTTTCTGCCGATCATGATCTTTTTCGGCGTGTACAAATACACCGGCGATATGATCATGGCGACGGCGGTACTGATTCCCGCCACCATCATCCAGATGCTGGTCACCTGGATGCGTACCCATAAGATCGAAAAGATGCAGCTGGTGACTCTGGCGCTGGTGGTCGTACTCGGCGGTGCCACCGTGCTGCTAAAAGACAAAACGTTCATCCAGTGGAAGCCGACCGTGGTCAACTGGCTGTTTGCTGTTGCCTTCCTGGGCAGTCAATTTATCGGCGCCAAAACTCTGGTGCAACGGATGATGGAGAGCGCAGTGGCACTGCCTGCGCCAATCTGGACCCGCCTCAACCTGGCCTGGGTTGTATTCTTTATTGTTATGGGCGCGCTGAACCTGTATGTCGCCAAGACCATGAGCGAGGAGGCCTGGGTTAATTTCAAACTGTTTGGGATGCTCGGGCTGACCCTGGTATTTATCATTCTGCAGGGGATCTACCTCAGCAAGCACATCTCCGAGAAGGATGAAGAACGGGATCAAGAGCCGAATCAAAAGCAGGACGATTCGAGCCCTGCCATCGAGCAAGACAAATAGCTAATAGCTAATAGCTAAAACCAATAACTAAAACTAATAACAAGCCAAGAGACTCGCCATGTACTACGCCATCATCAGCGAAGATATTGATAACTCTTTAGAAAAACGCCTCGCCGCGCGCCCCGAGCATGTCGCTCGGCTGGTCGCCCTCAAAGATCAGGGGCGGTTGTTGGTTGCCGGCCCACACCCTGCCATCGACAGCGAAGACCCGGGCCCGGCGGGCTTTACCGGCTCGCTGGTGATCGCAGAATTTGATTCCCTTGAAGCGGCCCAGAGCTGGGCTGACGTGGACCCCTACATCACTGCCGGGGTTTACGCCAAGGTGGTAGTGAAGCCGTATAAGAAGGTGCTGCCATAGTATCTAAGTCAGGTAAAAAGAAGGTACAATTTCTGACCGACCTACATAAACAAACAGGGTCGCTTCTTTT
>JBALTG010000184.1:0-5883 GCA_036964625.1 Motiliproteus sp.
CGATGCTGGCGCAAGCCAACTCGGCACCGCAGCAGGTGTTGTCACTACTCCAGTAAGTCCGGGGTAAGACAGTCCAGCTAGACTCACTGCCCCGCTATGCGGGGCAGTGTTGTTTTGAGATAAAGAATAAAACGTCAATTGATGACTTTTGGTTAATTTTTAAGATGATGTTTGCTGTTGAGCTAGCGAGAAGCGTTATTTTAAAAGCTGATTGAATTCAGGAGGAGTGAACATGGTTGATCAGATTGGAGTTTCTCAAGTCCCCGTGTCGGTACAACCCAAACCGGTTGCCACTCAGGGGTCTGCTCAGTCGGCACCCCAGATGGTCGCACCCGAGAGTGCGGTCAAGCAGGTTGAGGCCGTCGTTAAGGTGCAAGCCAGCGACGGTTCGGTGGAGCAGGCTAAGGTATCGGCCGAGAAGCTGCGGGCTTCGGTGGATAAGCTGAATCAGTTTATGAAAGAGGGGCAGCGCTCGCTAGCGTTTAGCGTCGATGATTCCGCGGAACAGGTGGTGGTGCGGGTCACCGACCGAGAGAGCAATGAATTGGTTCGGCAGATCCCCACCGAAGAGGCGCTGGCGATCAGTGAGCATCTGGACAGCGTGATGGGGATGTTGTTCAGCGAAAAGGTATAATCTTGGTTGGGTTTTAACCCCATGAGTAGTTGTCGGAATCGGTTCCGAGCCACGCACGGGTGATGGGTTGGTTTTGAATGCGCATTAGCGTCATTCTCGGAGGTTGTTATGGTTGATAGTATTCTCTCGTCGCTGGGTGGTGGTTCCGGTATCGATACCAAAGCGTTGGTTGAAAGCCTGGTTGCGGCTGAACGCGCACCTAAAGAGTTCATTCTCGATAGCAAGACCACCACCCTTAAAACCCAGATCTCCGGTTATGGAGCGCTGCGCAGTGCGATGTCCGGAATTCAGGACAGTATGAAGCTGCTGGCCGATGCCGATACCTTCAATGCCCGTAATGTGGCCTTTGCCGATACTACCCTGGTCACGCCGACATCGGTTGATCCCGGTGCAGCAGTTGGTGATTACAGTATTAACGTGACGACGCTGGCCTCTGCCCATTCGCTCAGTGTCAGTGGTTTTTCTGATAAGGATGCAGTGGTCGGTAACGGCACCCTGAGCTTTAGCTTTGGTGATTGGGATGCGGGCCACACGACGTTGGACACCTCCAACTCCGATAAGGCCTCCAAGACGCTGACCATCGATGAGTCCAATAACACCTTGAGTGGCATTCGTGATGCGATCAATAATGGTGATTTCGGGGTGCAGGCTTCGGTTATCGATACGGGCGGTGGCAACTATGCCCTGCAGATCGCCTCCGAGTCGGGCGCCAGCAATGAGATGAAAATCTCGGTCACGGAAGGGGTATCCCCCGGGCTAGCGGCGCTGCAGTTTGATGAAACAACCCAGGCGATGGCTGAAAAAAATAAGGGCGTCGATGCGGCCTTCAAACTCAACGGCCTGGATATCACCCGCGCCACGAACAATATCGATGATGTGATCAACGGGCTGAAATTCACCCTCAACGGGGTCTCGGCCGATGCCAATGACAACATGACGGTCAGTGTCGAAGCCGACAAGAGCTTTGGTGAGCAGATCGTCCGTGACTTTGTCGAGGTCTATAACCTGTTTCTGGAGCAGACTGGTAACCTGACCACGCCAGCGGATGTGGACGAAGATGCCGAGGATCAGACCCTTGGCTCGCTATCGCGTGACCCGACCACCAAGACCATGCTCAACCAGATCCGCTCACAGATCTCCTCGACCCTGACCGGTCTGGATGGAAACTACACCGCGTTGGCTACCATAGGCATTCAGACCCAGATCAGCGGTGAACTCGAGATCAAAGAGGACCTGTTTAAGGTCGCACTAGACAATAACTACAACGCGCTGACCGATATTTTTGCGGGGACCACGTCCACCAGTGATGCCCGGCTCGGTATCGTTAAAACCAGCGCCGCGACCCAGCCGGGGACTTACGATGTGGTGGTGACCACCGATCCGGCCAAGGGGTATATGACCGGCGGTGGTATCACTGTTGATGACGCTGCGGTGTTGGGTTTGGATCTCACCGCCGATGACTTCAGTCTGGCGGCAGGCGGTAAGCTGGATACCAGCGCAGGCGATTATTCGTTCCAGATTAAAGTGGATGGTACCACCAGCAATTTGATCACCTTGACCGGAAACTATGCGACCCCCGCCGAGCTTGCGGCTGATCTGCAAGCACAGATCAACGGTGACTCGAATCTCAGTGGTGTGGCTGCGGCGGTCGATATCAGTTATGACAGCGGAACCAATAGCTTTACTACCACTTCGCGGACTTACGGCGGTGCCTCGGCGATTAGTTTTCTGAATGTCAGCGCTGAGATGGGCCAGTTATCTTTGGGCGGAGGGGCGACGGCCGGCTCGCTGACGGGCGGGGCGATTATCGATGCAGGGACTACCGCATTAGGTAGTCAGGGCGGACTGACTACCACCAATGTGGTCGATAATACCGTTGCCAGTGTAACGGAGCATGCCGATACCAGTGCCAGCGTTAATGGCACTGCGATAACCGGTCTCAATGGAACTGCGCATACGGCCGGTACCTTTACCCTTCCTCTATCGACCTCTATTGCTGAAACGCTGGATATCACGGTAGATGGTTCGACCGCATCGATAGACCTGACGGGCGGATCTTATAATACCGCGGCAGATTTGGCTGCTGCCCTGCAAACACAAATTAATGCAGGTCTGCTCCCTGCAGGCCCCTTAGTCACTGTTGGCTATGACGCGGGCAATGACCGCTTTACCTTTACCTCTGACAGTAGTGGCTCCGCGTCAAACGTTCAGATTACCAATGCCACCGGCTTGATGGCTGATTTAGGGATTGCGGGGGGGGCTTTGCAAACAGGTATCGATGATGCCTTTGTCGCACCACTCGATACGGCGGGATACAGCTTTGATATTGCTGTTGATGGTGCAGCCAGTGTAAACGTCACTTTGGGGGCCTCGGCTTACAGCAGCGCAGGTGAGGTCGCGAGTGCGCTGCAGAGCGCCATTAATCTAGCCGCGGCGACACCCGTGACGGTGGCTTATGATGCCGCAGCTGATCGTTACAGCATTACTTCTGATGCTACCGGGTCTGCATCAAATATCGAGATTGCCACCGTTGCAGGAGGTATGGGAAACCTGGGTTTCTCCGTTGAGGCAGGTGTTGCCGGAGATGATGATACCTTTACCAATCCGTTGGTTGTCACCACCGGTCAGTACACGTTTAATTACGACGTTGATGGCGTAGCCGCAGGTGCTGTCGATCTGATTGGTACCTTTAATACCACCGAGGATGTTCGGGCAGAACTTGAATTACAAATGGCAGGGGTGTCAGTGGGCTACGATTCTGCAACCCAAAGTTACAGCTTTACATCGCAGACTACCGGTGTGGCATCGGATGTTGATATCAATACCGCCAGTGCTAATATGGCCAATCTTGGCATTACTGACGCTTCCGGAACAACGGGGCACGACGCAACAGTCGCCACCTCCGGCGTCGATGTGGTCGGTACCATCGACGGCGTTGCGGCCTTCGGCTCGGGCAATATCTTGTTGCCCGAGCTGGGTAGCACGCTATCAGGCTTGAGTTTGGAGGTTGCGCCCGGGGTCACAACCGCCACGATCACTATCGCCCGAGGCTTCGGTAACGAAGTGAACAATATTCTCGATACGTTCCTGGAAAAAAATGGTCTCATCGCTACCCGTGAGACGCGGATGAACACGCAGTTGACCGATATTGCTACAGATAGGACAACACTCGATCGACAGATGGAGGCGCGTCATGCCATGCTTCAGAATCAGTTTCTGGCGATGGAGTCGATCATTCGCTCGCTCAATGCCGCCAGTAGTTCGCTTGACGGTCTGGTCGATCGATTGCCCTTTACCGCTCCAAGATAAATAGGTTTATATCCATGTCTTACAGTAAGAAAGCACTTAATCAATATAACACGGTCGCACTGAAGACCGCGGTCTCCGAAGCCTCACCCCACGAGTTGGTTAACATGCTGTTTGCCGGTGCATTGACCGCGATCAGCCGCGCCAAGGGTTTGATTGGCCAGAAAGATATGGCCGGTAAGGGTGAGCAGATCAACAAAGCCAGCCGAATTTTGGTGCATCTGAAAGGGTCGCTGGATTTGGAAAAGGGTGGTGAGGTGGCTGCTAATCTGGATCCGCTTTACGACTATATGATTCAGCGACTGGCGATCGCTAATAGTGACTTGGATGTTTCTGTTTTAGATGAAGTGTCGACGCTACTGAACGAGGTTAAGGCTGGCTGGGTAGCGATGCCTGAGAAATAAGATTTAGTTCTGCCAGCTCCCAATCTCACAACAGCCCCTTCCTGGGGCTGTTTTGCTTCAGTGTTGCCTCTATTTAGCCTCTTCAACCGTTTGACAAAACTTTGACACTTGCCGATACTTATCAGTGTCAAAAAAACGTTCACATGGTTTTGCTATGCCTGCTCCTCTTTCCATTCTTCTTATCGACGACGACCTCGAACGTTCGCGGGTGCTGCAGTCGCTGTTCGAGTACTCGGGGATCGAGTGCCGGGCGCTGGAGTTCTGTGCCTGGCCGCAGCAGCAGGGGCTGTTAACGCCGGGGATGGCGGCGGTGGTGCTGGGCGATTGCCGTCAGCCGGTGGTGTTGGAGCTGCTGTTAAGCCAGTTGCAGGGCTGTGATCCGCATGTGCCGGTGTTGTCTATTTCCGGTTGGGCCGAGTCGCAGGCGCTGAGTGCACCGCTGCGGGGGATGCTGGTGGCGAAGATTGAGCTGCCACTGGATCAGCGCCAATTGCTTAACGTCTTACATCAGGCGCAGTTTTATCGCCAGCAACGCGAGGCGGCCAATGGCCAGATGCAGCTGTGGGAGGATCACAGCAAGTTGTATCACCTCTTGGTGGGTACCAGTCTGCCGATGCGGCGGGTGCGGGCGATGATGGCGCAGGTGGCCGACCGTGATGTCAGTGTGATGATCACCGGCGAGTCGGGGACCGGCAAAGAGGTGGTTGCACGCAATCTGCACAACAGCTCGTCGCGTGCCGGTGGCCCCTTTGTGCCGGTCAATTGCGGTGCGATCCCGCCGGAGCTGCTCGAGAGTGAGCTGTTCGGCCACGAGAAGGGCGCCTTTACCGGTGCGATCTCGACCCGGCACGGGCGCTTTGAGCTGGCCGATGGCGGTACCCTGTTCCTGGATGAGGTCGGCGATATGCCGCTGTCGATGCAGGTCAAGCTGTTGCGGGTGTTGCAGGAGCGCTGTTTCGAGCGGGTGGGCGGCAATAAGACCATCGAGGTCGATGTGCGGATTATCGCCGCGACCCATAAAGATCTGGAAACGATGATCGCTGCGGGTGTGTTCCGCGAAGATCTGTATTACCGCCTGAATGTGTTTCCGATTGAGATGCCGGCATTGCGCGAGCGGATGGAGGATCTGCCGGCGTTATTGAGTGAGTTGGTGAGCCGCGCCGAGGCCAGCGGTCTGGGATTGATTCAGTTCCACGACAGCGCGCTGCTATCGTTAACGCGGCATGCCTGGGCGGGTAATGTGCGCGAACTGGCTAATTTGGTGGAGCGGTTGTCGATCCTGCACCCCAATGCGGTGATCAGTGTGCATGAGCTGCCGCAGAAGTTTCGCTATCTGGAACCC
Source organism: Motiliproteus sp. (assembly GCA_036964625.1). Classification (GTDB taxonomy): domain Bacteria; phylum Pseudomonadota; class Gammaproteobacteria; order Pseudomonadales; family Balneatricaceae; genus Motiliproteus. Next base: position 5,687 of record JBALTG010000184.1, read on the forward strand.
GAAGAGCTGCCTGCGCATCTTAAGCGCCCGCTGTTGGCGCCCGTGATCAATGAGTCGGGCATGGGCATGGGCATGGGTTCGGGCGAGATCGTCGCCGTGGGCAGCTACCTGCCTCCCGAGGGGATGGATCTGAAAAAATACCTCAGTGATCTGGAGTTTTCGTTGATAGAACAGGCGCTGAATGAGGCCGATAATGT
>JBALTG010000185.1:0-5838 GCA_036964625.1 Motiliproteus sp.
AATGCATGCTTGGGTTGTTGGTTTATGCAGAAAGAATAGATCGGCTGCATCTTGGCTGAGCTTTGTGGGTAATCAGGTAGCTATTTGTCCATCGCCCCTAATACCTGCGTCGATCGAAGCGCGAAGGAACCTGCGATAAGCATTGCCAGCCTTGACTACGCCCGATAACTGAAGTGCAAGACCTTCAAACCACTTTGCGGGTCACGTTCTGGAAAACTGTCTGGATTTGCCAGGCGCGCGTTAAAAACCGCCCTGGGACAGTGCTGCTGCATCAGTTCGATCAGGAACTGAGTACCGATATCCGGGTCATTCAAACAGACTAACAGCTCCGCCTGTGGTTGCAGCAGTTCGGGTAAGCGGCGCAACACCTTCTGGTAATCCTCCGTAGCGACAAAGCTACCGCGCTGGAATGAGGGCGGATCGATGATCACCATCTCGTAAGGCCCCAGTTTTTTCAATTTACCCCAGCTGCGAAACAGCTCATGCGGCAAAAAACGCACCCCGCGTGAATCGTTATCGTTGAGCTGATGGTTACGCTGACCGCGCTTAAGCGCGCCCTTGCTCATGTCCAGATTGACCAGGGTATCCGCCCCACCGGCCATCGCCGCCACCGAAAAACCACAGGTATAAGCAAACAGATTCAGCACATTGCAGTGCCGCGCATGTTCCCGCACCCAGCGCCGACCGTTAGCCATATCCAAAAACAACCCCATGTTCTGACTCTGTCCCAGCTGCAGCTCAAACTTCAACCCATCCTCAGTCACTACCCAGCTCGACCGGGGCTCACCCCAGAGCCACTCGACCGGGCCGCCACGCTGATCGCGTTGCTGCACCACCACGGCGGGGATGCCCTGGGTTTTCGCTGCATCGACCAGCGCGGCCAGGGACTGAGTCGTTTCCGCTTTGTACAGGGTAATCAGCAACACCGGCCCGAGCAGATCGACATTAATATGCGAGAGCCCCTCGTAACAGTGACCACGACCATGAAACAGGCGCAGCGCCTCGGTTGAGGACGGATTAAATAGGTGACCGGAGATCGCTTCTATGATTGCCTGCATGGGAGACTCATGACTAAAAAGGATAGCCATTATAACCTTGAAACTTTTCTTTAATGACCCCATCTAAGCAGCATTGAACCTACCATAAGCGGTTTATCACTAGAGAAATTGAACATGCGCATTTTACTATTCTTGGCCACTAACCTGGCCATCATTCTGATCGCCAGCATCACCCTTAGCTTGCTGGGCGTGGGCTCATCGCTGCAAGCCAACGGCATCGACCTGGATCTGAGTAATCTGCTGATTATCTGCGGGGTGTTCGGCATGGCGGGCTCCTTGGTATCACTGCTGCTGTCCAAATGGATGGCGAAACGTGCCAGCGCCACCCAGATCATCGAGCAGCCCCGTAACGCTGATGAACAATGGCTGTTCGATACCGTTGCTGAGCTGGCGCAACAGGCGGGCATCAAGATGCCCGAAGTAGGCATCTTCCCCTCCCTGCAGTCCAACGCCTTTGCCACCGGCTGGAATAAAAATGCTGCGTTGGTCGCCGTCAGCCAGGGATTGCTGCAGCGCTTCAGCCGTGCCGAGGTTAAGGCCGTCATGGCGCACGAAATCGGCCACGTCGCCAATGGTGACATGATCACCCTGGCGCTGATTCAGGGCGTGGTAAACACCTTTGTGATGTTTTTCGCCCGCATCATCGGCCATACCGTCGACCGGGTCATCCTCAAGAATGAACAGGGCCACGGTATCGGCTATTTCATCACCTCGATGATCGCCGAAGTGATACTGGGCATTCTTGCCTCCACCATCGTTGCCTGGTTCTCCCGTCGCCGTGAATTCCGCGCCGACGAGATGGGCGCACGGCTGGCGGGCAGTTCGGCGATGATCGGTGCCCTGCAGCGCCTGAAAGCAGAGCAGAATCTACCCGCCGATATGCCTGACCAGCTGGTCGCCTTCGGTATCGCCGGTGGCCTGAAGCAGGGACTGGCGTCACTGTTCGCCAGCCACCCGCCGCTGGATGACCGCATCGACGCACTACGCCACGGCTAAGCCAGCGATATTATACCACTGACAAGCGCAGGGCATGCCCTGTAGGAGCGTCGCCGCTCCCCCTCATAGCAGAGTCCGCAAGGGCAATTCTAGCAACTAAATGCCGTGGCCTCGACCGCGGTTTTTTTTCGACTATAATTTGTTCAACCAACATTAACTACGCACTAAATGATATTAAGACGTTAACAACAAAGCCTAGTTATCGTCAGTGTTTTTTACACCCAACCCCACCGCAAGGAAAAAAACCTTAACAAAATAAGCGCCTATAAAAAGGTATAGTTTATGCATCGCTCAGTAATGAAGCTTACTTACCATTTAATTAGAAAATACTTATACAGCATCTGATTACACTTATTTACTCCACAGACAGGCACAACAAGACCTAGCAACTTTTGAGCTAAAAATGCATAGGATATTGCAGTTATGCCCAGACCATTAGTGTGTCTCGATATGACAGGGGAAGGTCGAATCCCCGGTGATCTTTTTATGTCATCCGGTTGGAATCCATTTAAAACGAACACGATTGAACAAACCGCCAGCCACATAAAATCTGAAACCCCTCATGTCGGCCTGGTCATAATTGGCGAATCCGAATGTAATGGCCAACTGCACAGTCTTGAACAACTGCTCGGGCATAATCAATCGATCGAATGGGTCGGTTTAGTGGATCCAGCGTTCATCAACCGCGCCCAAACGCAACGCCTAATCGTGAGCTACCTTCATGATTACCACACCCTACCCTGCGACAAAGATCGCCTGTTCAACAGCCTCGGGCACGCCTACGGCATGGCGCAATCACGTCGCGCATACCTGGAGAAAATTGCCAAACCTGTCAATGGTTATCAGATGGTCGCGGTCAGCCCCGCCATGTCGGCCCTTTTTAAAGATATTGACAAAATTGCCAGTGTCAACGCATCCGTCATGGTTGGCGGCGAGAGCGGTACAGGCAAAGAACTGGTTGCCCGTGCTATCCATAATGAGTCACGTCGAACAAAAGGCCCCTTTATCGCGATCAACTGCGGAGCAATCCCCGATGGACTCATTCAGTCAGAGCTTTTTGGACATGAGAAAGGGGCGTTCAGTGGTGCTCATCAACGCCATATCGGCAGCATAGAATCCGCCCATACCGGAACCATATTTCTGGATGAGATAGGCGACCTGCCCATAGAGCAGCAGGCCAATTTGCTGCGCGTTCTGCAAGAGAAAAAAATCACCCGGGTCGGCAGCAGCAAGCCCATAAATATTGATATCAGGGTCATAACTGCGACCCATCGCAACCTCGAAGACGCGATAGCCGAGGGAGCTTTCCGGGAGGATCTCTATTACCGGCTGCATGTCTTAAGCCTGGTTATTCCACCTCTGCGTGATAGAAGGGAGGACATCGCCCCCCTTTGCCACTACTTTTTAAAACAATTTCATTCTGAGTCTACCCATAAAATTAAGGGTTTCAGCGCCGACGCGCTCAGGCATATGCACGGTTATCACTGGCCAGGCAATGTCAGAGAGCTGATCAATCGGGTTGAGCGGGCAGTGGTCATGTGTGATCAGGAATTGATCGAGGCCAAAGACCTAGAGTTTGATCCTGGCACTGCTTCACAAAGCATTCTGACACTCTCCGAAGCAAGAGCTGTGGCTGAACGCGACTGCATAAAACTGGCTATGATATGTGCAGACCAAAGCGTATCCAATGCCGCCAAGATCCTTGGAGTGTCACGGGTAACGCTTTATCGCCTGATAGATAAACTGGCGTTCGCCGAACAATGATCTAGGGCTGATAGAAGGCGGCATGATAGAGCCGCACAGGTTCAGCCCCTTATTAACAGACAGCATTGGCTCACTGACTGTATTGTTGCCGGCGATTGACCCTAATGCAAACAAGGGAATTGATACGATGAGACGCCGACTACGCTTAACGCCAGCCACCCTGCTTATCGTCTTTATTGCAACGACCCCGGCCAGCGCAGAGACACTGAAAACAAAGCTGGAGCGACTTGAGATGCAGCTATCCACACAGCAGGCTCGCATCGAGGCCCAGGAACAAAAACTAGAAGCCCAATCCCTATTAATCCAACAGCAGCACCGCCCTACCGAGGCCCAACTGAGCGGATCGAGAAGAGTGGCAACGCCCACTCTGGAGCAGAGCCGTGGTGCCGGTCGTGTCACGCACCTCCCCGGCCAAAGCACTCAAAGCTCCGAACAACAGGAGTGGAACGCCGAGCGCAGCAACCCGCTACCCAGGCTTGCCGAAACCGGTTCATCCGCAACATCGACACCGCCACAAAATCCTGTCGGGAAAAAACCTGACGATAATAAACCCGCACAAAGTACGCTCAGCACCAGCAAACGCACCTCCGTAACCAAAGAAGGGGGGGGGGTCTACTTCGAACCCAGCCTAAGTTTTGTCCACTCATCCAGCAACAGAGTCGCGGTGGAGGGGTTCAGTATCATTCCCTCTATCGTGGTCGGATTGATTAATATCCAGGAAACCCGCAGAGACACCCTGACCGCCGCGCTCAACTTTCGCTACGCGCTGACCGATCGACTCGAGCTGGGCCTGCGTGTCCCCTACCTGCAACGCAGTGAAGACATTCGCGGTCGGGAGCTGTTCAGCGGTGTCGAGCTGGCGTCTTTAGTCAGCTCCAGCGGTTCCGGCTTAGGCGATATCGTACTTTCAGCCCACTATAAGATCACCCCTTTCACCGCGCCAGGTCCCTATTACACCGCCAACCTCAGGGTCAAAACAACCACCGGAGATGGTCCCTTCGATGTTCCGCGACGTCAGGTTTTTGCCGATACAGACAATGACGTGGATACGCCTGATAAGCTGGTTGGAGAGTTTTTTCTTAAACAACCCACCGGCTCCGGCTTTTACAGCATAGAGCCGAGCATCGCCGTTGCTTATCCGACTGATCCGGCCGTACTCTACGGCAGCTTCGGTTATATGTGGAATTTAGCGCAGGACTCAGGCACAGCGAACGGAGAAATTGACCCCGGCGATGCGATCAACCTGAGTATCGGGATGGGGTTTGCGATCAATGAAACCACCTCATTCAACATGGGATACGGGCACAGTGTGATCCTTGAAACCGACGTAGAATTGGGCGACCCTTCCACCAACTTCAGCCGCCTCCACGTTGGCTCGTTGAAATTCGGGGTTAATATGCGATTAGACACCGACCGTAGCGCCAACTTCAACATTAGCGTCGGGGCAACAGCCGATGCACCCGATATGCAATTGACCATCGGCTTCCCGTTTTCGTTCTAGGCAAAGGACAGATGCTGCACCCTGTCGGAATAAATTCCGACCTTACAACAGCGTTGCTGTTGGTCGGCGCATCCCGCTCCCGACGGAATTACCACATTTCCTAGCCCTGTAGGTCGGCCTGAAATTGCTACTGGATTTAAGACACTCCCTACCCTGTCTGTTTCAACCCGTGTTCATGAAGGAGTGCAGAGCCCCCCCCGTAGAGAGTCCGTCGGCGTCATTAGCCACAGTATTGATTTTCATTGCTAGTAGCCTGGATATCATTCCAAAACAACCGCGGCAATATCTGGCCACGACCTACCACCGATTATCCGCGTGCATCCTCGTCGCAACCTTTTCGCCCCCCTCCGCCCCTGCCACACGCGAATTAATGGCACTAATATTGCTAAGTTAACTTAGAGAACACAGAGAACAGCGGCGCCAGAACCCGGCTTTTGACCTAATTCATACTCAGGGTCCTGCAAGCCTATTTTGGCAAGCTAATGAGGTACTCACGTCGGTCAAATCACCGCGTCTAAA
>JBALTG010000186.1:0-5827 GCA_036964625.1 Motiliproteus sp.
GCCGATTTATCGCCTCGGATGATCGAAAAATCTGCCTCAAATCGACTTTGGCCTAAATCAAAAGGCCCTCGCTACGATCGGCCAAGCCCGACAGACTCCTAGGTGCCAATTCAATCACCGGCCGTTTATAACGTAGCTGCCGCTAACAAATCGGGCTTGGCCAGTAGTGGCAAATCGCCTTCAAGCCCTAACGCATGCCGCACTAACTGGCGCTTGAGCACTCCGGATTGCGCTACCTGCTTCATTCCCAGGTTGCGTAACCAGTGCAGCGGCGGTGGCACCTCGGCATAGAGATGACGAAATCCTGCCATCAACCCCAGCATCGCCAGGCTCTGCCCCTGACGGCGGCGCTGGTAGCGTCGTAACCGCCGGCAATCACCGAGTGCCAGCCCCTGCTGGTGAGTTTTGAGTAACTCTTCGGCAAGCGTGGCCGCATCCAACAAGCCCAGGTTGACGCCCTGACCCGCCAGCGGATGAAGCGTATGCGCGGCGTCACCGACCAGGGCCAGCGAGTCCTCGACATAGCGCTTGGCGTGACGCTGCACTAATGGAAAAACAGCGCGCGTGTCGACGTCGCTGATCGCCCCAAGCCGATATTCGAACGCCTGCCCCAGCGCAATGGCAAAATTATTGGCGGATAATGCCATCAGAGCCTGCGCATGATCAGGCGACGTCGACCAGACAATCGAAACCTGGTGCCCGGTGCCCGACAACGGCAGCAGTGCTAACGGACCGTCGTCGGTAAAACGCTGCCACGCCGTGGCCTGATGCGGCTTTTCGGTCGTTACCGTGGTCACGATTGCGTGCTGCTGATAGTCCCACTCGCTGAGCGGCACGCCCGCCAGACGCCGGGCTGACGAGTGGGCGCCATCGGCAGCCACCACCAACCGGGCGTTGATCCGCCGGCCATCGCTAAGCAGCAGCTGGCGCCAGGAATCGGAATCAGCGCCCGGCTCAGGGCCCGCTTTTCGCGTAGCAGCGACACCCAGCGCTGAGCCCAACGGACAGGGCCCGGACAGCTGCTGCAAGCCAGCACCTCCGAGCCACTGAATATTGTCATGCTGAGTCAAGGCCTGATGCAGCGCCATTAACGTGACCCGGTTCTCAACGATATGCCCCAGGTGGCTCTGGTGTTGTTCGGCGGCGGAAAAAACGATCTCCGCAGTGCCTTCACCATCCCACACCTGCATCTGCCGGTAGGGGGCGACCCGCTGCTGCTGCATCATCGTCCAGACACCCAGATTACGCAGGATCTGCTCCGAAGCCAGATTCAGGGCACTGACCCGAGAGTCAAACCCCTGCTCCGCGGCCCGGTCCAGAGCCAGACGACGCTGCGCAGCATCGCTTGCCAGCGGATCGATCAGTGCCACGCTCAGCTCACTGCCGCCCAGCGCGCAAGCCAGCGCCATCCCGACCATGCCGCCGCCCACGATAGCGACATCAACATCGATCTCAACATCTATCTCAACATCGACAGCGGCCTGAAGAGAATGACTAGCGGTTTGATTCATACTGATCCTGAGCGCCCCTGCGCGGGTAACGGCATATCCAGCCCCATCGCACTTTGGGCAAACACATGCTTGAGCGGTGCAAAGAGTTCCAGCCCCAGCAGCCCAAGATGACGGGCTAACACTTGAGTGGTCGCAGGACTGGAAAACAGCTGAGTCACCCGATCACTGAAGCCGATAGTCTTAGTTTGATCCCAGTGTAGCTGAGACTGAAACCGCTGCAACGTTTCCAGAGCGCCGATATCACGCCGCTCGGCCTGCGCTTGCAGCAGTTCCTGCGCCAACACCATAGCCCCGCGCAACGCCAGGTTAAACCCCTGCCCGGCAACGGGATGCAACGCATGCGCGGCATTTCCCAAAACGACCAGACCGGTACGCACCTGCTCGCTCGCCAGCAACCGCTTAAGCGGATAGCCATGACGCTCGCCCACCGCCACAAAACGCCCGGCACGATAGCCAAATCTATCCTGCAACCGCTGCATAAACACGGCGTCCTCAGCCCCCAGCAGCTCATCAGCCTGCTCCAGCGGCACGCTCCAGACCAATGCAGAGCGGGCTCGCCCCTGCTCATCATGGGTCAACGGCAGCAACGCCATCGGCCCGGTATCGGTGAAACGCTCATAGGCGGTATGATTGTGAGGCCGATCCAGGGACAGATTGGCAACCACCGCGCACTGCTGATACGGCGTTTCCACCGTGCTGATCTGTAACTGTTCGCGCAAGCCCGAACGGCCACCGTCGGCGATCACCAGCAACCGGCTGTCGCAGCAATGGCTCTCACCCTGGTATTCATACTCGATACGCATGCCCGCAGGAATCGCCTGCGCGGCAACCACCTCGGCCGGACAACAGAAGGTAACCGCTTCATGCTCCAGCGGCGCCAACAGCGCTTGCCCCAGACTGCGGTTTTCGACCACATACCCCAGCGCCGGAACGCGTTCTTTCACCGCATCGAGCCGCGCCGTGCCCAAATGGCCCCGATCAGAGACCTCAATATGACCGATAGGGGAGGCCTGTGCTGCCAGCCCAGGCCACACCCCCAGATATTCAAACAGGTGCCTTGTACCCAGGGACAGGGCTGTAGATCGGGCATCGTAACTGGGTTGAAGCGGTTGCGTAGGGGTTTGCGGCAACGCCAGGGCTTCGAATACCAGGATCCGTAACGGCTGACCCTGCGCAACCTGGCCGCGCACTAATGCCAGCGCCAGGGCAGCGCCGACCATACCGCCACCGACGATGACGATATCGTAGCTTTGGTTTATGCCAGGGCTATCAATGTTCGACTCAGCCATGATCCGCCTCATGACCCCGATTCTGGGCCATCAACGCCTCGATCTCGGCGATCTGCTTGGGCACATCCCGGCTTAACAGCTCAGCCCCCTGCCCGGTCACGAGCAGGTCATCTTCGATACGAATGCCGATACCGCGCCAGCGCGATTCAACCTGCTCATTATCCGGCGCGATATACAGGCCGGGCTCAATCGTCAGCACCATCCCAGGTTGCAACCGCCGTGACTCAGCGTCGCGTTGGTAATCACCCACATCATGCACATCCAACCCCAGCCAGTGGCTGGTTCGGTGCATATAAAAAGGTTTGTAAGCCTCACTGGCGATCAACGCCTCGACCTCGCCCTCGAGCAAGCCATGCTCGACCAGCCCGGCGACCAACACCTGCAGCGCGGCCTGGTGCGGATCATCAAAACGCGCGCCCGGACGGATCGCCGCGATCGCAGCCTGCTGGGCATCCAGCACGCACTGGTAGAGGATTTTTTGATCGGCACTAAAGCGGCCATTAACAGGAAAAGTACGGGTAATATCACCCGCGTATCCGTCCAGCTCGCAACCAGCGTCGATCAACACCAGATCGCCGTCCTGGAGTGCATCCCGGTTTTGGGTATAGTGCAGCACACAACCGTTAGCGCCACCGCCGACGATGGTGCTATAGGCTGCGAAACGGCAGCCCTGTTGACCAAAACTATGCGCAATATCGGCCTCAAGCTGGTATTCGAACATCCCCGGGCGACAGTTATGCATCGCCAAACGGTGCGCCTGCGCACTGACCCTTGCGGCCTCGCGTAGCAACTGTTGCTCGGCGTCGCTCTTGATCAACCGCATCTCATGCAGCAGTGGCTCAATATTTTGCAGTTGCTGCGGCGCAGCTGCACTCGAACGGGCCTTGCTTTGTAACTGCTGACACCAGCCTTGAATCTGTGCCACCAAGCTATCGCCACCCAGCACCGACGCACTGAACGGATAGTAGATGCGCTCACAACCAGCCAGCAGGCCCGGCAGCTGTTTCGATTGCTGGTCCAGACTGAATCCACGCTCAAAGCCAAACTGCTCTACCGCACCCTCGGCACCCGCCCGGTAACCGGTCCAGACTTCCTGAGCAGGGTCGCGCGGCAACACAAACAGAATCGACTCGCTGTCAGCACTCGCGTTCTTGAGCAGCAGCATTAACGCATCAGGCTCGGCAAAGCCGCTGAGATAGAGAAAGTCACTACTCTGGCGAAAAGCGTACTCGGCATCCCGGTTGCGATAGCGCAGCTTCGCCGCAGGCAACAACACCGCAGAGCAGGGCGGCAGCTGTGCCAGTAACTGCTGCCGACGCCACTTATATTCTGACTGAGGTAGTGAATGAGAGAGTGAATGAGATAGTGAATGGGTCACGTTAAGCTCCATCGCTGAAGATCAGATCCGACGCGCTCAGTGGAGCGATCCATCCACCGGCTGGGTGGCAATGGGCTCATCAACGTCACTGCTACGGTTGCATTCGGAAAACACCAGCAGCGCCACCATGCGCACGTACTCATGAATCTCCATAAAATTAGTTTCGCTCTCTTCGCCATCGGATTCATCCACCGCTATCTGGGCTATCTGGGACAGATCCTGCATGCCGTCACGGGCATCATCACCCAACTGCTCAGCTGGCTTACCAGAAGCAAGCGCGTAGCCGCACAAAAAACCGTGACACCAGAGCCCCAGCGCCTCAGCACGCGGCCCTAAAGCGCCGTCCTCATCAGGAATCAACGGCTGCAGGTCAAACCCGGCCTGCTCCAACTGCGCCAGCGTGACCTGATACATCACCGATAAACTAGCCCGTAGCTCGGCGGTGGGGGCATCGTCGGTGCCAATCTGCTGCTGCGCCGCCTGAAACCAAGACTCAAGCGACAGCCGCGCACCCGCGGCCAGCTGACCACATAGATAGCCATGGAGCTCAGAAGGAGAGTGCAGTGCGGACTGCCGAACGAAAAGGTCGGCCAGTTGGTCGAAGTCGACCTGGTCTGGAATAGCTTGCTGTGACACGTTTAGACTACCTCTAAGAGCAGATCCGACACCCATTAAGCCGGACTATTAACCTAGTGGCTAATGATGACACATCCATGCGCCAACCAATTAACCCACCGGGTTACTATTTATCTGCGGCTAATCTTAGCACCTCACCTACGCTGCCACCACGCCACGGATGATCAATAATGGCCCTAGGAGGCTGACCGAGAACAGACTGATCTACTGCGAAATTCGCATTTCGGTCAGATTTACCGCTCATCTTTGGCAAATAGAACCACTATTATTCGCAAATGACCGATTAATCTGACTCAAAATGCGCCTCTCTCGCTACGATCGCTATTCACGGTCAGCCTCCTGAGCCTATCCAACGATGACAGCCGTTGACCAACCCCGCGAGCGGCCCTACTATTCTACGTTCAATAGGATGAGTCAGCGGCATGTCAGAATCGACCTCAACAGATCTGGAGTATCAAGTGCAGCAACTGCTCAGCTACTGCCAGCAATTACAGCAACAGAATAGCCAGCTCCGGATCCGCGAGCAGACCCTTAAACTGGAGCGCAACCAGTTACGCCAAGCGCGCAACGCCACCCAAAAAAAGGTAGAAGCGATGATCGATCGCTTTAAGGCCATGGAGCAGTAATGCAGTCTTCAAATAATGATCAGGTCGCGATCCAGATTCTGGGTAAAGATTTTTTAATCAATTGTCCGCAGGAAGCCCAGTCAGAGCTGATGACCAGTGCGCAGCTTCTTGATCAGCGCATGAAAGCGATCAAAGCCCGCGGCAAGGTGTTTGGTCTGGACCGAATCGCCGTCATGGCAGCACTCAACCTGAGCCACGAGTTGCTTAAAGCCCAGCAACAGCTCGACGCATTAAAACTGCAGCAGCAGCAACTGAGCGCTCAGATTGCCGCAAGTCTCAATAGCAGATCGGAATAACAGACAGGCATATCAGGAGGCTGACCGAGAACAGACTGACCTACTGCGAAACCTGTATTTCGGCCAGATTTGACGCTCATTTTTGGCAAAT
>JBALTG010000187.1:0-5790 GCA_036964625.1 Motiliproteus sp.
CCGCTAGAGGCGGTGATCTGCTCGGAGCTGCAGGTATTGGCCCAACGTTTTTCGACCGCCGAAGCCAAAGAAGCCTTGACGGCGTTCGCCGCTAAGCGTGCACCGGACTTCTCGGGTTTTAGTTGAAAGCAACAGCCCGGCGGCTTCCGGGCTTGTTGTCGGCTCGTCTCAACGGTTGGGCAGCGCCAGATAGAGCGCGCTGCCGCGGCGGTCGATCAGCAGTAGCAGCGTCGATAATTTTGTATTCGCGGCCGCAGTAAACTCATCCAGGGAAGTGATTTTTTGGCGATTCACCGCCAGGATCCGGTCCCCCGGACGCAACCCGGTGAGTGCTGCCGGGCTATTGGGCTCGATTGATTTCAGCAGTACCGCGTTGCCGCTCTCTGCGAGGACCGCGCCGGCCAGACTGGGGTTGTAGCGTATTCCTTCAGTGGCACCCTGGCCCGGCTGTTCCAATTCGACAACCTGCTGGAAGCGGACGTTGTCTCGTAGCAGATCGAAGGTCAGCGACTTGCCGATCAGCCAGACGCCCAGTTTGGAACGCAGCTCCGCGGTGTTTTTGACCGTTTCACCGTTGACCTTCAGTACCACGTCTCCTGCCTGGATACCCGCCTTGGCCGCTGCGGAGCTTGCCGCCACCTCACTGACCAGCACACCGTGCTCGCCCGTCTGCAGGCCAAAGGCTTCGGCCAGGTCGGCTGAAAGATCCTGAACCACGACCCCCAGTCGACCGCGCTTAACTTCGCCGTTAGCCGCCAGTTGCTGGATGATCGCCTGGGTCATGTTGCTGGGGATGGCGAAACCGATTCCTACATTGCCGCCTCCTGGGGCGATGATGGCGGTGTTGATACCGACCAGTTCGCCGCGCAGATTGATCAGTGCACCGCCCGAATTCCCCGGGTTGATCGAGGCATCGGTCTGGATGAAGTTCTCATAGCCCTCGATTCCCAGCCCGGTTCGGCCCAGCGCACTGACGATCCCGGTCGTGACCGTTTGTCCCAGCCCGAACGGGTTACCAATCGCCACGACGAAATCACCAACCTGAAGCTGATCGGAGTCCGCCAGCGGTATCTCGGTCAGGTCGTGTGACTCGACCCGCAGCAGCGCTAGGTCGGCATCCGGATCGCTACCGATTAACGTGGCTTGCAAATTACGCCCATCGGTCAGGGCGATATGGAGCTCATCCGCACCCGCGATCACATGGTAGTTGGTGACGATCAGTCCCTGTTTGGCATCGATGATGACCCCCGATCCGGCGCTCTGTACCGGGCGTTGCTGGCGTTGCTGGCTTTGTTGCGGTGGCAGGTTGAAAAAACGGCGAAAAAACGGATCGTCCTGGAGTGGGTTGCTGGCCCGGCTATGGGTGATCGTGGAGATGTTGACGACGGCCGGGGTCACACTTTTTAGCAGCGGTGCCAGCGTCGGCAACGGTTGGCCTTGCGAATCACTCAGTGGCAACCCGGCCAGGCTGGCGTTGGAGAATAGCAGCGCCAGCAGGGTTGCGCGCGCGACCGCCAACAAATTTGTTTTGAGCGGGTGGAGGCGTTGTGTCATGGCGTCTAAGTCCCGGTTTTATTGGTTATGATTGAGGTATGAAGGGAGTATACGGTGATTTTTTGGGGCGATATGGCGCCGCAGTCTCGAGCGTTGAGGCGCCAAGTGTCAGTGTCAGTGTCAGGTGCTAGCTTGGAGTGGTTTAACGGGAATAAGTTTAGTCGTTGTTGACGATAATTCGTAGTGCTGGATTTGTACCACCGCTGATCTGGCGTGCAGGGTGATTGATTGTTGTTGATAGTTGTTGTTGCTAGGCATAGGTATTGGTCTGCCACTCTGCTACATTCGTATGGCTACCCTGTAGCAAGCATCGATCGAGTGGATTGCTGCAGCGAAGGATTGAACACAATTTAAAGGAGCACGACATGACCGACCCCAAGGATTACTCAACCGCTACCCCCTACGCCAATCGCAGCGTATGGATGCGCGGGCTGATGATGCTGATCTTCGCCTTCTGCCTCGGTATGGCTAAATTCGTGATGTTCGCGGTGGTGCTGTTCCAATTTCTGTCGGTGCTATTTACCTCGAATACTAACCCCAATCTGCTCAAACTCGGCCTGGGGCTGAGTCACTATCAGTACCAGATTATGTTGTTTCTGACCTACAACAGCGACATGCAGCCGTTTCCGGTGGGTGACTGGCCTTCAGTCCCTGGATGATGGACATAATGCAACCTTTACTCCCGGGTGTTTTGATTTTTTAAGCATAGAATCATCCGCGCTCAGAGTCTCTGCCATGCCCTCTCCTTTTTCCGAAAAAGTTCGATTTTTTTCGGTTTTGGATCGGGCCGTTGCTCCCCGTACTCCAATCATCTATCACTGGAACTGATTTATTTAATTAGTAAAATTCGGATTAAAGATCCTTAATGGTTAATGGTTAATGGTTAATGGTTAATGGTTAATGGTTAATGGTTAATGGTTAATGGTTACTTGTTTGAACTACATCATTGGTTGCAGGAGTCTCCATGAATAGCTCTGTCGTTACCGCTGAGGGGGCCGCTAAATCAAGCCGGTCGATGCCCGCCCGGCTGGATCTGATTCAAAGCTTGTCGGGGCTGGCGTTGGGATTGTTTATGTGGACCCATCTGCTGCTGGTGGCCAGCATCCTGATCAGCAAGGATGCGATGCTGTTTGTGGTCAATACCATGGAGGCCCGTTTCCTCAGTGCTGACGGCCATGGCTACCCGATGATTGTCAGCGGCTTTGCGGTGCTGGTGTTGCTGCTGTTTATGCTCCACGGGCTGCTGGCGATGCGTAAGTTTCCGGCTAACTGGCGTCAGTATCGCATCCTGCGTCAGCATATGGGGCGGATGCACCATGCCGATACCACGCAGTGGTTCTGGCAGGCGGCGACCGGTTTTGTGATGTTTTTTCTCGGTTCGGCCCATATCGTGATTATGGCGATGGATGCCGACAAAATTGGCCCCCACCTGTCAGCAGACCGATTCGTGACCGAAGGGTTGTGGCCGCTGTATCTGATTCTGCTATTTTGCGCGGAACTGCACGGTGCGATCGGGATGTACCGGCTGGCGATCAAGTGGGGGGTATTTGATGGTGAATTTTTCAGGCGCCGCGGCTCAGGCCCTACAGCGGGTGATATTAATGGCTTGGATCAGGCTGACGTCGATCCGGCGCGAGCCAAACGTACCCGGCATCGTCTCAAGCAAGCCAAAATGGTGCTGACGGTGTTCTTCCTGACACTGGGGCTGCTGACCTTTGCCGCCTACATCAAGATCGGTATTGAGCACCGCGACCAGGCCGGGCAACGCTATGACCCTATGTGATGAGACCAGCGGGCTTGCCGACGCCGTATCAATTGAGCCACTTGTTGTCACCACTAACCGGCCCGGGCAGCGCGATTACTCCAGCGGGCTTGCCGACGCTGCATCAATCGAGGTGCTTGTCGTTACCACTAACCGCCCCGTACAGGATGCGCCCCTATGAACATCATCTATACCGATGCTTTGGTGATTGGCGGCGGATTAGCCGGTCTGCGGGTGGCGATCGCAGCTAACCAACGCGGCCTGGACAGTATTGTGCTGTCGTTGATTCCGACCAAACGATCACACTCTGCTGCCGCTCAAGGCGGGATGCAAGCCAGCTTGGGCAGCGCCAGCAAGGGCGAGGGCGATAATGAAGATATTCATTTTGGCGACACTGTACGTGGCTCCGACTGGGGGGCCGATCAGCAGGTAGTACGGATGTTCACACACGTGGCGCCCAAGGCGATTCGGGAGCTGGCCAATTGGGGGGTGCCCTGGAATCGGGTGCGTAGGGGCGATCGAGAGGCGGTGATCAATGCTAAAAAAGTCACCATCAGCGAAAGTGAAGAGGCTCACGGGCTGATCACCTCGCGCGCCTTTGGTGGCACCAACAAGTGGCGCTGCTGCTATACCTCTGACGGCACCGGTCACGCGATGCTCTACGCCATGGATAACAAGGCGATCGAGCTGGGCATCAGGGTCCATGATCGCAAAGAGGCGATCGCACTGATCCATCAGGGCGATCGCTGCTACGGTGCGGTGGTACGTGATCTGATCACCGGTGAATTGAGTGCCTATGTGGCTAAAGCCACCACCATCGCCACCGGCGGTTATGGCCGGCTTTATGCCGCCTCGACCAATGCGGTGATCAGCGAGGGGATCGGTACGGCCCTTGCGCTGGCCACCGGCAAGGCGCCGTTGGGCAATATGGAAGCGGTGCAGTTTCATCCGACCGCGATTGTGCCCTCTGGCATTCTGACCACCGAGGGCTGTCGGGGTGATGGCGGACTGTTGCGTGATGTCGATGGTTACCGCTTTATGCCCGACTACGAGCCCGACAAGGCCGAGTTGGCCAGCCGCGATGTGGTCTCCCGGCGGATGACCGAGCACATGCGCAAAGGTAAAGGGGTGCCGTCGCGTTATGGCGATCACCTATGGCTGGACATTACCCTGCTGGGCAAGGCGCATATCGATAAGAATCTGCGTGAGGTAAAGGATATCTGTCAGTACTTCCTGGGTATCGATCCGGTCACCGACTGGATACCGGTGCGTCCCACCCAGCACTATTCGATGGGTGGGGTGCGTACCCAGGCCAACGGCGAGAGTCCGGGTCTCAAGGGCTTGTTCGCGGTGGGTGAAGCCTCCTGCTGGGATATGCACGGTTTCAATCGGCTTGGCGGCAACTCGGTGGCCGAAACCGTGGTGTCGGGGATGATAGTCGGCGAATACGTGGCCGATCATTGCCGCGATAATGAGATCAGCATCGATACCGCCATCGTCAGTCAATTTGTCGAGCGTGAGCAGCAAAAGATCGAACAGCTGATGACGCGGTCGCAGGGTGAAAGCGTCTTTGCGCTGAAGCGTGAGATGCAGCAGATCATGATGGACAGGGTCGGTATCTTCCGTAACGGCCCCGAGCTGGAACAGGCGGTCGAGCAGCTTAAAGCGTTGTTGCTGCGTAGTCGCGAACTGGCGCTGAGTAACCCTATCCGCACCGCCAATCCCGAGTTGGAGCAGGCATTGCGGCTGCCGCTGATGTTGAAAATGGCGCTGGCCGCCGCCTGTGGCGCGCTGGCCAGAACCGAAAGCCGTGGTGCCCATGCACGCGAAGATTACCCGCACCGCGACGACGCCAATTGGCTCAACCGGACCCTGAGCTACTGGCGGGATGAACGGGATCTGTTGCCCACGCTGGAGTACGAGGTGATCGATATCGCCGCGATGGAGCTGCCACCGGGCTACCGTGGCTACGGCGAAGACAGCGCGATCCAGCACCCCGACACGGCCCTGAGATTACAACAAATCGAAGCGATCAAGCAGCAGCTGCCAGACCAGGATCGTTTTTCTCTGCAGCAGGCGTTGATGCCGTTCGAGCTGCCCGCTAAGTACCAAGCCAAAAATCAGCGTCTGGGAGTCGACGTTCAATGAGTAGATCCAGCCCGGTAAGCCAGCAGATCCCGGTCAGTAACGTTGACGATGCAGATCAGCACGGACGCCGTCTGACTATCAATGTTCTGCGCTTTAATCCGCAGCTTAGCGGCGACCAGCCGCGCATGCACAGTTATCAATTACGCGAAACCCAGGGGATGACGCTGTTTATCGCCCTCAATGAGATCCGCGAAACTCAGGAGCCCTCGCTGCTGTTCGATTTTGTCTGTCGCGCGGGCATCTGCGGTTCCTGCGCGATGGTGATTAACGGGCGTCCGGGGTTGGCTTGCCGTACGCTGACCGCCAGTTTCGATCACCCGGTGATC
>JBALTG010000188.1:0-5653 GCA_036964625.1 Motiliproteus sp.
CTGCGTCCCTGCAGCTTGCCCTACGGGCAGCTATTGCTGTGTAAATCGGCTGTCCTGCCGATTTATAGCCTCAAATTAGTTCGAAAACTGCCTCAAATCGGTCTTCCCCTCGCAACGACCGGTCAAGTCCGACAGACTGCTGGCGAGCCAGAAGACTCTGGTCACGGCTCAGGTATAACGTGCTAAGGCCCCTGCCCAAAAAAATCCTGGCGATTGCTCACCGCGACAGCTGTTTAATGCCCCGCTCCATCCCCTCCAGCGTTAGCGGATACATATGCCCGGCAAACTGCTGCCGGATCATCGCGATCGACTGGGTATAACGCCAGTGCGACTCAGCCATCGGGTTTAGCCACAGGGTTTTAGGCCAGTGGTCGAGTACCCGCTGTAACCATACCTGGCCCGGTTCTTCGTTGTAGTGTTCGACGCTGCCGTGGGCGTAGGCGACTTCGTAGGGTGACATCGAGGCATCACCGATAAAGATTACCCGATAATCCGAACCGTAGGTATGAATCAGATCCATCGTCGGAATCGACTCGCTGGAGCGGCGCGCGTTATCCTTCCACACCTTCTCGTACAGGCAGTTATGGAAATAGAAGTATTCCAAATGCTTAAATTCGCTACGGGCCGCAGAGAACAACTGTTCGCATTGGCGAATATAGGGATCCATGGATCCACCGACATCAAAAAACAGCAGTAGCTTGGCTGCATTATGCCGTTCAGGGACCATCTTTAGATCCAGATAACCGGCATTATTAGCGGTGGCGCGGATGGTATGGTCCAGATCCAGCTCCTCGGCAGCGCCGGTGCGGGCGAACTTGCGCAGTTTGCGCAGCGCAACCTTGATGTTGCGGGTGCCCAACTCGACGTTATCATCGAGGTCACGAAACTCGCGTTTTTCCCACACCTTGACCGCACGCTGGTGCCGACTCTGGCCACCGATCCTCACCCCTTCAGGATTATAACCGCTGTGGCCGAACGGTGACGTGCCGCCGGTACCGACCCACTTGCTGCCTCCGGCATGCCGCCCCTGCTGTTCATCCAGGCGCTGCTTCAGGGTCTCTAATAATTTATCCAGACCACCCAGCGCTTCGATCTGGGCTTTTTCTGCCGCACTCAACTGCTTCAGAAAATCCGCTCGCAGCCAATCCTCTGGGATCAGCGCCTCGACCAGCCCTTCGCCTTCGAGCTGCGCCAGGCCGTTGAAGTAGTCACCAAAAGCCTGGTCGAAGCGATCAAAATACTTCTCATCCTTGACCAGGCAGAGTCGCGCCAGCAGATAGAACTGTTCCAGATTGGCAAACGCAAGGCCCTGCTCGATCGCTTCGATCAGCGTCAGCAACTCTTTCAGAGTGACCGGCACCCGTCCCTTGCGCAGCGCGCCAAAAAAATCGATCAGCATAACAAGCTCCCGGCTTGACGCATCGAACAGCTAACGGGCTTCGCGCCGGGCCATAAAGGCCAGACGCTCAAGCATATGTACATCCTGCTCGTTTTTCAGCAGGGCACCGTAGAGCGGCGGAATCGCTTTGTTCGGATCTCGATTGGCCAGCACTTCGGCCGGGATATTGTCGGCCATCAGCAGTTTCAACCAGTCGATCAACTCGGACGTGGAGGGCTTCTTTTTCAGGCCATTGACCTCGCGCACCTGGAAAAACAGCGCCATCGCCTCCTCTACTAACTTACGCTGGATATCGGGATAGTGGACATCAACAATCTTTTGCATCGTCGCCTTATCCGGGAACTGGATGTAGTGAAAGAAACAGCGCCGCAGGAAGGCGTCGGGCAGCTCCTTTTCGTTATTGCTGGTAATGATGATGATGGGGCGATTTTTGGCCAGAATCCGCTCACCGGTCTCGTAGACAAAGAACTCCATCTTATCCAGTTCAACCAGCAGGTCGTTGGGAAACTCGATATCGGCCTTGTCGATCTCGTCGATCAGCAACACCACCTGCTCATCGGCAGCGAACGCCTGCCATAGCAGCCCTTTGCGGATATAGTTATTGATATCGTGGACTCGATCATCGCCGAGTTGAGAATCACGTAACCGCGATACTGCATCGTAATCGTACAGGCCTTGCTGCGCCTTAGTGGTCGATTTGATGTGCCAGCGCAGCAACGGCTTACCCAGCGCAGCCGCCAGCTCTTCGGCCAGCATGGTCTTGCCGGTGCCCGGCTCCCCTTTAACCAGCAACGGACGCTGCAGGGTGATCGCGGCGTTAACCGCCATTCGCAAATCGTCGGTTGCGACGTATTGATCGGTGCCTTCAAAACGCATAAAACGACTCCACTAACGGCAAAAATACTGGAAAACCCGTAGTGTAACAGATCCTATCACCGAGCCTAATGCTCAGATTACCGAACCCCGCTGATCAAGCAGCGAACCCTCGCCTTTAACCGGGTAATATCCACACGAGCGCCCCGCGCTAGCGCAAGTTAAGTAGTGGGGTATAGATCGAGACTCGTTATCGAGGAAAACCGTATGAAAGATCTGCACCAGCTCAAACTTTACCTGCGCGATTTCGCCGAGCAGCGCGATTGGCAGCAGTATCACTCGCCTAAGAACCTGGCGATGGCGTTAACCGTGGAGGCTGCCGAGTTACTGGAACCGTTTCAGTGGCTGAGCGAGGAGCAATCCAAAACGTTGACCGCCGAACAGCATCAAGCGGTCAGCGATGAGATCGCCGATGTCCAGGTTTATCTGGTCCGTCTGGCAGACCAGCTAAGCATCGACATTCTCGAAGCGGTGGCGCACAAAACCCAGCAGAACGAGCGTAAATATCCCGCTGACAAAGTCCGTGGCAGCGCCCGTAAATATACGGCGTACCCGACCGATACGCCCTATAACGACCACAAGAATTGCGCGCACAAGGATAACGACGATCATTAAGCCCTGAACCGTTACTCCGGGACCAGTACCTCTACCCGGTACAGCGCGTTGCCGCTGTCGCTGACTTTAGGCGCGAACCACTGCAGCGCCTCGGTCACATCCTTTTTTAGGGTCCAGGGCGGATTGACCACAATCATACCGCTGCCGGTCATCCCTGGCTGGCTGTGATCTTCGGTCACATCGACCTGATAGAGCTCTATGTTACGCATCCCGCTGCGGATAAACGCCTTCTCCAGCGTACGGACCCGGTGCTCATCCACTAGCGGATACCAAAGCGCATAGGTACCGGTGGCAAAGCGCTTATGCAGTGCTTTAATATGAGTAACCACCTGGGCGTAGTCGTTCTTAACCTCATAGGAGGGGTCGATCAGCACCAGACCACGCCGCTCGATCGGGGGCACCAATGCCAGCGAGCGCTTGAAGCCATCGCCAAAATGGCAATTAACCCGCCGCTCCGACTTAAATAGTCGCGCTAGATTCGGATGGTCTTTGGGGTGCAGTTCACACAGTTCCAGACGATCCTGTTTGCGCAATAACTGCCGCGCAATCCAGGGTGATCCCGGGTAGTTACGCAGCGCCTTGCCCTCATTGAAGCGCTCGATCAGCGCCCGATACTCGGCCAGTACGGGTGGCAACCCCTTCTGCCCCCATAACAACCCGATCCCCTGACTAAACTCATCGGTTTTTTTTGCCTCGCTACAGACCAGGCTGTACCCCCCGGCACCGGCATGGGTGTCGATATAGCAGATCGGACCCGATTTTTGGGCCATATAATCCAGGGTCCGACTCAGCACCAGGTGCTTGAGGACATCGGCGTAGTTGCCCGCATGAAATGCGTGACGATAGCTGAGCATGTCTAACTCCAAAAACAAATATTGAAAGTGTACTGCGAATCGGTGGTGCGCTGACGCTGGCACAGCGGGGTAAGCCGCCTACTAACTAATGGGGAGCCTGAAAACAGGCTCCCCAGGTAAAATTCACCGCTGTTATTTAAGTGATGGAATAAGATCCTTGATCGAACCGATCGAACCGAGCAGCGCGGTGGCTTCATAGGGCACGAACACCCGCTCCCCCTCTTTGGCGATATCGGGCAGGGTCTTCATATATTCCAGCGCAATCAGGTAGCTCAGAATCTGCTCCTCCTTGATGCTGGAGCCTGCTGCTTCCATCAGAGTCTGGATCGCTTTGCGCTGGCCTTCAGCACGCAGAATAGCCGCCTGCTTTTCGCCCTCGGCCACGGCGATCTGGGCCTCTTTCTGGCCCTGCGCGGTGGTTACTGT
Source organism: Motiliproteus sp. (assembly GCA_036964625.1). GTDB lineage: Bacteria > Pseudomonadota > Gammaproteobacteria > Pseudomonadales > Balneatricaceae > Motiliproteus. The sequence goes on from JBALTG010000188.1 coordinate 4,168, forward strand.
GGCGCGGCGCTCACGCTCGGCGGTCATCTGCTTACGCATCGCCTGCTCCACCTCGTCGGGAACGATGATGTTCTGCACTTCAACCCGGTTGATCTTGGTGCCCCACTTGTTGCCGGCATCATCCAGCGTGACGGTCAACGCGGTGTTGATATCGGTCCGGCTTTCGAGCAGTTTATCCAGCTCCATCTCACCCACCTTGGAACGTAGCGAGGTCTGGGTCAGGGTTTCGATCGCCTGAATCAGGTTCTCGACCGCCAGCACCGCATCCTTAGGGGTGATGATCTGAAAATACAGCGCGGCATCCACCAGCACGGTGACGTTGTCTTTGGTGATCACCGGGATCTTGGGGAAATCGGCCACAATTTCCCGCCGGTCGATGCGGATCGTATCCAGAGTCACCGGCAACTGCTGCCCCTCGATGGTCTGATAACGACGCATCTTGATCGCTCGGGGCCGGTCAACGAATGGGATTAGCAGGTGCAGCCCCTGATCCAGGGTACGTGAGTACTGACCCAGGCGCTCAATCACCATCGCCTCGCTCTGCTGCACGATCACCAGTCCTTTAATAAAAAAGATCGCTACAATACCGGCAAAGACCAGCAACAGGAGCGTTATCGGTGTTATCTCAATCATGAGCCTAATCCTTGGTTACTGAGTTTATTGGTGCCAGAGCCACGATCGCGGTGATGCCACTAAAGTGCTGCACGATGATCGTCTGATTCACGCTCAGCGCATTGGCGTCAGCGCTTTCAACCGGAAAAAAATCGCCTTTGATGCGTATGCCTAACCGACCCTGCTGTTCAACAAGCGTATAGGTCTGTCCGGCACTACCCGCCTCTCCAGCCAGACTGATGCTGTCAGCACCGCTGCGATGCTGCTTAAACAGGCGCACCAGTAACGGAATCAGGATCATCGCCGCCACGGCGCTGCTGCCGACCTGCATCGTTAAAGAGCCACCTGCCGCCGCGGCTAACGCACCGGCACCACAGGATACTCCCAGCGCCAGGGCAACAAATCCCAGCCCCAGCATCTCCAACGCCGCCAGAATCATTCCCGCCAGCAGCCACAACTGCCAGACTTCCATCTCCCATGCCATGCCTTTCTCTCTCTTTTAGCCTGCACATCACACCCGAACAGGCTTAAAATTGCCTATCCGGTGCAATTTACGGCTTCGTCGTGCCAGTACACTGGACTCAAGCGATCGAGCCTATTAACCCGTCAGGTTTATAGTTTATCTGTAATTCACGTTTGGCTTTTGTCGCCGTGAACTTTAAAGTAGTTGATCTATGACGTATACGCCTAACGACAGACAGATCCGATGAATGCAGAATCCAGCCTGCGGGTTCACCCCGATGCCATCTGCCCCACGCTGCCTGAAGGCGATCTGTGGGTCTTTGCCTACGGCTCGCTACTGTGGCGGCCCGGCTTCGACTACCTGCAGCGCCTCCCAGCCCGACTATTTGGCTATCACCGCTCGCTGTGCGTG
>JBALTG010000189.1:0-5460 GCA_036964625.1 Motiliproteus sp.
GGCGCAGGGTGAGCGTTTCACCAACGTCAGCAATAGCGCTAAGCTGCCGGGCTATGGCATCGTTAACCTGAAGGCGAAGTATGACCTGGCTAAGCACTGGGCGGTTGAGGCCAAAGTGAATAATCTTCTGGATAAAGAGCATTCAACGAGCAAAGGGTATAGCAGTCTGGACCGTACCTACCTGCTCAGCCTGAGCTACAATCGCTAGTCATGATCAGCCGGGCTAACAGGCGCATCCTTGCGCTGCTGGGGTTCTCCTCTGCAGTGCATGCCGGTGCGCTGTTGGCCTATGGCTACCTCTATCCATCGGAGCCGCAGGCGCTTTTTGCGACTCCGACCCTTCAGCTGCAGTTACTGTCGGCGTTACCGCCGCAACCGCCCCTCAGCACTCGCGAGCTGCAACCTGTTAACGCGGCTGCAAGCCCGTCCCGGGTTCTAGTCACGCGTTCACAGCAGGCCGCGTTCAGTGTGGTGACCGGCCGCGTCGCGACCACGGCGATGCCGCCGTCAACACCCGATCCTGTGCTAAAGCCGCTCACCGCCACGCCAATCGCCGTGGCTGCTGCTATCGAGCAGGCGCAGAAGGTCGAGACGGTGCTGAAGGTACCGAAGGTCCAGACGGTACAGAGGGCACAGAGAGTCGAGACGCAGCAGCGGGTTGAACTGCTGAAGTCAGACGCGGACCCCAGCCCAGACCAACTTGTTGAGCAGCGGGAGCTACCCCCGTCAGCCAAAGCAGTAGAGGCCGAGACCGCTATTTCGGAACCCGTGATTGAACGGTCATCACCAGCCAGTCAGGCGGCTGACAATCCAGGCTCAGATTCGATGGCTACGGCAGTTTCAATGAGCGGTGAATCGGCATCAGCGCAACAGGGCTCGGCGCAGTTGGCCAGCATTAAACGCCAGCTGGGAGAGCAGATGTTGCACGCCCTTGCGTCCTATTTCCGTTATCCACTCAAAGCACGGCGCAAAGGCTGGCAGGGGGAGGTGCTGTTAACGGTCGGCATCGGTCGTAACGGCAAGGTTACGTCGGTGCAGTTGGCGAAGAGTTCGGGCTATGTGGTGCTAGACAGGGCTGCGCTCAAGAGCATGAAGCAAGTGGCCGAGATCGATCTGGCGCGGCTGGATCTGACGTTGACCGATCAGCCGCTGCAGATAGAGATTCCGGTCGCTTACCGATTGCTTAACTGAGCGCGACAGGGCGTAATGCTCATAGACACGCCCTTAAGTTATAAGCCTGTTAACCATCCATGTTTAGCCATCAGGTAGCGATTGTTAACAATCAGCTTTAAGCAAACACCTTTTAGCTTCCGTCCTTTAGCAATCACCTTTTAACAATCAAAGACAGCCCAGATCGGGCAGTGATCCGAGGGTTTCTCCATCGCCCGGATCTCATAGTCGATGCCGGTTTCGGTGCAGCACTCCATCAGTGGTTGGGTCGCCAGAATCAGATCGATGCGCAGGCCGCGTTTGGGTTCGGCAGCGAATCCTTTGCTGCGGTAATCAAACCAGCTGTAAAAGTCGCTAGAGTCCGGGTTCTGCTGCCGGTAGCTGTCGATCAGTCCCCAGCTCATCAGGCGGTTGAGCCATTCGCGCTCCTCAGGCTGAAAGCTGCTCTTACCCGTACGCAGCCAGCGTTTGCGATTATCTTCACCGATACCGATATCCAGATCGGTCGAGGAGATATTCATATCGCCGATCACCACTAGCGGCTGCTCTGGGTCGCAGTCATTCAGCAGATAGTCCTGCAAGTCAGCGTAGAACTTGCGCTTGGCTGGGAATTTGGTTTCGTGGCTGACGTTCTCCCCTTGGGGAAAGTAGCCGTTAACCACCCGAATCGTGCCGCCTTTGGGGGTGGCGTAGTCGGCGATAATGATCCGCCGCTGAGCATCCTCGGCATCGGTCGTGAATCCCTTCTGCACCGCCAGCGGCTCCAGCTTGGAGATCAGACAAACCCCGTAATGACCCTTCTGACCGTGGGTGTGGACCCGATAGCCCATCGCCTCAATCGCCGCGACCGGGAACTCGTCGTCGTGAACCTTGCTCTCTTGGATGCCAATCACATCCGGTTGCTGGGTGGCGATCAGTTGCTCGAGTTGGTGCAAGCGGGCGCGGATGCCGTTGGTGTTGAAAGAGATGATTTTCATACTAATGATGATTCCGGTTATTATTCAATGGCTTAAAACCACTATGCAAAACTTATGCAAAACTAGCCGCTGAGATTGACCTCAACCCAGCGTATATCTTCGTGGCGTGAATCGTAATTTTTGGTCATCTGGGCGCTGGCGTGACCTGCCAGATGCTGGGGATCAATGCCCTGATCTTGGTAATTTTTAATCCCCAGTGCGCGTATTTCGTGAAAGGTCGGCAGTGTCCCTTTTTCCCAGCCTGTGAACAACCCGCAATCTGTGCGGGCTTTGTCAAAATCTCTCTGCAGGGTAGGGTAGGCAACTTGGGTCCAATGGCCTACTTTGGTCTTGAGCTTATGGAGCGGCACTCGATGGATCACCAGCGGGCTAGGTGTGTTGTCGCGGCAACGTGAAATCAGCGCCTGCAGTTCTGGATTCATGCCTATTTTTAGATAGCCAGTGTCGTGCTTGCGAGTCTTCTGCTGGATTACAAACAGGCTGTCATCTTTTACCTGGTCGAAGCGTAGCGCCAGGATATCCGATGCGCGTTGAAGGGTGATAAGGGCGAGATCCATCGCCTTTCCTGATTACCCACAAAGCTCAGCCACGATGCCGCCGATCTATTCTCGAGGTCCCGTTGGATGCGGTGAGCTTACGAACCGCATTAATCAAGAAGTAGCACTTGCCCCTTACCCTGCGCCTGATGTGGTTTGTGCCGCACTACATACTACGTGAGGACTCTGTATCAATTGTCTTTTGTCACCATTTGTTGGGGCGCTAGCCTGAATCTTGGAGCCACCGGGCTCCCGGCGATCTTGTGATTATTTAGTACGACAACGGCTAAGGGATCGCCTGCGGGCAGGCTCCCACGGTGTGATCTGTGTGGACCTTGTGGGAGCCGATACCATGGTGATTCGAAAACAAACCGTCGAGCATCCTTTCGACACTATCAAATCATGGATGGGGTCGACCCACTTCCTGACCAAACGACTGAAGAACGTCAGCACAGAGATGAGCCTGCATGTTCTCGCCTACAACCTGAAACGCATGCTGTCGATATTGGGACAAGACGCCCTAATCAGGGCGCTGAAAGCATAGCGCTCAGTTCAGCCACATTTTGCAGTACAAGCTCGGTTATACGGCTGTCTTAGCGAAGTTAATCCATAAATCGATACAACCATGCCGGAAACGGTAGTGGGCCCTATTGCCCATTAAAAGACACGATGAGCGTCGATTTTTGACCTTGCTGGAATGACAAATTGGTTAGAGGGAGTTTTCACACAGCCTGTCGACAAAGCAGTCAGCGCCACTGACTCTACCGCTGCTCCAGGTCATGCAGCATTTTGATGAAGTGCTTGGCGGCCAACATTCCATACGCAATTTCTAGTAGGTGCGCCTGCTGTTCACCTTCAGTGAGGAATGTATTACGGCTGTATTGACACTTCTTGCATTAGCACGTTCTTATATTTAGGGTCATTCCTAGATCTTCATCTTCAGCAACGAGAGCTATCGTCGCTGCCTGCTTAGATTGTTGCACTATTACAATAGCCACCAATTCACCTGGCATCCATTACTCTTGGTGATCATGGATAACAAGCCGTTTGAGGGCTTTAGGCTGGTTTTTCGGTACCCACATTTGTTGTCTCGGGCTTGCCCATGAGCACCCGTTTCATCACTCCCTTCTCCCTCGTCATTCGTCTTACTTCGGCCTAACTTATATTTGTATGACAAATTGGTTGATTTTTAACCTCTCATCAAATACGATACGTTTTGTATCGTTATTGATGGGTACTAAAAACTAACCTTAGGATTAGCATTTATGGATCAATCAAGTGAAACAGATGTCAAACCGGGCCCTTTGTCTGGAATTACCGTGTTGGATTTCTCACGCGTGCTTGCAGGCCCTTATTGCACCATGGTGTTGGCGGATCTCGGTGCACGGGTAATCAAGGTCGAAAGGTTTGGCACTGGCGATGACACCCGCGCGTTCGGGCCTTTCGTGGGAACGGACTCTGCTTATTTCATGTGCTTCAATCGAGGCAAGGAAAGTATTTCGCTTGATATCAAATCGCCCCGTGACCGGGAGTTGTTAGAGCGCCTTTTAGACAGTTGTGATGTGGTGGTCGAGAACTTCCGCCCCGGCGTCATGGAGCGTCTCGGCTACGGACCCGAGCGGCTTGCTAAAACCCATCCCCATATTGTTTATACCTCCATCTCAGGCTTCGGCCACAGTGGTCCGTTCAGTGAATTGCCGGGCTACGATATGGTGGTGCAGGCGATGGGCGGGGTCATGAGTCTGACCGGCTGGCCCGATGAGGAGCCCGCCCGCGTTGGAACAAGTTTTGGCGACTTAGGGGCCGCTCTCTTCGGCGCAGTGGGTATTCTTGCGGCACTCTACAGTCGAAGCCGTGATGCGCAAGGCTCTCGAGTCGACATCGGCATGCTTGACTGCCAGGCGGCTTTGATGGAAACCGCACTGGCTCGTTACGACGTGGAAGGGATCGTGCCGACGCGGACCGGTGATAATCACCCCTCCCTGGCTCCATTTGAAACCTTTATGGCCGGTGACGGTAAGTTCGTGATCTGCGCGGGCAATGACACATTGTTCCTGCTGATGGCCGACGCCTTAGGGTCGCCGCACCTGGCGCTGAAACCAGAATTTCTTACCAATGATCAACGGGTTCAAAATCGTAAACAATTGGTCAAGGAGGTCGAGGCGATAACCCAAACCGAGCCGATGCAGCATTGGATCGACGCCCTCAATGAAGCCGGCGTGCCCTGCGCACCGATCAACACTATCGATAAACTCTTCAGCCATCCCCAGCTGCTCGCCCGCAACATGATCGTCAAGGTGAAAGGGGAAAATGAGCGTCCGGTGCGTACCGCCGGTAATCCCATCAAGATGAGCACCCTGTCCGAGATTGATCCCGAAGTACCGATCCAGTCTCCCGCGCTTAACGAGCATCGCGAGGCGATTCTTGAAGAACTGATGGCTAATAACGGTGCTTACGCGCCAACAACGCACGCCCATGAAGATATCGATGACACTGGGCAAGTAGCTCTCTACGAAGCCGTTTCTGCAGTCTAAATCTCATAACCGTGACCGTTAGGTATCCATGATGAAAACAAAAACCAGCACCCCACTTAAGTCCGTCAGCACCGAGCAAAACAATGCAGTGACCCAAACCGATACCGCATCTGCTGCTGCGGTGAAATCCACCGTGGATGCCCCGGAAGCCATACTGGTCGAACGGCGTGAACGGGTCGGCATTATCACCCTACACCGCCCCAAGAGTCTGAATGCCCTGAACCGGCAGCTTGCTCGAGAAGT
>JBALTG010000190.1:0-5423 GCA_036964625.1 Motiliproteus sp.
TGACAAAAATGAGCGTGTAATCTGGCCGAAATGAGCATTTCGCAGTAGGTCAGTCTGTTCTCGGACAGCCTCCTAGGCATGGGTGTTGAAAGGTGTCGGTGCATAGAGGGCGTCGAGCGCGCACCAATTAGGTGCGTATGTTTTTTTAACCCGCTATGCTCAATCCAGGATAGGCGTTTAACGGCCCGCTGTAGTGGCCATATTGGCAATATAGGCGCATGCGTTGATTGTGGTTTGTTTTTTGCAGCGCTCTATAGCATTCGGGTTTAGTTGGATCGGGCATTGGGCATTGGGTCATGGGTGATAAGCAGCGGGCGTCAGGGGATAGGGTCGTTATCGCCCTGATGATGCCGCAGGGTACGGAGCAGAGAGGTTGATTGTGGCAAATCTCTACAAGCAATTACTGGATAATCTATCGGGTGCGGTTTTGATGCTCGATCAGGATCGTTGTCTGCGCTATCTCAATCCGGCGGGAGAGGTGCTGTTTGATGTCAGTGCTAAGCGGATTGAAGGTGAGAGTGTGGTGGCGCTGATTCGGGATCACGGTGAATTTTATGATGCGCTCGGTGATGTGCTGGCAACCGGTCGCTCTTTTACCCGGCGGGAGGCGCACCTGGAGCTTTTTCATGGCAAAGAGATCGACGCCGATTATAGCGTGAGTCCCTTGGTGGGTGACAATAACGGCTGTCTGCTGGTGGAGATTCTGCCGCGTGATCGGTTGGTTCGAATAGCTCGGGAGGAGGACTCAAGAGCGCAGCAAGAGGCGACGCGAGGCTTGATTCGAGGCTTGGCGCACGAGATTAAGAATCCGCTGGGTGGGATCCGTGGCGCGGCTCAGTTGCTGCAGCGGGCGTTACCCGATAGAAGTCTCGATGAGTATACCCAGGTTATTATCACAGAGGCGGATCGGTTGCAGAACCTGGTCGATCGGATGTTGGGGCCGCGCCAGATGCTGGATAAGAAACCGCTCAATATTCACAAGATTCTGGAGCATATCTACAGCCTTGCTAGCGCGGAAACGGCGGGTGAGATCGAAATTTTACGCGATTACGATCCCAGTATCCCCGATCTGAATGGCGACGAAGAGCAGCTGATCCAGGCGGTGCTGAACATGGTGCGAAACAGCATAGAGGCGTTGCAGGAGTCGAATACCCCGGCCCCGCGGATCCGTTTGCGTACCCGTGCTATTCGCCAGTTTACCCTGGGTATGGAGCGGCATCGGTTGGTGTGTCAGCTGGTGATTAGCGACAACGGCCCGGGGGTGCCTGATGCGCTTAAAGAAACCCTGTTTTTTCCGATGATCAGCGGTCGGGCTGAGGGCACCGGGTTGGGGTTGTCTATCGCTCAATCGATTATTAATCAGCATGCTGGCTTGATCGAGTGTCAGAGCTGTCCCGGGCATACCGAGTTTGTGATTTATATTCCACTGGATCTAGGTCAAGAGGCCGGGTTATGAAAGCTGTTGCTAATGTCTGGATCGTTGATGATGATCGTTCAATTCGCTGGGTGCTGGAGAAAGCGCTGGAGCAGGGTGGGGTGCAAAGCCGTGCGTTTGAATCCGCCGACTTGGCGCTGCGGGCGCTGGAAAAGGAGCAGCCCGATGCGTTGGTGAGTGATATTCGGATGCCCGGGATTGATGGCCTGGAGTTGTTGAGTACCCTTCGAACCCGCTATCCGGATCTGCCGGTGATCATCATGACGGCGCATTCTGATCTGGACAGTGCCGTTGCCTCCTATCAGGGCGGTGCCTTTGAATATCTGCCCAAACCGTTCGATGTGGATGATGCGGTGGCATTGGTAAAGCGCGCTGTGGCGCATGCGCATGAGCAGCGCGCCGATGCCAAGGCTGCCGAGGTTGAAGCTGTAACGGAGATCATCGGTGAGGCGCCCGCGATGCAGGAGGTGTTTCGGGCGGTCGGGCGGCTGTCGCAATCAAACATTACGGTCCTTATTAATGGCGAGTCGGGTACCGGTAAAGAGTTGGTGGCGCATGCGCTGCATAAGCACAGTCCGCGTCAGCAGGCGCCGTTTATTCCGCTGAATATGGCGGCGATCCCGCGTGACCTGATCGAGTCCGAGCTGTTTGGTCACGAAAAAGGTGCTTTTACCGGTGCCGCCAATCAGCGTAAGGGGCGGTTTGAACAGGCCGATCATGGCACCCTGTTTCTGGACGAGATCGGCGATATGCCTGCCGACGCCCAGACCCGTTTGCTGCGGGTGTTGGCCGATGGCGAATTTTACCGCGTCGGCGGGCATCTGCCGGTAAAGGTTGATGTCCGTATCATTGCCGCAACCCACCAGGATCTCGAAGCGCTGGTTAAAGAGGGGCGATTTCGGGAGGATCTGTTTCACCGTCTCAACGTTATCCGTATCCATATTCCCCGGCTCAGCGATCGGCGTGAGGATATTCCCCGGCTGATGCAGCATTTTCTGCTGCGTGCCGCCGAGGAGTTGGCGGTCGAACCGAAGTTGCTCACCGAAGAGGCCGAGCGCTACCTGTGCACGGTGGAGTGGCCGGGCAATGTGCGCCAGCTGGAGAACGCGTGCCGTTGGATTACGGTCATGGCTTCCGGGCGCGAGGTGTTGGTCGCGGATCTGCCGCCGGAGCTGTTGGCGGGTGAGGCGGTTGCGCAGCAGTCCGGAGATTGGCAGCAAGGCTTGCGCCTGTGGGCGGAGCAGTCGCTTGGCCGGGGTAATAAAGATCTGCTCGGCGAAGCGGTGCCTGCGTTTGAGAAGATCATGATCGAAACGGCGTTGGCTTATACTGCAGGGCGACGCCGCGATGCCTCGTTGCTGCTGGGCTGGGGGCGCAATACCCTAACGCGGAAAATCAAAGAGCTGGGGATCGTCGCGAACGAATCCGATGAGGTTGGCTAAGGCCGCTCTGTCGGCGCGCTTCTGTAAAAGTGGCCTGGTTGTTGCTAGTAGAGTCCGTAATGAGAGCTTATAAAGCTCGGATGGACCCTTAGGTAGCCACTAACCCTTTTATTTATAAGCTGAGATACTCCATGAGCGGTAACGAGTCACGTCTGCAAGCCATTGCCAATATCACCAATCGCGCACCAAAACAGTGCGAAAAACCTGCGCCGCTCAGCGAGATCTGGGCCTGCGATGTTTTTAGCCTGGCCCGGATGGAAGAGTCGCTGTCTAAAAGTGTGTTCAAGTCGCTGAAGAAGACGGTCCACACCGGCGCCCCACTCGACCCCGCCACGGCCGATATGGTGGCTGCCGCGATGAAAGAGTGGGCGATGGGCAAAGGGGTTAAGTTCTTCTCCCATATTTTTTATCCCATGACCAATATCACCGCCGAAAAACACGATGGTTTTATCGTGACTAACGCCGACGGTGCCGCGATTACTGAGTTTACCGGCACCCTGCTGATCAAAGGCGAACCCGACGGTTCCTCGTTTCCGAACGGCAGTCTGCGGATGACCAACGCCGCGCGCGGTTACACCGCCTGGGATCCCACCAGCCCTGCGTATGTTATGCATACCGCCAACGGCTCAACGCTGATGATTCCCAGTGTCTTTATGTCCTGGACCGGTGAAGCGTTGGATAAGAAGATCCCTCTGCTGCGCGCCAATGCGGCTATGGATACAGCGGCGCGTAAGGTGCTGGCGCTGATGGGTGAGACCGATATCGCGCCGCTAAACTCCAGCTGCGGCGCGGAGCAGGAGTACTTCCTGATCGATGAGAATTTTGCCAACAGCCGTCCCGATCTGCTGCTGGCTGGCCGCACCCTGTTTGGTGCGCCTGCCGCCAAGGGGCAACAGTTTGACGATCACTATTTCGGTGCCATTCCTGCGCGGGTGCAGGTCTTTATGCAGGATCTTGAGGATAAGCTGTACCGGCTGGGCATCCCCGCAAAAACCCATCACAACGAAGTGGCGCCCGGCCAGTTTGAAATAGCGCCCTACTATGAGGCGGCCAACGTCGCGGCAGATCATCAGCAGCTGCTGATGACCATCATGAAAAGCACGGCTAAAGAGCATGGTTTCCTCTGCTTGCTGCATGAAAAGCCGTTCGCGGGCGTCAATGGTTCCGGCAAGCACGTTAACTGGTCGGTCGGCAACTCGACTCAAGGCAACTTGCTGGATCCCGGCAGTACCCCCCACGACAATCTTAACTTTTTGCTCTTTTGTGGTGCAGTTGTTCGCGGCGTGCACCAATTTGGACCGCTTTTGCGAGCAGTTATTGCGTCCGCGTCCAACGACCACCGTCTGGGTGCCAACGAAGCACCGCCCGCGATCCTGTCTGTATATCTGGGTAGCCAGCTGGAGAGCGTGTTTAACGACATCAAGCAGGGCAAACTGCTGGAAAAAGCCGAAGGTGGCCTGATGGATCTGGGTCTGTCGCAAATACTGCAGTTTGAGCGCGATCCGGGTGACCGCAACCGCACCTCCCCCTTCGCCTTTACCGGCAACCGGTTTGAGTTTCGCGCCGTCGGTTCGTCCCAGTCGGTTTCCGGCCCGCTGGTGGCGATGAACGCCATGCTCGCCGATTCGCTGAACTGGATTGCCGAGAAGTTGGAAGCGGCCCTGGCTGATGGCAAGGACCAAACAGCCGCGGTGATCATGGTGCTGCAAGAGCTGATGCAGTTGCACGGCAATGTGATCTTCGGCGGCGACGGCTATTCCGCCGATTGGCATCAAGCGGCGGTTGAAGAGCGCGGCCTGAAGAACCTGCCAACCAGTGCTGACGCACTGCCCGCCTTCAAACAGAAGTCGGTGGTGGCGTTGTTCGAAAGCACCGGGGTGCTGTCTCCGGTTGAGTTGGCCAGCCGCTTTGAGGTCTATTCTGAGCAGTATGTGCAAACGATAGAGATGGAAGCCAAGTTGGTGATCGATATCGCCACCACCAAGATCTATCCGGCCGCCGTCGCCCATCTATCGACCCTGGTCGCAACCGCTGCCGGTCTGGCCAATCTGGACATCAAGCTGGAAGACTCCGGTATCCAGGCCGTAGCTACCGAAGCCAATGCCATGATGGCTCAGGTTAAGCAGCTCCGCGCTGCCCTGGACAAGCATGAGTTCGGGTCTGTCGAAGCGCATCTGAGATATTCAGCAGAGACGCTCTGCCCGTTGATGCTGAGTGTTCGAACGCACGCCGATGCGCTCGAAGGCTTGGTCGCCGATGAGCTCTGGCCGCTAGCCAAGTACCAGGAGATGTTCTTTATTAAATAGCAACGTGTTAATTCTGGTGCTGTAAACCTCTCCAGGCTACCCCTGTGTAGCCTCTTTTTTATGTACAGGATGTACGGTATGCCGCGGGCGCATGGATGCGCAGAAGCGGCGATGTACAGGATGTACGGGCCATTTTTTGCTCCTGCAAAAATGCCACTTCCGCCATCCTTAGCGGGCGTATGCCGTGGGCGGGGCCGTTGTCAGTTCCCGACAACAACTGCAAACCTGTACCCGTGCAGG
>JBALTG010000191.1:0-5408 GCA_036964625.1 Motiliproteus sp.
CATGATGCTGAAAAAAGAGCTTTAGGTTTCACTGTTGATTTTTGTAATAAATAATCACTTAAAATCAATGGTTTGAACCTTGTGTGCAAAAAATGTCCTAGAGCCCTTTGATTTCGGTTCATCCAGTGACAGGAATTGCTTCAAACCACAACCTCTACAAGAGCAATTTAACCGCGTACCACTAGCCGCACTTGGAGTCACCGCAGTTAAGGCAGGTGAAGCAGCCGTCCATTAGGATCGCGGCTTTAACATTGCACTTGGCACACAGTTGAGCGTCGGCGGGAAAACTGCCGCTGCTATCGTTGTCGCTGGTTGTTGGGCTGCTGCGCTGTTCGTACTCTTTGCGCTTGCTTTCGATCAGCGCCTTCTGGTGCTCGTCCAGTTGGTCATCGTCCATCAGGCCGATCAGCTTAAGGTGGTGCTCAATCGCTTCACCAATCTCTGCCACCAGTGATGGCATGAATTTACCGCCTTTTTTGAAGTAACCGCCTTTAGGATCAAATACCGCCTTGAGCTCCTCCACCATAAAGGTGACGTCGCCGCCTTTTCGGAACACGGCCGAGATAACCCGGGTCAGGGCAACCACCCACTGGAACTGTTCCATGTTCTTGGAGTTGATGAACATCTCGTAGGGGTGGCGCTGTTCGTGCTCGGTATCCTGGTTGAGGACCATGTCGTTGATGGTGATGTAGAGCGCATGCTCGGACATCGGGGTTTTAATTTTATAGGTCGAGCCCATTAAAAAATCGGGTCTGGCCAGGTCTTCGTGTACCCGCTCCAGTGAGGTCTTTGCATCTTCAATCGCTTGCTGGGCCTGTTGCGCTTTTTCTTCGGCGCTGACGACCTTAAAGCCGACGATCTTCTGTTCGATTTTTGTAGCCATGTTGCTGTTCCTGTCTCTGTCAGTTGGCGATATCAGAACTTGCCGTAGTAGCCTTCTTTGAGCGCGTCGAAGAGGTTCGCGGCGGTGTGGATCTCGCCGTCATACTCGATCTCATCGTTGCCCTTGAAGTCGACCGTGCTGCCGTCTTCCAGAGTGAATTGGTAGGTGGTTTTTTCCAGATCCTGTTCTTTGACCAGAACACCTTGGAAGGCTTCTGGATTGAAGCGGAAGGTGGTGCAACCTTTCAGCCCCTGATCGTAGGCGTAGAGATAGATATTCTTGAAATCATCGTACGGATAGTCGGTGGGTACGTTGGCCGTTTTGGAGATGGAGGAGTCGATCCACTTCTGTGCGGCGGCCTGGACATCCACGTGTTGCTGCGGGGTGATATCTTCGGCGGTGATGAAATAATCGGGCAGTTTTTCGTCGGCCTTGTCGCTGTAGGGCATCGCTTTAGTGTTGATCAGTTCGCGATAGGCCAGCAGCTCATAGGAGAATACATCGACCTTCTCTTTGCTCTTCTTGCCTTCACGGATGATGTTACGGGCATAGTGGTGAGCAAAGCTGGGCTCGATGCCATTACTGGCATTGTTGCCGACCGACAGGGAGATGGTGCCTGTGGGGGCGATAGAGCTGTGATGAGTGAAGCGGCAGCCTTTGTCGGCCAGAGCCTCGATCAGCTGCGCATCCTCTTTGGCCACTTTCTGCATATAGCGGCTGTACTTGGCGTGCAGCACCTTGCCTTTGACCTTGTCGCCGAGCTTAAAGCCGTCGGCGACCATCTCCGGGCGCTTGCGCAGCATCGCGCCGGTGACGTCAAACTCCTGGTTCATGATCGGCGCAGGGCCTTTCTCTTCGGCCAGTTGCAGGCCGGTGCGCCAGCCGGTCATGGCCAGCTCTTTAGTGACCTTCTCGGCGAAGGCGACAGAGGCGGCGTCGCCGTACTGCATCTGCAGCATGGTGGCGCTGGACCCCAGGCCCAGGTAGCCCATGCCGTGGCGGCGTTTGGATTCGATCTCTTCGCGCTGCTGGGGTAACGGCAGGCCATTGATCTCGACCACGTTATCGAGCATGCGGGTAAAGATGGCAATGGTCTTGCGGTAATCATCCCAGTCGAAGCGGGCGTTATCGGTAAACGGATCGAGTACGAAACGGGTCAGGTTGATCGAACCCAGCAGGCAGCTGCCGTAAGGGGGCAGGGGTTGCTCGCCGCAGGGGTTGGTGGCGCGGATATTCTCACAAAACCAGTTGTTGTTCTGCTCGTTAACCTTATCGATAAGGATAAAGCCGGGCTCGGCAAAGTCATAGGTGGAGGTCATGATGACGTTCCACAGATGTTGAGCGCGCATGGTCTTGGAGATGCGGCAGGCGACCAGTCCAGAATCATTGGTGACATAGTTTTCTGTCGTGGGCCATTCGCGCCAGATGATCAGTTCGTTATCGTTAACGTCGATGCCGTCGCGCGCGACCTCTTTGATACTTAGCGGGAAGGCTAGTTTCCAATCCGTATCATCCTTAACCGCCTGAATGAACTCATCGGTGATCAGCAATGACAGGTTGAATTGACGCAACCGGCCGTCTTCACGTTTGGCGCGGATAAAGTCGACCACATCGGGATGACCGATGTCGAAGGTGGCCATCTGCGCACCACGGCGGCCACCCGCGGAAGAGACGGTGAAACACATCTTGTCGAAGATATCCATGAACGACAGCGGGCCCGATGTATAGGCACCGGCGCCGGACACGTAGGCGTTCTTGGGGCGCAGGGTGGAAAACTCGTAGCCGATACCGCAACCGGCTTTAAGGGTCAGGCCGGCTTCCAGGTTTTTACCCAGGATATCGTCCATCGAATCGGTGATGGTACCCGATACGGTGCAGTTGATGGTCGATGTAGCGGGCTTGTGTTCCTGTGCCCCAGCGTTGGACATCACCCGTCCTGCCGGGACCGCGCCACGCCGCAGTGCCCATAAAAATTGTTGCTGCCAATGTTGCTGCAGCTTTTTGCCCGTCTCTACCTCGGCCAGGGCCTTGGCGACCCGACAGAAGGTCGCATCGATATCCTGATCCAGCAGTTGGCCATCTTTAGACTTAAGGCGATATTTGGAGTCCCAGATATCGAGGGAAGCATCTTGAAGCGGGATCTCTTGTTCTTTTGATGTTACGACCTGAAGGGTGGCTGTCATCTGCATAGGGCCTTATTTCTAATCTAACTAGGTGTTGTAAAAAAATCGTACACTCACTAATGGGGTGACGCAGTGTAATTGGCAGATATTGTATGTCTGCCTGCTGTCTTGACACAATATGTAGATTTTGATCAATAAAAGGTTTGCTGCGTCAGAAAATTGACCGCTAGCCGATCGATTTTTAATCAGAGTCTTTAAGCCATTATGAAGAGGGGTAAGCGATCACTCACACTTCATTGATAATGGAATTAAAAACTACATATTTAGACGAAATTGGTATATGTGGTTTTTTCGATCTGAACACAGCATCTGGTGGGTGAGTAAAAAACAACCACTACAGAGAGTGGTTAAGCGTGTAAAAGGGCCGCAAAAGCGGCCCTTGATAGGCGGATGCAGCGGTTAGTCTGCTTGCGGCTCAGAGAACTTGTCCGAGGAATTTTTGCAGCCGGTCGTTGCTGGTGCTGTCGAAGAAGCGCTCCGGCGTCTCTTCAACGATTAGTTCGCCATCTTCCATAAAGACCACGCGGTCGGCCACTTCGCGGGCAAAACCCATCTCGTGGGTGACCACAACCATGGTCATGCCCTCTTTTGCCAGGCTTTTCATCACATCCAGTACTTCGCCGACCATCTCCGGATCCAGCGCACTGGTCGGTTCGTCAAACAGCATGATCATCGGCATCATCGCCAGTGCCCGGGCAATAGCTACACGCTGCTGCTGGCCACCCGACAGTTGAGAGGGGAAGCTGTGCATGCGTTCAGCCAGGCCGACTTTGTACAGCAGTCCTTCGCCACTTTTGAGTGCGTCTTCACGGGATTTTTTTAGCACGCGCATCGGTGCCAGGATCACGTTTTCGAGCGCGGTCTTGTGTGGAAACAGGTTGAACGACTGGAATACCATGCCAACGTCTGCGCGGATCCGGTTGATATCGGTGTTTTTGTCGGTCAGGTTGATGCCGTCGATGCGGACGCTGCCCTCAGAGATCGTTTCTAGCTGGTTCAGTGTGCGCAGGAAGGTCGATTTCCCCGAACCGCTGGGTCCGACGATAACCACCACTTCGCCACGATTAACGCTCAGAGAGACCTTTTTCAGCGCGTGGCAGCCGTTGGGATAGATCTTGTCGACATCACGGGCAACGATAATGCTCGGATCAATATACTCAGTCACTGGCGGAGAGCCTCTTTTCAAGTTTCTGCACTAACCAGGAGAGTCCGCCGGTCAGTATCAGGTACAGCAGGGCAACGGTAAACCACACCTCGAAGGGGGCGAAGGTGGAGTTGACCACTTCGCGTCCGGCTTTGCTCAGGTCGGTAATCGCGATCACCGAGACCAGCGAGGAGTCTTTGATCAGGTTGATAAACTGGCCAGCCATCGGCGGCAGGGTGCGTTTGAACGCCTGCGGCAGGATGACGTACATCATCGCCTGAACGTAGTTCATCCCCAGGCTGCGGGCGGCTTCCATCTGCCCGGGGGCGATAGACTGAATGCCCGAGCGGATGATTTCGGCGATATAAGCACCGGTAAAGACCGCCAGGGCTGCAACACCCGCGGTGAAACGATCGAGATCGAAAATGGTGCCGATAAAGAAATAGAAGATAAAGATCTGTACCAGCAGCGGGGTGCCTCGAACCAGTTCGATATAGGTGATCGACAGGTTGCGCAGCGCCGGGTTGCTGGAGATCCTCGCCAGGCCGGTGAATAGGCCGATGATTACCGCAAAGAACAGCGATACAATCGACAGCTTCAGGGTCATGATCAGGCCCCAAGTGAGAGGACCAATTCGCCAGCTTTCGATGCCAGCGATGTCGTCGCCTTCAAACACCATGTCGCCATCGCTCACCGTTAGGAGGTCGAAAGTCTTGAATACCTGAGGTTCGTCACCGTCATCGGGGACAACGGATAGCGTTTTTTTGTTGTCACTGACCTGGACCGTGCCATCGAACGGCGCCTTGATCGCTAGCGGTTCGGTATTAATCAGATACTGCGGAATCCGTTCCCAGCGCCAGGTATAGTCAATGCTTTTGCTGGATAGGTAGGCACCGCTGCCGATCCCGAACAGGATCAGTACGAAGACAATGTTCCAGAAAGTGTTGTTGTACTGCTTATCCATGAAGGGCTCGGATTCCAGTAAATTGGGCGGGCTTAGGGTGATGGCTAGGTGGCCATATCCGTTAATCGCTAGTCGGTATCGCGGTCAGGAATGTCCTGACCGGAACCTTGACTGGGGCTATGCTTGGCCCCGGTATGCGGTTACTGAACCGTTTTGAGCCAGGCGTTGCTCTTAAACCACTAAGCGTAAATTTTATCGTAGGTGCCATCACCTTTGGTTTGCGCCAGGAAGTTG
>JBALTG010000192.1:0-5347 GCA_036964625.1 Motiliproteus sp.
TGGGCAAAGACGCTCAGGTCGAGGTCATTATCAATGACATGGTTGAGCGTATATTCGAAGGAGCCAGGCTGAATCTGATCCGCAAAACACAGAGGGATCATCTTGGTCTGGTTGTAATCGTAGTGTTTGTAGCGCGCCATCCCTTGCCCTGTCTGCGGTTATTTTCTTTTCGTCCATTTTATCGGGGTCGAGCCCCATGGGCCAGGGGCTGTGGGACTTTTCCGACAGCGTCAACGCACTGTCAACTCTCCACCGTCTGAAATTTGATTACCCCAACCCTTGGCCGGATCACTACCCGTCCAATTATGTATATTTCGCTGTAAAC
Organism: Motiliproteus sp.; assembly: GCA_036964625.1. Lineage (GTDB taxonomy): Bacteria > Pseudomonadota > Gammaproteobacteria > Pseudomonadales > Balneatricaceae > Motiliproteus. The sequence goes on from JBALTG010000192.1 coordinate 326, forward strand.
TGGAGAAAACCTTAAGCCCAATAACACCAATGGTCAGTCTACTCTGCCATGCATTTTTAGCTTGCAGATCGACACGTTCATGAGCACTAGAAAGATACAAAATACTCGAATAGGGACGGTCGTTATGATCCGGCCGACTCGTGGACATGTCGCTCGGAGTAAAACCATAAACTCCACCCTCGATGGTATAAACAGAGTTAGAGCCAGAGTTTAGGTTAATAATATTATCGATCTTATTAACCAATTTAGTCATATAAAATATGGGTGATTCTGCATTTTGGCTGCTGTACGCGATGCTTAAGCCAGCGGTATAGTCCTGATCACTCCCCCCCAGAGATAAAATATCATTATCAAATATTATATTGATAGACTGTGACGGTTGCGCCTGTACCATTCTTGGTATCAAAGAAAAGGACACAGTTAGAATAAAAACAATATTCCCTATTAGTATTTTTGGTTTCTTCATGACAGTTCCTTTAAAAACCAATCACTGCAACTTCTTGAATTTTGTAATTCATAGATTATTGCTGTGCGATATCTTGCTTTGTTGTGGATAGGGTAGCTATCCAACAGGTTTTGTTGCCCTCAAAATTTGATGCCTGGAGCCGCATGATTAAGCTCTGCTTCTCGGATTCACATTAAATCAGGGAGCTTTTAAATCTATTTGCGATTTTATCGTGCAATATGCGGGCTAGCCATGACCATGCCCTTTTGCTAAAGGGTTTTCTTGGTGAGCACTATTTCCAGCACTGCTATTTTTTTAAAATAGACTCTGAGCATCTCTCTTGTATTTACTCGGGTCTTTATCATTTTGTTAGAATGAAAAAAATAATTCCGCCCACAACGGGGCAGTACAGCAACATTGCCGAACGCAGCACGTGAGTGACTCCGTTCAATTCCATAAAACCATCAACTATCAGCCCTCCCTTAACCGCCGCGAGGGCAAGTATTGCCGCCGTCCCCCAAGATAGAGTGGAAGACTCGGTCAGAAAAAAACTTAACAACGTTAGCGCGATCAACACCAGCCAGAGAAAACTATTTTTAGCCATCTTTATGATCACCGTATGACATAGACGAGAGGGAAAAGAATGATCCATAACAGGTCGACCATGTGCCAATAGCAGGCCCCAGCCTCAAGGCCGTCGGCATCCTGTTGACCGTAGCCTCCACGCTGTAGTTTTCTGGCCATAAAGCTCAGAATCAGCATGCCTAAAACAACGTGCAAGAAATGGAATCCGGTTAGCAAAAAATAACCCATAAAAAATGTGTCACCATGCAAACCATAACCTGCACTGCCTAATTGCCAGTATTCCCAGCATTTAACCGCTACGTATATCAATGCCACCAGTGTCGCGGCATACAACCACCGCGCCGCGTTACGTTTTTGGTCGCTCCGGTTGGCAATCACTCCCTGCGCAACCAGTGCACTGGCAGAGAGTAATACCAGGGTGTTGATCAACCCCGCCATGGGGTGCAGTAACTGTTGCCCCGCCAGAAACAGCTCACGATCACTGGCGCGCATCCAACTAAATAGGATGAACATCAACGCAAAAACCGATAACTCTGCCAAAATAAAGAACCACATGGCCAGATCGCCAGGCAGCGTTTTTCCGGTCGGTGGAGAAACGGTAAGAGTGGGCATAGAGGGGCTATCAGCACTCATTATTCTGCTCCTGTCTCTGAATATCGTATCGGTCATTATCAAGCTACAGGCAAGAGAAAGGCCCAACCGGTGAGGACCTGCCGGTAAACTATTGAGTAAGAATCTTTCGTAGGATTTTGAGCATTGATAATCGGGGCTTAACAGCGCTGCACTGCTCTGCTCCTGAGCTGACCAGTAGTTCGTTAAGTATCTGTTCTGTGATTGTGTTCATAATGACGCCCTCTGGTTTCAGTTATCTATGGACTGCAGACTATTAGTTGCAACCCACATACCACTTATTGCAGGGCTCTGTTTTGTAACAATTTACTGTAATAAATGGAGTGTTGTTAGCACGGTGTTATCCATTCAACAACGCTGCCTGGTTGTGATGAGGACAACAGGTGTGATCATAATGACAACATCTTTTCTTGATAAGCCATGGGTTCAATCCGTTGATCCTGCACCGGCCTGTTCGGTTATGTATGAGTTAGCTGTTGATAAGCGATTACCGTTGCCAGCTGTACCTCGAACACCCTAAAGACAAGATCCTATAGCGCCGTGGGAGCCACCTGCAGGCGATCTCTTAGCCGTTGCTGCGCTAAAAAAGGACAAGATAGCCGGGAACCCGGATCCCACAAGGGCCCAACAGATAACACCGTGGGAGCCTGCCTGCAGGCGATTCTTTTAGCTGTTACTGTGCTAATAAATGACAAAATCGCCGGGAGCCCAGCTCCCACAAGGGCTTTGCCCCTCGTCAGGGTAGTCTGGCCTCTGGGTGACTCTGGCTAGTAACCCAACAGATAGTGCCAACAGTTAATGGGTACATCGCCGGCCTGTTCTTTGTAATTAATGCTCATAAAGAACCAAGCTTGCCATCAACACGCTGCCTACAGCGTACTTGACGTGGCAATAACAAGAAATGACGAAATGGCAACGGAGGTATACGAGTAACCAGCGGGCTGGCATAGATCAATGTCAGCTACGTGAGGCTGAGCAGTGCTCTGCTTCCTAGCGCCGGAACTGAGATCTTTAGCTCAAGGTCGAGGCCAAAAAAGCCCCAACTCGCTGAGCATCTCTGTGAACTGTGATCTATACAGGGCTATAGCAACAAGCGGAGGCTTGATCGCGTCATGCTGGCCGCGGGTACCAGTTGAGCAACTGCTCAAGCTGCTGGGGATTTTGCTGTAGGTCACTGAGATGGTATTGGGCAAACACGGCTAAAAACGCCTCCTGGGCTTCGCCCACAATACTCTTGAGCCGACACGAGGAAACAATTTTGCAACTCGGCTTATGGCAATTTATCGGCGTCAGGGTCTCCTCCACCGCCTCTACCACTTCCCGCAGATTGATTTTCGAAGCCGGGCGAGCTAAACGGATGCCGCCGCCTTTGCCGCGCAGGCAGTCGATATACCCCAGCTTGCCAAGGTGATTGACGATCTTAACCAGATGATTACGGGGAATGTCGAAATGCTCAGAGACAGTGCTGATGGTGACCAGTTCCGCTGGCTTTTGCAGCCCCAGAAAAATCAAGGTGCGGAACGCGTAATCGGTATATTTGGTGAGTTGCATCAGCGGTCTCGGCTATCAGGGTCGGCGTTCGGGTCGATGAAGCTACTGTATCACCGCGTGCTCCGACCGACCGAAGGGATAGTGCGTACATTAACACAACACCGATCGCTTTGTTATATGTCACATGCATCTTCTTTTTTGATCGGTGCCGCTATTCTTTGCACTTGCCGCAACACCAGCGCGCCACGCCATTTTTCCTATAGAGTCGTGAGCGGGTACAGTATTGACGAGACGGAAAGCCATCAGCAAACAGCTCAGTAAGCACCACCGCGGTCACAATAATCCCGCCCAGAAGAAACCAGTGGATCTCGTTCATCGTGTCCTTCCCTCTTAGGTTCAACCTTCTCTACAGATCAAAGGGTGCTATTTAACACCCTAAGCCTTGTTGTCCTGTGACGGTTCAGACATGGCAGTCCACTGATCGATCACCTGATCAATGTCTCCGCCATGGTTTTCTAACGCTTCGCTGAACTGTTGTCTAAACAGCTGCCCCAAGTTAATGCCGTCAAGCCTGACATTAACCAACTTCCAGCCCTGCTCGCCTCGTGCCATGAAGTAATCAAGCTGGTAGCTTTTACCGCTCTGATCGAGCACATCCACCCGCACTAACTCACGATTCTCCCTAGCACTGGGGGCTGAATTGGGCCGCAATTTAAATTCTGAAATTTCAAACACGGCCAGCGCCTTGCCGTAAGTTTTGATCAGTGTTCTTTTGAACGCGGTTTGAAACCGCTGGTGCTGATCGGCTGAGGCCCTGCGAAAATATTTTCCCATCACGCCGCGGGAGATTCGATCAAAATTCACCACTGGGGCTAGCGCTTGATCAACGCCGGCTAATAATCGTTGAAACTCAGCCGGTTGACGTAAGGACTGATCGGCCAATAATAGCACTACCTGCTCCATGGTCTGACTGATCACCGCATCAGCGTTCGTCCCTGCAGAATGAACGTGGCTGCTGAGCCCAAAACTGAGCCACAGCACCCAGAGTAACGGGCCTGATCGGCGAATTGTTCTCTTACTCTGTACCATTTCAATAACCTCCTGGAGCTGTGCCGGCAACAGCTCAATGTTTTGTTAACGACTCGCCGGCTTAAGCGTTTAAAGCAGTGCAGGCAATTGCTGCAACAGGGCCATACCCTTACTCAGGTGCTGTGCGGTGACCACATAGCCGACCAGATCCCCGTCAGCGTTGATAGCCTTGGCTGTCATCCCTGTCGCATCGGACTCCAGCGTCCATTGCAGGCCTTCAGCCACCGTCAGGCCGCTGAGTTGAATAGGCAAGGCGGGTGTCTTAATCAGCGTCGCCATGGCCGGGAGGCTCAGCGAGGTCAGCTCTCCGGCCAGCGTCTTGGCCAGCGCCTTGGCCGACAGCGCCAGTGGCTGCATAAACGGCAGTACCAAGCCGTCAATTTCGGCACAATCCCCCAGGGCATAGATATGCTCGACACTGCTCTGTAGCTGCCGACTCACTTGAATCCCTCGGTTAACCTGCAAGCCCGCTTGCCGAGCCAGCTCGACCCGGGGCCGTACGCCTGCCGCTGCGACCACCGTGTCCACCTCAAAGCGGTCTCCGCCGGACAGCTGCACGCTGAGACCGCCGGCGCTGCGGTCGATGGAGACCACGCTCTGTCCCAGATGCAGCAGGCAGCCCTTCTGTACCAGCTTGGCTTCTAACTCCTGGCTGACAAAGTCTGGCAGCAGGTTAGCAATGGTCCGGGGTGACAGATCACTGAGTCGCACCTGCTGCCCACCCTCGGCCAGATCCAATGCGATCTCGGTGCCCACCAGGCCGGCACCGATTACCAAAACCC
>JBALTG010000193.1:0-5303 GCA_036964625.1 Motiliproteus sp.
AAAAATGGCCAAAGTCGGCTTTCCCGTAGTAGATCAGTGTTAAGTCCGACAGACTGCTAGTGTTCAAAATTGATGCGATTATGCACCTCTGGCGATATTTAACGTCTAATGCGCGGAACGCAGCATGACGGCCTGTCTGCGGAGAGGTCTTTGGGCGTTATTTGTTTAGCCATTACAGGGGGGCAGAGAATGACAGCAAGCAGGGGGGGGTAACGGGCAAGTGCGTCCCGAATGGATCGATTACAACGGCCATATGAATGAGGCCCGTTACGTGGTGGTGTTTAGCCAGGCGATCGATGAGTTGATGCGACGCATCGGTTTGGATGAGGCTTTTCGAGCGTCGCACCAAGTGTCGATTTACACCTTGCAGAGTATGGTTCATTACCTGCAGGAGGTGGGCGAGGGGGAATCGCTGCGGATCGAGGTGCAGTTGCTGGAGAGTGACAGTAAGAAGCTGCGGGTCTTCTTTCGCATGCTACATGGCGACAGTGGTGAGGAGCTGGCGGCGATGGAATCACTGCTGCTGCACATGGATATGGCCGTAAAACGGGCGACGCCTTTGCTGCCTGAGACCCAGGCTCAGGAGGATGCACTGCAGCAGGCCCGTGCTGGTTTGGCGTGGCTCGTTTTGGCCGGACGTAGCATCGCGTTGCGCCGTCCTGGCTTACGGTAATCAGCGCGTACTTGTAAGCGTCACCTCGCCATCCGCAGTGACATAGCTTTCGTTGCAGTATTCGATGGCCTGGATCATATCCACCAGATGCTCGGCAATCAAAGGCGGCAGTCGATCGGGTTGCCGCCCTTTATTGCCGTATTAGCGCAATTGACTGTCTTTGCTACCGCGTCGGTTATAGCCGCTGAGGTTAACCGCTTTGGTATCCAGCGCCGCCTGGCAGCTGACACATAGGCGTACGCCGGGGATCGCCTGGCGCCGTGCAGCGGGGATACGGTTGTCACACTCTGCGCAGTGGCTCAGACTCTCCCCGCGCGGCAGCTGCTTACGGGCGTGATTAACGGCGTCCTCGATGGTTGCGTCGATCTGATCCTGTACTGCCCCGTCTTTTGCAAAACCACCCGCCATTGAGAAGCTCCATAAGTTATTGTTAAAGCGTTGGTTGTGTAAGCTACATAAGGCCTACTCGATCGAGACATGCTCGGCTGGGCTGTGTTACTGGGCTGTGTTACTGGGCAGTGTTTCTGGGCTGTGTTTCCGGACAGTGTTGCTGGCCGGGGTGAAATGGATGTCCACGTCATGTTAATGCTGCTGCTCAAGTAACCGCGCCAGCGTGCCGTCGGCTCTCAGGGATGTCAGACCACGATTGAAGGCGGAGATTATCTGCTGGTGGCGGGGGTTGTCCCGGCCAGAGGCGACATGCAGGCTTTTGGTCCGCAGAGGCTGCTGGCTGAACGCAATATCCACCTGTTGTTCCGGTGCCTGCTGGCGCAGAATGGTGGTGGCCACCAGCTCGTCTTCCAGCGTCAGGTCGATACGTCCGGCCTTCAACATGCGTATGTTGTGCAGAAAATCGCTATTTTCCACCTGCTGAAAGTTATCCGCCTGGCCGAAGGCATCACCGTAGCCATAGTCTCTCACCACCCCGATACGCTTGCCAGCGAGGCTGTGAAGCCCTTCAAATTCAAAGGGGTCTTGCTTGCGTTTGATAAACTTGAGGTTGTTTACAGCGTAGGGCTCGCTGTAGTGGAGATAAACCGACCGCTCCTGCGTCCACCAGGCAGAAACCAGCAGGTCGGTGGCGCCATTTCTGGTCAGCCGCAAGGCTCGGGCCCAGGGCATGAAGCTGATCTCCAGGTCGAACCCCTCGCGTTTCAGCGCGGCCCGGACGATCTGTGCCGCCAGCCCCTGACCTGCTAGCTGCGGACCGACATAGGGGGGCCAGGGGTCGGCCGCTGCCGTCAGGGTTTCTGCCCGTAGTCCGGTATTGATGATGCACAGCAATATAAAGCTAATAGCAAGTCTCATCGGCGGCGATCCGTTGGTTGTAAGATGATGGCGCTGTTTACTGCTCTGGAATCTACCGCAAGGAGCACCGCTTGGGTAGTGATGGTTCACTTTGCCGTTGTTGCATGCTTAAAGGTAGTAGAGTGAGAAGAGCATCGAAAAAAGAGCCGGCATGGATGCTGGCTCTGTGGGAAGTCGCCGGTTCTCGCGGCTTAAAGGCGCGACTTAAAGGCGCGACTTACTGGCGCTCCTGCTTGGCATTATCGCGTACCGTTTGGCTGTACCAGTCGATAAAGTTGATCACCCCGAACTCGTAAGTTTTTGAGTAAGGACCGGGCTGATAACCGATCGAGTTGATGCCGCGTTGGTTCTGTTCGGCCAGCTCTCGGTCCTGGTCGTTGGTGGCATCCCAGACTGCGCGTAGACGCTCGGGGTCATAGTCGACACCCTCGACGGCGTCTTTGTGAACCAGCCACTTGGTCGTTACCAGGGTTTTTTGAGCCGAAATCGGTAGTACCCGAAAAACAACCACATGGTCGCTCTGCATATGGTTCCAGGAGTTGGGCAGGTGGAGGATTCGCATCGATCCCAGTTGCCGGTTTTTGATGCGTCCGAGCAGCTTGCTGCAGCCCTGCTTACCATCGATGGTCATCACCTCGGTCCCCTCCTTCAGCGGCATGCGGACGATACGGTTGCGCAGGCCGTGCTCGACATGCTGATGGGGAATATCCTCCGCGTCCCAGGCTTGCGCCTGGCATTGATAGTGCTCGATAAACTCGTCGCTGGCACGTGGGTCGTTGGTGTCGTCCCACTCTAGCAGGCTGTTGAGCAGCTCCGGATGAGAGCTGGCGCAGTGGTAGCATTCACGGTTGTTTTCAATCACCAGCTTCCAGTTGGCCTCCTCTATCAGCGAGGATTCCACCGCAATCTTGGTGTTCTCCATATCGTAGGGCTCCATGTAGCTGGCCAGGGATTCGAGGAAGGGGGCCAGATCCGGTGCATCTCCCTGAGCAAGGCTGATGAAGATAAAGCCACCGGCAGTGCGGCAGTGGGCTGGCTTGAGGTTGTGTGATTTCATCTCGAATTCGTCGCCCATTTCGGCACCGGCATAGAGCAGGTTGCCTTTGAGGTCATAGGTCCATTGATGATAGGGGCAGACCAGATTGGCAACCTTGCCACGGTGTTTGGTGCAGATCTTCGAGCCCCGGTGGCGGCAGACATTGTGGAAGGCCTGAACCGCACCGTCTCCGTCCCGGACAACCAGTACCGGGTTCTGACCGATCTCGACAGTGAAATAATCGCCCTTGGCGGGCACCTCGCTGCTCATACCGACAAAAAGCCACTCTTTATAAAACACCTCTTCCATATCCATGCGAAACATATGTGGATCATTGTAGAACGACTGAGGCAGTGACAGGTCCGGGCTGCGCTCTTGCAGCAAGCGGCTGGCCTCGTTTACTGCCTCAGGGTAATTGCTGTAGGTCAGGTTGAGTAGGTCGTGTTCATTCATCGGTATGTCCTCGTGAACCAGGGAGCTATGAAGCGGTTCCTTTGAGCGGTCTTTATGGCTGTTGGCGCCCGATCAGTGGGTTGGGCGCATGCTGGGTTGCTGTAGGGGTATCTTCAATCAGTTGGCGCTAATTGATTTATCTAATTCCGACACTGACCCGAACCTATTGCGACCTGAGGAGGGTTTTCGGTGCCGGGGATAGCGCAAACCAGAGGTCGTTATCCGTAATTAATCGCGTTGCAAGACGGTTCAATGGGAGGTCCGGTCCGGGCCGAGATCGAATGTGCTGGCGCCGACGCTGGGAGATGCCTACCAAAGGTTCCCTAACAGGACAGTAGGGGTCGTAAATGGTTAATTATTGTTGCTATAGACGGCGGAGAATTCTCGGTAAGTTAGATTTGTCAATTTGGTCGTTGCTTGAGCGCAGCCGTAATGCGCAGATCATGGCCATGATCTTTGCCAGGAGATAGTGTTATGAACGCCCCTAAAGAAGCCCCGCTTACCTCTCAATACCTGCATCCGGTGAATACCCGTGTCTGGTCTAACGGTCGCCATTCGGTGCGTTGCGTCAAGGTGATCGAAGAGACCTGGGACGTCAAAACGTTCTGTTTCATGTCCGAGCAGCCGGTGATGTACTTTTTTAAACCCGGTCAGTTCGTGACCCTGGAGCTAGAGATCAATGGCGAGCAGGTGATGCGATCATATACGATCTCCAGCTCCCCCTCGGTCCCTTACAGCTTCTCTATTACGGTCAAGCGGGTGTTAGACGGGCAGGTTTCAAACTGGTTGCATGACCATGTCAATGAAGGGGATGAGTTAGCGGTGCATGGCCCTGTGGGGCAGTTTAACAGTATCGATTTTCCAGCAGACAAGGTGCTGCTGCTCTCCGGAGGTGTAGGTATTACTCCGATGATGTCCATGGCGCGCTGGTTCTTCGATACCAACGCCAAGGTCGATATGAGTTTTGTCCACAGTGCCCGGGCACCGCGCGATATCATCTATCATCGTGAGCTGGAGCATATGTGCTCGCGGATCAGTAATTTCTCCCTGCATCTGATCTGTGAGCAGCAATGGGTGGGACAAGCGTGGTCGGGGTATCGAGGTTTCCTAGACCAGCCCAAGCTGGACATTATCGCTCCAGACTTTATGCAGCGGGAGGTGTTTTGTTGTGGACCGGCCCTCTATATGTCGGCGGTCAAGGCGCTGCTGGAAGCCAACGGCTTCGATATGAGCCGCTACCACGAAGAATCCTTCGGAGCCACGCCGGAAGCTATTGAACAGGATGCGATCGATCAGGCCGAGATCGCCGTCAGCGAAGAGGAGGCCCTGAACTGGGATGATATGTTGGAAATCAAGTTTTCCAGCACCGGTAAAAGCGTTCAAGTGGCACCGGGGGAGACTGTTCATGCCGCCGCTTCCAAGCTGGGATTGCGTATTCCGAAGGCCTGCGGTGTGGGGATCTGCGGGTCGTGCAAGGTGTTGAAAACCTCTGGTGAGGTGGTGATGGCGCATAATGGCGGGATCACCGATGAGGATATCGCCGAGGGCTACATTCTCTCCTGCTGCAGCGTGCCCGTTTCCGATGTGACGGTCGCGTAGCGAGGTGTTCGGCTGCCGTTCAATTGACGTTGGAAGCGGTCGCGGTGTCGATCCGTTATGGCTCGAGCCGTTCGGTATATAGGATTAAGCGCTAGCTGAAATGCTGAAATCTGTTATTAACCCGGCGGGTTAATAGGAGACGCAAGGATGCGTCAACATGGGTCGAAGGCCAATGCGAGCCCCAGAAAATTAAGCAGTTCCACGCAACTGCGGCAGATTTTAGGGGCGACGGAC
>JBALTG010000194.1:0-5202 GCA_036964625.1 Motiliproteus sp.
CGAGTGAGATCACAATGAAACAACAGGGGCCCAACAATCACGGCTTCACTCTGATCGAAGTCCTGATTTCGCTATTAATTTTTGGCGTCGGCATCATTGGCGTTACCGCACTAACCACCCAGAGTCAAAAGATCACCTACCAAGCCTACCAATCGATGGTCGCCACCTGGCAGCTGCACGACATGATGGAACTGATTCGGGCCAATGCCAGCCAGGCTAGCGGAAGTAATAAATACGTCCACAGCTACCAAGGGACAGAAGCAAGAGGCACTAAAGACTGCATAGCCAACGAGTGCAGCGCTTCTGAGATGGCAGATTATGACATCCGGCTGTGGCTCAGTGGCACCTCCAACGCCCTGCCCAGCGCCGAGGGTACCGTTTCCCGCGCTGCAAGCGCCTATACACTGACACTCTACTGGGATGGTAAACAGACCGGCTCAACGGCCACCCCTGAGACCGACTGTGGCGATGAAACAACACTACTTTGTCAAAAATTTGAGTTCGAGCTGTAGGAGGTGCGGACAATGACAAAAGAGCAGGGCTTCTCCCTGGTTGAACTGATGATCGCGCTGGTACTGGGTTTACTGGTCGGTGGTGCTGTCCTGCAATCTTTTGTGATGAACAACAGATCGATTGTATTTCAGCGCGCTGCGATCACCACTCAGGATCAAGGCCGGGTAGCACTGGAACAGTTGTCCCGCTTTATCCGCATGGCCGGTTATCAGGAAATCGACCTCGCCAGCGGCAGTTTAGCCAATGGCCTCAGCGGCAGCAGCTCGGTGCCGTCAGTCACGGTACGCTATCAGGCAGGCGGAGCAATGAGTTCGCAGCTATTTGACTGTCTCGGGTTCCCCATCTCCAGTGGAGCGACCTCCAGCGGCGCCATCAGTATTAATGAGTTCAAACTGGTATCAGACGGCAACGACATGAACAACCTAGTTTGCCAGTCCAGCCATGAACTCGATGGCACGACAACCTACATGGGCGAAGGCGTCCTTGCTAGAAACATCGAACAGCTACAGGTCCTTTACGGTGTCGATACCGATAACGACCAGGCGCCAAATAGATACTTGTCGTCCAATACCGCGACAATGAGCGATGTCGTGGCTGCCAAAGTCTGCCTAGTAATCGCCAGCGACGACAACATGATTAGCCTCGACACCACTTTTAATGACTTCTGTATTACAGGAACCGCGGCAGTTACCGACAAACGTATTCGACGAAAAGTCAGCAGCACGATCACGTTGCGCAACCGCATCGCAGGGGACAGCTAATGATTAACATCCAGGAATTACGACGGCAACAAGGTGCCACACTGATCATCGCCTTGATATTTATGGTTCTGTTGACAGTTATTTCGCTCTCGAGCATGCACTCATCCAGCTTTGAAATCAAAGTCGCTCGGAGTGTGAAGTCCAGCGTTGATGCACTCAATGCTTCTGAAAATGCGCTAAATGAGGCCGAAGATGATGTCTGCGGTATGCAAAATGAAACAACATCCTGTGGTGCGGGTCCTGACTTGACTCAATTCAACATTGCCAGTGACGGGTATTACTCATCCTCAGAGCCGGGCCTTGCCAGCTTCTCCGATTTTTTAGGCAAAGACCGTGAGATGGCATTGTCTGCCAGCGGTAGTTACACCGTTGAATATATTAAATCGGTTTGCATGAGCGGTTGTTCCTGTGCGGCAGGTGAAGACAACGCGGGCTGCAAAAGATATGTCTATCGTGTCACCTCATCCGGCGATTCGGACCAGGGTGGCTCTCGCTTAATTCAGTCGTACTACTTCACCATCCATTGAGGGAGCGAATCATGAAAAGCAAGTTAGCTATCACATTAGCCTCATTTGCAATCAGTGCGACCGCTGGTGCAGCAGATTTCACAAATTTCCCACCCGATGATACCCCCTACGGCTATATAGCCCCACTGGGCGTCAATCAATACAACATCAGTGCCGGAACCGGCGTTGTATACCGCCCTTGGTTCCACAACACCGATTTTTATGGTGAATTAAAGGCCCATCCGGTCAGTAGCACCGGCGTGATCAATACCGCCTCCACCGCAACGGGAAGCTGGAGTGCTTCGGTGCCCGCGTTCGGCTCTCGCATCATGGTTAATGGAGCAAACAGCAACGCCGATTACTGTGCCTCTGCGACAGGCGTTACGGCCTACCTTTGCGGTGACCAATCTGGCGAAGGAGCGAGCGTGAGCGACTATCGCCAACGTGCATCGGTGTTGGGTGATATCATTCACTCCAAACCCGCCTATGTAGGCAAACCCAGCGCAGGCTATACCGACTTTAACTACCCGACATGGGCTGCCAGCAAGGCGGCTCGAACGGCTAGGGTTTTTGTCGGTGCCAACGACGGCATGATGCATGCCTTCGATGCCAGCAACGGCGAAGAGATCTGGGCCTATATCCCGGACAACCTCAAAAACAACTTGAGCGATCTAGCGCCTGCCGGAAACACGGTCTACGGCCATAAATACTATGTCGATGGCCAGACCAGCGTTGGGGATGCTTATATTGGTGGCGCTTGGAAGACCATACTGGTCGGCGGTCTGGGTGCAGGGGGTAAAGGGTTCTACGCCCTGGATATCACCGACCCGGTCACCAACATCAGCTCCGCACAAACCAAGCCCTTATGGAATTTCCCTGATACAAACATGGGCTTTAGCTATGGCAAGCCGATCATTGCCCGGGTCAACAATGGCGGCAGCACGGTTTGGGCGGCGATATTATCCAATGGCTACGATAACGACGACGGCGGCAGCGGCGGTGACGGCCATGCACGGCTCTATATTCGTAACCTGAGCGATGGAACCGCGATTGGTTCAGGCTCCATCCAGCTCACCTCAAACGGTACCTATGGCGTCGCCGGTAAAAATGGATTGAGCTCACCCACGGCGATTGATAAGAACGATGACGGCGTGATCGATTACGTCTATGCCGGCGACCTCGACGGCAATCTCTGGAAGATCAACTTGGCCGACGCCGCCAGTCCCAGCAGCGCGGTTCTGTTCACCGCTACCGACGGCAGCAATGTTCAATCAATCATCACTGCTCCCGATATCGCCAAGCACCCCTCCCTATCCGGCTATATGGTCTACGTGGCCACAGCAGGCCTGATCACCAGCGGCGGCCCGGTCACTCTGGCCAGCAAGCAGAGCGTTTACGGCGTCCTCGATGATGGTGTCAGCACCGGTATCACCCGCTCCGACCTTGTCACCCAGACGCTGAGCACGATCAGCAGCGGCTGGAAAAAATCCACCAATAACGGCTTCAACAGAACAGCCGACAACAGCACCTGTGCCAGCACCAGCGACGGTGCGATAGACTGGAGCTGCAAGAAGGGCTGGCTGGTCGATCTGGCCAACAGCCAACATGTTTATCAAGATCTACTGGTTCGCGATAAACGGTTACAGTTTGCGGTAAACGACGCCGCGAGCACCTGGCTGATGCAACTGAACTACCTCAATGGCGGCGAGCCGACCGAAGTGGTCTTCGATCGTACCGGCAACGGCATCGTCGACGCCGAAGATAACCCCAACTATACCAACAGCAGCTCACCCGGCGATATTGCGGTCGCCAAAGAGATTACCGGGACGCTGGTTTCAAGACCGGTTGTGGTCCGCAGCGGAAGCATGGACTATTCGTTGCTCAATATCTGGAGTGAGAACAACTTAAGCAACCTACCGATCGCCCTGACGCCAGTGTGCAAGATGCTCTATATCGACCTGCGCTATGAATACTCGATGGATAAGATACCGACCTGGAAAACACCGAGCGACCATTCAGACGGGTATGATGAAACCAACGGCCAAAATGGCACCTACGACATCACCTTCACCGGTTATGTTGATCAGGGCGATGGCACTACGGTAACCCGGGACGTGAGCGTCTCAAACATCTACTACCAGGACGGTCAGAATTACAATATCACTGCGTGCGATGACACCGCCGGCTGCACTCACGGTTCAGGCGGCAATACCGGAACAAGTGAGATCGATTTTAACCTGTTCAAAGCCTCAGACGGCGCGGTTTTCTCGACCACCAGCAATGGCCGTGGCAACGGCGGCAGTGGCGATACCGCCTACGATGGCCTGAGTTTTGATTTCTCCGGGACCGACCTGCACCGCTCCAACCGTTCGTTCGATTTCGCCATCCAGTTCGATTCGATCTACGCCCTGAAACACTTTAAATTCGAGTTCGACTTCCACCCACCCAGTGGCAGCGATGTCATTACCAACTCGGTCGAACGTATCGAAGCTGAGATGGTTAACTGCGATCAGTACGGGGAGTCCGGGGCCAGCGATGACGAGACCCGGGTGGTCAAGGACGGTTTCATCGAAGATGATATTAGCGAAGTGGGTATCAACTGGGATGTAAACACTCAAACTCTGGCGTTGGATAACCGTACCGGACTGACATTCGAAACCGCTGTCGCTAACGGTGGTGGTGGCGGAGGTGGCGGCGGTACTCCTACTGACGGATCAGCCGATTCTGAAGGAGCCAGCGGCCCGGATGACCAAAAAGGTCGAATCAGCTGGCGGGAGCTATTATTCTGATGCCCTTGGAGTCACGACAATGTAACCCAAAAGGTTTCAGCCTGATCGAGCTGATGGTCACGCTGGCGATCATCAGCATCCTCGCTGCCGTAGCTTACCCGGCCTATACCGAGCACGTTAAGCGCGGTCAGCACAGCGAGGCCCTGGGCGTCATGGTGGCAATCACCGTCGCAATGGAGCAGTATGCGCAAGCGAACGGTGACTACGCTGTCGCCAATCTAACGGATATCTATGATTGGAGTAGCGGCAAGCACGCGGTATCCACGGTTTACGATTTAAGCCTGGACAACACCGCCGCCAGCTACAGTGTCACAGCCTCTCCCAAAGCGAGCGGTCCGCTCGCGGGTGAAGGCCCGATCATTATTTACTGGGACGGTCGCAAAGGCTGGGATAGTGACAATGACGGGACTTACGAAGTGATTGATTTCTGATCACCCATGGGTTGATCCACTGAGAATCAAGAGGCGATTAACGGCAGTAATAGTTGCCGATAAGCGGTTCATCACCGTTGATCACAACAAAACTGTCGACGCAGCCGCTAAGGGGATCATTGACGCCGAAAACCACTGCCGAGCGAGGCTCTCCCTGAGCATTTGGCGTCGTCATCGACGCTCCTTCACGCCCCATCTCAGC
>JBALTG010000195.1:0-4980 GCA_036964625.1 Motiliproteus sp.
CTCAAACCGGTCTTCCCCTCGCAACGACCGGTCAAGTCCGACAGGCTGCTGGGCAAATAGCTCGGCTGGGGCGGAGCTGCTATGATGCGGCAACTTTTTTTTGAGCGCGGACGAGGTCGGCATGCATCTGCATATATTAGGTATTTGCGGCACTTTTATGGGCTCGCTGGCAGTGCTGGCGAAGGCCCGGGGTTTTCGGGTCAGTGGCTGTGATGCTAATGTGTATCCGCCGATGAGTACCCAGCTGGCCGAGCAGGGAATCGAGTTACTGCACGGCTATCGGGTGGAACATCTGCAGCCGCGTCCGGACCTGGTGATCGTCGGCAATGCGCTGTCGCGCGGTAACCCCTGTGTCGAATATGTGTTAAACCAAGGCATTGCCTACACATCGGGGCCGCAATGGCTGGCCGATGAGATTCTACAGGACAAATGGGTGCTGGCGGTTGCCGGAACCCATGGTAAGACCAGCACCAGCAGTATGCTGGCCTGGATGCTGGAGCATGCCGGAATGGCGCCGGGTTTTTTGATCGGCGGGGTGCCCGGTAACTTTGGCATCTCGGCGCGTCTGGGCGATACGCCGTTCTTTGTCATCGAAGCCGACGAGTACGACACCGCGTTTTTTGATAAGCGTTCTAAGTTTGTCCATTACCGTCCGCGGACCGCCATTCTTAATAACCTCGAGTTTGATCATGCCGATATCTTTGCCGATCTGGCGGCCATCGAGCGCCAATTTCAGCATCTGCTGCGAACAATCCCCGCGAGCGGGCAGGTCATAGCTCCGCTCGCCGATAGTAATCTGAGCCGAGTGCTGGCGCAGGGCTGCTGGACCCCGGTGGTGCGCTTTGGGACGGCTGTGCAAGAGCCGACTTTGGATGCTGCCGCGCCCCAGGGGCCAGAACCTCAGGAAGCAGAGCCTCAGGAAGCAGAGCCAGCAGAGGGCTGCTGGCAAGCGCGCCTGCTGGCTGACGATGGTTCCCAGTTTGAGGTCTGGCTAGACGGTGCCCAGGTGGCGACGGTGCGCTGGAATCAGACCGGTCAGCACTCGGTGTGTAATGGTTTAGCGGCGATGGCGGCCGCGCGCCATGTGGGCGTGACACCGCAGCATAGCGCCGAGGCGTTGAGTCTGTTTGCCGGGGTTAAACGGCGCATGGAACGGGTCGGTGCGGCCGCAGGGGTCACCCTGTACGATGATTTTGCTCACCACCCTACCGCGATCGAAACCACCCTGCAGGGGGTGCGCGCCCGGGTCGGTGATAAACCGGTGCTGGCGGTGATCGAGCCACGCTCCAACACCATGCGTTTAGGCAGTCATCAGCAGGCGTTGGCACCCGCCACGGCGGCGGCGAGCGCCGTGTTCTGGTATCAGCCAGCAGGGCTGGACTGGGATCTGGATGCGGTGGTGGCCGTGAGCCCGGTGCCAGCCCGGGTGTTTGACAGTGTTGATGCCATTATTGACGCGGTGAAAGCATATCAGGGCTCGGGTGCCGAGGTGGTGATTATGAGTAACGGCAGTTTCGAGGGCATTCATCAGCGGATGCTGTTGGCACTGCGGGCCCTGGAGTCATGAGTCTGGACTCTGTCCAGCTAAGCCCGCAACACCAACTAAACCCGCTACACCCGCAACCGCGAGTGATCCAGTGTCGCCCCGGTTGCGGCGCCTGCTGTATCGCGCCCTCGATCTCCTCCTCTATACCGGGCATGCCGGGCGGCAAACCTGCCGGACAGCGCTGTGTGCAGCTCGATGAAAGTAACCGCTGTCGCCTGTTCGGGTTGCCGCAGCGGCCTGATGTTTGTCTGGCGTTTGGCGCCGATTATGAGCTTTGCGGCGACAGCGATCAGCAGGCGCTGCAACTTATCGCCGCGCTTGAACTCGGCACGGCTGATTCCGGCGTCGATTAGCGCTAGAATGCGTCCCTTTTAAGCTGCACTGTTTGACTTGTTTTTATTTGCATCCTTGAGCGCCGGTCTGTCCATGTCCAAAATTTTAGCCCTAGATACCTCAACCCAGGCCTGTTCGGTCGCCCTCTGGCTCGATGGCGAAGTGCGCGAAGACTTTCGCGATATTCCCCGTCAGCACACCCGGCTGTTGCTGCCGATGGTGCAGCAGCTTCTGGCCGATGCCGGATTGAGTCTGCAGCAGCTCGACGGGATCGCCTTTGGTCGGGGGCCCGGTTCCTTTACCGGCTTGCGTATCTGCGCCGGTGTCACTCAGGGGCTGGCGCTGGGCGCCGACCTGCCGGTGGCTCCAGTGTCAACGCTGGCGGCGTTGGCGCAGCAGGCGCGTGATGAATTTCAGGCTGACGGCGTGCTGACGGCGCTCGATGCACGGATGGATGAGCTGTACTGGGGCTGTTATTGCTTTGATGCCGAAACGGCGCTGCCGCGGCTGTTGGGTGACGAGCGGGTCTGTGCTCCAGAGCGGGTTACGCCTGAGTTGCTGACGCAGGGTAAATGGATCGGCTACGGCACCGGCTGGTGTTATCGCGATCGCCTGCCCGAGGCGGTGCGTGGCTCGGTTATCCAGGTCGAGCAGGCGCGCGAGCCCCGCGCGGCGGCCATTGCCAAACTCGGTGCGGCGCTGATCGCGGCCGGGCATGGGGTGTCTCCGGAGCAGGCGTTGCCGGTCTATTTACGCGATAACGTGGCACTAAAAAAAGGCGAGCAGCGCAAGGAGAATCGCTAGCATGCCCTTGAGTTATATTTTGCTACTGGCGCTGCTGCAGGGTCTGACCGAATTTTTACCGATCTCCAGCTCCGCGCACCTGATTCTGCCGTCGCAGCTATTGGGTTGGGCGGATCAAGGGCTGGGGTTCGATGTGGCGGTGCATGTCGGCACCCTGGCTGCGGTGCTGTTCTATTTTCGCCGCGATTTTACTCTGTTGACGATCGGTTGGCTGCGCACGGTGCTGCCGGTGAATGGCGTCAGACGCAAAGCAGGTGCGCATAGCCGGATGGCCTGGGCGATTATCATCGCCACCCTGCCTGCCTGTGTAGCCGGGTTGCTGTTTAATGACTTTATCGAACAGCACCTGCGTTCGATACTGGTCATTGCTGGGACCACGTTAGTCTTTGGCGGCCTGCTCTGGTTTGCCGACCAGCGTCGCACCGAAACCCGGCATAGCCGGGATATCGGTATTAAAGATGCGTTGATCATCGGCTGTAGCCAGGCGCTGGCGCTGGTGCCGGGTACCTCGCGCTCGGGGATCACTATTACCGTGGGGCTGATGCTGGGGCTGACCCGCAAGACCGCCGCGCGGTTTTCGTTTTTGCTCTCCGCGCCGCTGATACTGGCGGCCGGTCTGTTTAAGGGGCTGGAGCTGGCACAGCTGGGGACCGATGCGCACTGGATGGATCTGCTGCTGGGGGCTGCTCTCTCCGGTGTCAGTGCATACCTCTGTATCTATCTGTTCCTGGGAATGATCAGTCGCATCGGTATGACCCCGTTTGTTATCTATCGGATGTTGCTCGGGGTCCTGCTGCTTGGGGTTTATTTCTGGTTGTAGTTAATGGCGGTAGTTAATAACGTCGTTAATGCCGTAATTAATGCAGTCGTCGCGTTTTAGCGGCACCGACGGTTTTATTACGGCTCGAGCTCGGCTAGAATCGAACAACTCGTCTTTACATTATTTTACCCCGATAGGGGCTGGGCTCACTGATCATGCAGATCGGCGCTTCATTTAATTTTCCCCAATTACCGCAGCGATCCTCAGCGGTAACAGGCGCTGCCGCCCGTTCGGGGGGCGAGCAGGACTCCGCCCGTTCAGCGCGTGTTGCACCGGCTGCTGCGGATCGTGATTTCAGCGCCGATTTTGTGAAGGCCCGGGCCACTCAAAACGCCGACTCAGAACGCTTCTATTCGACCCATAGGGAGCTACCCCTGCGTGGCCAGGAAGCGATGCAGACCTACCTGACCAACGCCGGTTTTCAATTCGGTGCAGCCCAGCCGGAATTGGTTGGCGTCGATATCTACGCCTGATAACGGATGCCTATTCCCCTGGATAGCTGGCTGTCAGTCTGGCCACAGACCCCTGCGTATATCGACCGCGCCCGCGAGCTGGCGCAGCAGCTGCAGTTGCCGTTGCAAGCCATCGACTGTGTGCCTAAGGCGCTCGACTCCGGGCAGGCGTTGCTCTGTGTCGGAGCCTCGGGTCTGGCGCTGCAGCAAGCGGGTAAAAAAGCCCCGGGGCCGGTCCGGGTCGATTTTCTCGAGGGCGCCGTGGCGCACCGGCGTCTGTTTGGCGGCGGCGCCGGACAGCAGATCGCCAAGGCGATCGGGGTTAAATCGGGTATCCGTCCGCAGGTAGCGGATCTGACCGCGGGTCTCGGGCGTGACAGCTTTGTGCTGGCCACCCTGGGTTGTCGGGTGCAGATGGTCGAACGCACCGCGGTGGTCGGGTTGCTGCTTGAGGATGGCTTGGCGCGCGCTCAATTTGATCCTGAAGTCGGACCGATTATTGCCGCGATGGCGTTGCATCAGGGCGATGCGATCGACTGGTTGGCCTCTATCGCAACGCCCCCCGAGGTTGTCTATCTCGACCCGATGTTTCCTCACAGCGCCAAATCCGCTCAGGTTAAAAAAGAGATGCTGCTGTTTCGGGACCTGGTCGGTGAGGACGCCGATGCCTCGGTATTGCTAGAAGCCGCGCTCGCGGCTGCGGAGTATCGGGTGGTGGTGAAGCGCCCGCGTAAAGCCCCGACCCTAAATACACGTAAGCCCAGCTTTACCCTTGAAGGTAAATCGGGCCGTTTCGACGTCTACTCGCTCAAGGCCTTGCGTTAGCACGCCACCTTTCAATAATGAATGAGGCGGCTCGTTAGCTTGCTCATCGCCGCTCCCAGTGGCATCAATAGTGAGAATGAATGAGGCGGCTCGTTAGCTTGTTCATCGCCGCTCCCAGTGGCATCAATAGTGAGAATGAATGAGGCGGCGGCTCGTTAGCTTGTTCATCGCCGCTCCGGGTGCCATCAATAATGAGCAAT
>JBALTG010000196.1:0-4965 GCA_036964625.1 Motiliproteus sp.
GCGGCATACCGTCCATCCCTGGACATCGCCTCTCCGGCATCCATGCCTCCCGCGGCATACCGTCCATCCCTGGACATCGCCTCTCCGGCATCCATGCCTCCCGCGGCATACCGTCCATCCCTGGACATAAAAAAACCCGGCCGAAGCCGGGCTGAAAAAACACAAGGGAGTCAGGGTAAAAAAAGGCCCTAGCATCGGAAGGGGGTCGAAGTTAGGGCCTAACGTACATGGATCAGAGAGTCAGTAACGATGTATTAACGCAGGGTGAAAGCCGACTCTCATACAATTGGGACTCTAAGTATGGCTGATGGTTCAGAGAACGCATGGATTATTCAGATATATTTTTATATTCGTTTTAAATCAATGCGTTTTTCTATGGTTTTACTCAGATTAGTGCGCTTGTTCCCAGTTATCGCCAACGCCCGCCTCGACCAGTAACGGCACGTCTAGTGTTGCGGCGGATGCCATCTTCTCGGTGATCTGGGCCAAAAATAGCTCCAGATCGGCTTCGCGTACTTCAAACACCAGTTCATCGTGAACCTGCATAATCATCCGCGCATCGAGCCCAGATTGATCCAGCCAGGCTTGGACGTCGATCATCGCCTGCTTGATGATATCAGCGGCGGTACCCTGCATCGGCGCGTTGATGGCGGTACGCTCGGCGGCTTGGCGACGCATGCCGTTACGGGCGTTGATCTCGGGCAGGTAGAGGCGTCGGCCGCGTAGCGTTTCGACGTAACCCAGTTCGGCGGCGCTGATCCGGATCTGGTCCATATAGCGTTCGACACCGGGGTAGGTTTCGAAATAGTGTTTGATATATTGAGCCGCGTCGCTGCGGCCGATCCCCAGCTGCTTAGCCAGTCCGAATGCGGACATGCCGTAGATCAGGCCGAAGTTGATCGCCTTGGCACTGCGGCGCTGATCCGAGCTGACCTGATCCAGTTCGACCCCGAACACCTCTGCGGCGGTGGCCTTGTGGATATCCTCCCCCTGTTTAAACGCGTTCAGCAACCCTGCATCTTGCGACAGATGGGCCATGATTCGCAGTTCGATCTGGGAATAATCCGCCGCGACCAGTTTGTAACCCGCGGGCGGCACGAACGCCTGGCGGATGCGCCGGCCTTCGCTGCTGCGTACCGGAATGTTCTGCAGGTTCGGTTCGGTTGAGGAGAGCCGGCCGGTGGCGGTGACGGCCTGGTGGTAGGAGGTGTGAATGCGGCCGGTGCTGGGCTGGATCATCAGCGGTAGCTTGTCGGTGTAGGTCGACTTGAGCTTGCTAAGACTGCGATGCTCCAGAATCAGCTTGGGCAGCGGGTAATCCAGCGCCAATTCGGCCAGCACCTCTTCGGCGGTGGAGGGCGCTCCCTTGGGGGTCTTTTTCAGTACCGGCAGCTTGAGTTGCTCGAATAGGATCTCCTGCAACTGCTTGGGTGAGGCCAGATTGAACTCCTGTTCGGCCACCACGAACGCCTGCTGCTCCAGCTTGATCAGACGTTTGCCGAGTTCCTGGCTCTGCAGGCCGAGCATGGCGGCATCCACCCGGGCGCCGGTGCGCTCGATGTTGGACAGAATCGGGATCAGCGGTTTCTCCAGTGCATCGAAAATCGCCAGCAATTGAGGCTCTTTTTCCAGCTTGGCCCGCAGCACCTGGTGCAGGCGCAGGGTGATATCGGCATCTTCGGCGGCGTAGGGGGCGGCGAGCTCCAGATCGATCTGATTGAAGGTCAGCTGTTTCTTACCCTTGCCAGCCAGGGTTTCAAACTTGACCGTGCTCACGCCGAGAAAGCGAGTGGCCAGCGAATCCATATCGTGACGGCCGGCGATGGAGTTGAGCGCGTAGGATTCGAGCATTGTATCGAACTCCACCCCACGCAATTCGATGCCGTAACGCGCCAGCACATTCATATCGTATTTCATATGCTGGCCGACCTTAGCCAGAGTCGGGTCTTCGAGTAGCGGTTTGAGTTGTGCCAGCACCGCGTCGCGGTCGAGTTGCAGCGGCGCGCCGATATAATCGTGCGCCAGCGGCACATAGGCGGCCTCGCCCGGGGTTATTGCAAAAGAGACCCCGACTAGCTCGGCTTGCATATAGTCAAGACTGGTAGTCTCGGTATCGAAAGCAAACAGCGGCGCGGTTTTGAGTCGGGCCAGCCAGCGATCCAGCTCGGCCTGATCGAGGATAGTCTGGTAATCCAGATTGGCTGGGGGTGCAGGCATGGCCGCATCGCCCTCTGTTATTGGCAGAGCGGCACTGTCGGGGTTTAGCTCGGCGATCCAGCCACGGAATTCAAACTCGGTGAAGAGTGCGGTCAGGGCTTCGGTGTCGGGCTGGGGGGCGATAAAGTCGTCAATGCCCAGTTCCAGCTCGACATCGGTCTTGATCGTGGCCAGCAGGTAGGACAGATCGGCGTTAGCTCTGTTCTCTTCGAGCTTTTTGGCCATGGTTTTGGCGCCGCGGAAACCGAGTACGGCGATCTTGTCGAGATTGGCGTACAGCTCGGAAATGCTGCCGATCCCCTGCAGCAACCCCAAGGCGGATTTCTCGCCAACGCCGGGCACCCCGGGGATGTTGTCGACCTTGTCGCCCATCAATGCCAGCAGGTCGATGATCAGCTCGGGCGCAATGCCGAACTTCTCAATCACGCCATCGCGATCCATCCGGGTATCGTTCATGGTGTTGATCAGGGTGACATGATCGCTGACCAGTTGCGCCATATCCTTGTCTCCGGTGGAGATCAGGGTATCGCGCTGGGCGGCGCTGGCCTGCACCGCCAGGGTGCCGATCACATCGTCGGCCTCGACCCCTGCCACCGCGATCAGCGGTAATCCCAGCGCGCGGACGATGTTGTGGATCGGTTCGATCTGCAGCCGCAGGTCATCCGGCATCGACGGCCGCTGCGCTTTGTACTCGGGATAGATATCATCCCGGAAGGTCTTGCCCTTGGCATCAAATACCACCACCACCGGGCTGCCAGGATAGTCCTTGATCATCTTGCGCAGCATGCTGGTGACCACCCGTATCGCCCCGGAGGGAAATCCCGCCGAGGTGCGCAGATCGGCCTGTTGCGAGGCGAAGAAGGCACGGTACAGGTAGGACGATCCATCAACGAGGATCAGGGGCTTAGTGCTGGCCGAATCGGGCATGAAAAGGTTCCGCGCTGTTGTTAAGAGGAAAGTTCAGAGGAAAGTTCACAGGAAATAGAGAGCGTCATGATAAAGAATTCACTCAATAACGCCAGCCTGGCTGTTGAGCGTTCCGAACAGGGTTTAGAATAGTGACAGGTTAACCGCTTAAGGAACCGCTTAAGGAACCGCTTAAGGACCCGCTTATGAAACAGCTAGCGAGATTGTATCTGGGACTGATACTGGCGTTGCCGGTGGCACCACTCCTGGCGGAGGAGGTGCGCTCCAGTGCGGATGATGAAGTGACCATCCGCCCCGGTGATCAGGGCGAACTCTATTACGAATACCGGATCAACGGTGCGATTAAGGAGATCCGGGTGGTGCCGAAGATAGGCAAACCCTATTATCTGGTGCCCGCCGACAGCCGCGATGGTCGCTATATCCGTATGGATAGTAGCCAGCTGTTGATCCCTAAGTGGGTGCTTTTTCGCTGGTAAGCGGTACTTGTTTTCTCGGCTTAAATAGCGACTTACTAAACGCGGCTAAATAAGCGCGACCAACATTCCGGCCTGAATTCAGATCCAGGCTCGGTTGATATTCACCAAGGGTCGCTAGACCTGGATGCTAACCATGGCTGTATATACCCAACTGAGTAATGCCGACCTCGATGGCTTGCTGGCTGATTTTGATCTGGGCACTCTGAGTGGTTTCCAAGGGATCGATGGCGGTATTGAAAATACAAACTATTTTGTCGATACCCAGCATGAAGGGCTGTCCCAGCACTTCGTGTTAACCCTGTTTGAAGAGCTGTCGCAGGATGCGATGCCGTTCTTTGTCGAGCTGACAGGGTATCTGGCCGAACGGGGCGTGCTGGTACCGGCACCGTTTAAGGATCGTTATGGGATTGGGTTAAAAACAGTGGCGCGGCGGCCTGCGCTGTTGCTGCCCCGATTTAGCGGGCGCCATGTCACGGTGCTGACGCCTGATCATTGTCGCCAGATCGGTGCGGCCCTGGCGCAGTTGCACCTGGCCGGGCAGGACTTTTTTATGAGCCGCCAGGCGCACCGGGGAGTGTTCTGGTGGCGGCGCGAATCCAAGCGGGTGGCTGAGCTCCTTAAGCCTGAAGATGCGGCGTTGTTGCATCAGGAGGTGGCACTGTTCGATGCGTTGCGCGAGCAGCCGCTGGCGCTGCCGACAGGGGTTATCCATGGTGATCTGTTTCACGATAATGCGCTCTTTGATCCGGGCGTTAAGGGCGATCAGGGTGCAGAGGGCGATCAGCTGAGTGGCATTATCGATCTGTATAACGCCTGCAATGGCTATCTGCTCTACGATCTGGCCATCGTCGCTAATGACTGGTGTGTGACCGATCAGGGCCAATTTGATGCCGATCGGCTCGACGCCCTGCTGACCGCTTACGCGCAGGTACGGCCGTTTGAGCCGGGCGAGTACAGCGCCTGGCCGGTGTTGATCCGAACGGCGGCGATGCGGTTTTGGCTATCTCGGCTGATCAGTCTGCACGGGTTGGATGCGAACCAGTATGACGGCGAGCAGGTGATCAAGGATCCCGAGCCGCTCAAGCGTATTCTGCTTAATCATATCGCCCATCCTGGTGAGTTACCGCGCGGATGAAGACGATCGGGCTGCTAGACGACGGGATGAGTTGGCAGAATACTCAGGGCTATAATATTGCCCATCACGGAGAGTTGGCACACGGATGAAGACGATCGGGCTGCTAGACGACGGGATGAGTTGGCAGAATACCCAGGGCTATAATATTGCCCATCACGGAGAGTTGGTACACGGATGAAGACGATCGGGCTGCTAGACGACGGGATGAGT
>JBALTG010000197.1:0-4928 GCA_036964625.1 Motiliproteus sp.
CAATTAGTCCGGTTTTTTCCTGCAACCGTCTTGCACCGATGAATTACGCTGCATTAACGTATTAGGATTGTTAGTATTGGGTCACGTTGAAATAGCCTGGATTATCCTTTTTACTGACTGTTGTGGTTTTTTAATGTCTGTCCCAATTTTGATCTGTGATGACTCCGGCTTTGCGCGTAAACAGATGGCTCGCTCGCTGCCTGAAAGCTGGGATGCGGAGATCAGTTTCGCGGCCGATGACGTCGAAGCTGTAGCGGCTATTCTCGAGGGTAAAGCGGATATCCTGTTCCTCGACCTGAACATGCCGGTGATGGATGGCTATCAGGTTCTTGAGGCCGTGCGTAGTCAGGATTTGCCTACCCTGGTCATCGTCGTCTCGGATCGGCCGGTTGGCCAAGGGAGACACATCCCAGCGCCAACCTATTAATCCTGTTGGGTTGATAGCTGATTAAAACGGAAACAGTAACGGCGTGATCCACAGCGTGACTATCATCGCCAGGATCTGCAGCGGCAGGCCTACTTTGACGAAATCGATAAAGCGATAGTTTCCAGGTGCCAGCACCAGGGTGTTAACCGGCGACGCTATCGGGGTCGCGAAGGCGGTTGAGGCGGCGATAGCGACGGTCATCATTAGCGGCTCCGGGTTGATGCCGATGCCCTGGGCCGCCGCGAGTGCAATCGGTGCGACCAGTACCGTGGTCGCGGTGTTAGAAATAAACTGGCTGAATATTGAGGTGAAGATAAACAGACCCGCACACAGCAGCAGTGGCCCGTTACCGCCCGCGATATCGATCAGTTGCGTGACAATTAGATCGAGTCCGCCGGTTTTCTTCATTGCCAGTGCTAGCGGCAGCATCCCCGCAATCAACACCAGGCTGGTGCTGTTGAGGGATCGGTAGGCTTCATCCATAGTCACGCACCCCAACGCGATCATGGCGAAACAGGCCAGCAGAACCGCACTTAGGCTCGATAGCACGCCAGAAACCATCAGCACCAGCATCGCCAGCATGATGACCAGCGCGGCTGGCGCACGTTCGCTGCGCGACGGCGCATCAGCCATCTCCGCCGGGGTTTCGAGAATGACGAAATCACGTTTGCTCTTGAGCTGCTCGATGTAGCGCCAGCCACCGGTGACCAACAGGGTGTCACCCTGTGCCAGCGGGGCACCATTGAACTCGGTGATCAGGGGGGTATTGTCGCGGCGAATTCCGATCACGCTGAGATCAAATTTTTCCCTGAATCGCCCCTCTTTGATGGTGCTGCCGATCATCCGTGAGCTCGGCCGCAGCAACACCTCTGCAACACCGAACTCCTGCTGCAGATGAGTCATCTCACCGACCGGAAATCCCTCCAGCACCAGACTTTTTTCACCGCAAAGGCGGCCGATATCTGCAGGCGCGCCATAGGCCATCAGGGTGTCGCCTGCGGCAATCTTGGTTTGAGCCAGCACGGGTAACAAGCTGGAGACCAGCTTGCCATTACGGCGAATAGCGAACAGGGTGACCTCGTAATGAGTTCGAACCCCTGCCTCGGTGACATTCTTACCGATCAGGTCCGAGGTGGCGGGAACTTTGATCTTGTGCAGGTGATCGGTGATCCCGTAACGCAGAGCAAACTCTTTCAGATGCGGGTGTTCAGATTCGCGGACCTCACCTTCGGGCAGCAGATGGCGGGCGACAAAAACAAGATACAGGCTGCCGACCAATAGAATGATGGCACCGATCGGAGTGAAATCGAAAAAGCCGAACGGGGCGAGTCCGGCAGCCGCCATCTGGCCGCTGACGACGACGTTGGGCGGGGTGCCGATCAGCGTCAACATGCCGCCGATCAGCGAAGCGAATGCCAATGGCATTAGCAGTCGTGACGGGCTTAAGCCCGCCTTACGGCACATACTTAATACCACCGGAATAAACAGCGCAACCGCGCCGGTGGAGCTCATGAACGCCGATAAGCACGCGACCATGGGTATCATCAACGACAGCAGGCGGACTTCGCTGGTGCCACCCAAACGTAACAATAAGCGTCCGGCGGATGCGGCGATACCGGTGCGAAACAGCCCTTCGCCCACCACAAACAGAGCCGCGATCATTACTACGACCGACTGGCCGAACCCGGAAACCGCTTCGGCAGGGGTGATGGCTCCCGAAACCGCCAATGCCACCACGACCATCATGGCCACGATATCCATACGGATGCGATCGCTAATAAACAATACAATGGTCAGAGCCAGCAGGCCGAATACAAACGTTATTTCGGGGGTCACAGAAAACATCCTGAATTGAATCAATAAGCCAATGCGCCGCAGTCGGCACGGCTGCGGACTATCGTTACGGACTGTGGTCACTGACAACGGTCGCGGGTTATGAGCGCGGGAATAGTAGCAGCATGGCTGGGAATAAAATTGATGCAGCGCAATGATGACGCAATTAAATTAGCTGTGGGATAAAAATAAACTAGCCTCGTAAAGGACCCATATTTTGGCGTTGCGCCCAGCAATCACCACGCAACGAGTCATCATAGAGATTACGTCTGTCTGGCCACGGCTGGTCGCATTAAAATAAAGAGCCATCATAACAAGACCACTTCGCGCACGGAGCGGGCTAGTGATCTGATTGCCTGAGTGGCTACTGTCGGCCCTACAAGTATCCGAGAAGACTTAACCAAAGGGGCCGCTTAAAAAGAACCTATCCAACGTCAGTCAGTTAGACCGCAAGCTGAAAGATGCTGTGGATCACTAATAGCTTCATTTGCCGGAATGCTGCACTTGCGCAAGCGGGGTAGCTAACACAGCATGCCCTGCCAAAGGTTGCGGAAACGATTTTCTACTGACTTAACGGATTGAGTATGCTGTTTAATTTATGGAAGCGGCCCCCCCCCCGCACTGCAGCCTCTGAACAGACAGCCCGGGTATCCGCGGCGGTCTCCCTCCCGTTCGGCGATGCGCATGCCGCCAATGATGTGCAACAGATGGCTGTCACCAGCAGCGCTCAGGCGTTTCCGACCCTGGGCGAAAAAGAGCTGCTGACTCTGTTCAAGTTCTCCAACGTGCGTAAGTTGGCGGCGGGCGAGGTGCTTTATCGCCAAACGGATCCGGTCGACTATTTTTACTTGGTTATTAAGGGCGAGATCAGTATCGCTTTCAGCCTGTCGCAGGAATCGCGCATCGGTCAGCCCGCAGAACTGGCGACCATCGGCCTGCTGCATCAGATCGGTTTGACCGTGACCGAGCTGCTCAAGCAGCACTACCCCAAGATGATCCCGCTGATCATGTATCTGGAAGATACGGATATGGGGGCCGCGCTGTTGCGCGCCTGGAATATTCCCGATTCGGTGGCCAAAACCATTGAGCGACAGCGCTATCCGGAGTTCGCACCACAAGCCGAGGTGGATCAGGATGTGCGAGAATCGGTGGCGATCCTATACCTGTCGCAGCTTTGCTACCGCCGGATCGTAGAGGGCGACGCGGCGGATCTGCCAGTGTTGTTCTTCGATGAGTACCAGGCAGTTTTGGGTTGGTCGCAGGAGAGCCTGGATAGCATCGTCAACAATATATTGCTGCCTAGCTGTCGGACTTCACCGGTCGTAGCGAGGGGAAGACCGATTTGAGACAGTTTTCGAACTCTTTTGAGGCTAATAGTGGTTCTATTAAACGAAAAAGAGGGTGAGAAATGGCCAAAGTCGGCTTTCCCGCAGTAGATCAGCGTTAAGTCCGACAGGCTGCTAGACTGCGCAAGCATCGTAAGGGATTGCCACAGACACTGCTGGCGCACCTTGGCGACTGAGCCCAGGTGTCGAAAGTGACCCTGACTGAGCCTCTATCTCAGAGCGTGAGAGGCTCTTCCCAGCCCATTGCCGTCACTTGAAATCGACGCACGCAGCAATCTCCCCAGCTCACCAGAATCGCTGAAGCGGACGCTGATTTTGCTGTTCTGAGCGCCAGGTAACGGCAGGACCTGCGCCTGAGCAGACATAAGGGAGGCTCCTCGCAATAATCAGGGAGTCCTTAACATAACGACATTGTCGAGGATGGGGGCTCCTAAGCACCGCCGTCCAAATTTTTTATGACTTCGACATTGGCCTTTTCAGAAAACTCTTTAAGTTCGCTCAGCAGACGATTAAAAAACAGTTTTGCCTCTTCATTTGTTCTTATTTCATCTTCGACAGTCCACTTTCTGAAACTATTCTCTAATTCCACAGCACTTTGACGGGCTAGTATTTCAACTGCATGATTCCGAACATCAGACATATGCCAGATCCTCCAAGTTGATTCCACTACTGTGCGTTGAGTATAGGTGATCTGGCCAACGCTCACCTTTAGTCTTATTTCTTTGAGTACAGTGTGTCGGCATCGTCCCGTTACCGACCTCGCTTCAGCACCTGCCCAATGTCCGCTGTGTGCTCTCACTTGCCGCACATCTATGATCTGGCGAGCGTCCGCTATCTGGAGCGTTAGAGGTTCATCAATAGTCAGGCCAGGTATCCGAGAACACTTAACAGTAGCGGCCTCCTACCACTCCCTTCCTCGAAGCCAGGTTAGGGCTCGTTCTGGTCGCAGCATTGGTTTTGGGTGCCGGTTTCTAAACACTATGAATGCTTCGATGTGGTTCGTAAGGGGCAGCAGAGGGGGGAGAGAAAAAGAAAAGGGCCTTGTGGCAATCCTGCCTTAGGCCCCTCTTCCAGCGTTCCTTGCTGAAACACTTTTCCTTGTGTTTATCAGTGGGACAGATTGTGCTTCCTTCACAACCGACGCATTCCTTGCGTTCGCCCTTGTTACGTTTTCCACTATAGGTGATGGGGCGCTTCGGTAGAATAAGAAAAAATCCTATTTTCTCGGCTTTGGGCACATAACTGGCTGCCTCACCGCTGAGGCTTAGGCCAATGTCAGCTTCAGGGTCGTCGGATTGATGCAGGGGAGCTAAGGCTGAGGG
>JBALTG010000198.1:0-4765 GCA_036964625.1 Motiliproteus sp.
GATTTTCTGGGGCTCGCATTGGTCTTCGACCCATGTTGACGCATCCTTGCGTCTCCTATTAACCCGCCGGGTTAATAACTCAGCGGGCTTAGGTGTACCCTAAGGGCAGCTTTCGACTGTACGGCAACCCTTTCAGCATTAACTCATGATCAGGATCAAAACAGAGGGCTTGCTCAGAGGCTCCTTAGTGGGGTATTCAGCTAACGACTTGCTCTATCAGGTCACGGATATTTTTAAGATCAAAGGGTTTAGTACAGATAGCCGAGACCCCGGACGCATGCAGGGCAGCCAGTCGGTCTGGGTTCTCCTCGCTTGTGATCATCAAAATAGGAATACCCGATATACGGCTGTGATTCCGAATATGAACAGTCAGCCCTTTTCCATCAATGTTGGGCATGTTGTAATCGCTAATCACGAGGTCAAACGATTCGTTCTCTATGAGATCGATAGCCTGTCGACCATCACAGGCTTCGGTAATATCGTTTATTCCTAACGACCCCAGCAATCTCAGCATATATTCGCGAGCCAGAATACTGTCATCCACTAACAGTATTTTGAGCGACTCTATATCGATACTGCTTACACCTAACACATCTGGATCAAGTATATCGAGGGTGGCATAGATAGCCTGGTTCATCTGGTCTTGGGTAAAAGGCTTGGGCAAAATGGCTACAGCACCAGCCTGCCTAACCGGATCAAGAGCATCAAACTTCGTTTCACTAGAGATCAACATAAAGGGGATCGCGGCGGTGCGCGGATTTTCACGCAGCGTCTCAAGCAATTCAGATCCTGTCATGTCTGGTAGGTATAATGAAGAAACGACTAGATCAGGAGGATAGCGTTCTGCCTCTTTAAGCCCTTCGTTGCCACTTTTTACCCGTGAAATATTCACCACTCCGGCATCGTGGATAGATTTTTCGAATACCATCATTTGAGCATTCGAAGGCTCAACGAGTAGCACCGATATCTCTCCAATCGTTAATCGCTCCATTTGACCTCTCAGTTCCTTTAATATGAATACGTTCCAGCTTACATGCCTAGGCGGCTTGGGCACGTTGATCTAGCGCATGACTATTCAAATATCCTAACTTTTACTGTACGCGCACCGGTGCTCAACGGAGCAATTTTCTATCCGACCCAGGCTAGCGCAGTCGATGACAGCTCCTCTGGCCACACTTAGTCATCGCAACTGGCCCCTCCCCTACTCGAGCTAGCCCCTTACACTAACGGCCAAGATGCCCACCTCTGGGAGACAGAGTCAAATGAGTGATATACAGATTCAACAACCTGATCGATTGGTTTCGGCACGCGAGTTGTTCGGAATTGATTCCGAGCTTAAGGTTCCTGCCTTCAGCGAACGCGACGACCATGTACCAGAGATCGATCCGGCTTACCGCTTCAACAAGGATGTCACCCTGGCGATCCTGGCCGGATTCACCCAGGATCGCCGGGTGATGATCCAGGGGCTGCACGGCACCGGCAAGTCGACCCATATCGAGCAAGTTGCAGCACGGCTTAACTGGCCCTGCGTACGAATCAACCTGGACGGTCATATCAGCCGCCTGGACTTGGTCGGTAAAGACACCATTAGCCTGCGCGACGGTAAACAGGTGACTAAATTTCAAGAAGGGATCGTACCCTGGGCGTTGCGCCGTCCGGTCGCGCTGATCTTTGACGAGTTCGACGCCGGCCGTCCCGACGTAATGTTCGTGATCCAACGCATCCTCGAGCGTGACGGCAAGTTTACCCTGCTGGATCAGAACGAAGTGATCAATCCGCACCCCTATTTCCGCCTGTTCGCCACCGCCAACACCGTCGGTCTGGGTAACCTCAATGGCCTGTACCACGGCACGCAGGTACTCAACCAGGCGCAGATCGATCGCTGGAACATCGTTGCCAGCCTCAACTATCTGCCCCGGGCTGACGAAGTGGCTATCGTCCAGGGCCGGGTCCCGGCGTATGCCGACGAGCGCGGCCATGCCCTGATCGACAAGATGGTGGCGGTCGCCGACCTGACCCGCCAGGGATTTGCCGCTGGTGATCTGTCGACGCTGATGTCACCACGCACCGTGATTTCCTGGGCCGAAAACAACCAGATTTTCCACGACACGGCGTTGGCGTTTCGACTCAGCTACCTCAACAAATGCGATGAAGCAGAGCGTTCCTTAGTCGCCGAGTACTACCAGCGCTGTTTCGACACCGAGTTGGATGAATCCAAGCCGATGCACGAGGTCGCTTAGGTGGCCAGCCCACTGGTCGCCTGGCAGCCGGAAAAGACCACCGGACTTGCCCCATCGGTCAACCAACAGCCGCGTAAGGAGAAGCGCCAGCAACGGCTGGAGGAACTCTGCGCAGCGACCATCCGCGCGCTGACTGGCAATAGCCGGTTGCGTTATCGCGGCCACCGGCTGGAGCAGGATGGTCGACGGCTGCCGATCCGCGCGCCCCATCTCAATACCGACGTCACCGAAGATGACTTTGACTCGTTTCGCGGCGCAGCCGACGGCCTGGCGCTACGGCTGATCCACAGTGATGCCGCCTTGCACGCCTCGCTGATACCCGATGACCCCTTAGAGAAAACCCTGTTCGAAATTCTCGAGCAGCTGCGGGTCGAATCACAGGTGTCCGACGACCACCCCGGCATCCGACGCAACCTTAAACACCGCTTTCGCCATTGGTGTCTGCAGTACCATCATTCCGGCATGACCGAAAACCAGGTCGGCTTGTTGCTGTTTTGTATCATCCAAACGGTCTGGTCGCGACTGGGCAGCCACCCCGCACTGGAAGAGATCGAAGATTTAATTGAGCCCCAGCGCGCAGTGCTGGCACCACATATCGGTACCGATGTGCTGGCACTAAGACGCAACCGGGATAACCAGGCCCGCTTCGCCGAACACGCACTCGCCATCTGCCGTGAGCTGAGCAGCATTATCGACGCGGGCCAGCCCGACGGCGATGATGCGGATAAACGCCAACGCTCGAAAATAGCCGACGCCGCCGATTTCGACCTACTGCTGGAGCCCGACGAAGACCCAGACGAGCTGGAGGCACCAGGCTCGACGCCGCAACAGCAATCTGAAAAGCAACTCAGCGATGCGCTAAGCGATTACCGGGTATTCAACAACCGCTACGACCGCGAGGTCAGCGCCGCCAAGTTAGTTCGATTGGAACAACTTCGCGAGCTACGCGAGCAGCTTGACCGACGTATCCGCAGCCAAGGCATCAATACTCCGCGCCTGGCCCGGCAACTGTCGCGTATTCTCGCTGCACCCCGCCTCAGCGGCTGGCGTTTCGGCGAAGAGGAGGGGCACCTCGACGCTCGACGCTTGTCGCAATTGGTCACCAGCCCTACTGAACGGCGGCTGTTCCGCCAGGAGCAGTACCAGCCCCACTGCGACTGCCAAGTGAGCTTTCTGATCGATAACTCGGGCTCGATGAAGCAACATATCGAATCGATTACGATGCTGGTCGACGTCTTCAGCCGCGCCTTCGAGCAAGCCGGTGCCCGCTCGGAGATCCTCGGTTTCACCACCGGTTCCTGGAACGGCGGCAAGCCCTTTAAGGAGTGGCGCGGACGCGGCAGCCAGGCCGATCCGGGGCGGCTCAACGAGCTCTGCCATATCGTTTATAAAGACGCCGAAAAGCCTTGGCGGCGCGCCCGCCCCGAGATCGCCGCGCTGCTCAAATCCAATCTGTTTCGTGAAGGGGTCGATGGCGAGGCCCTACTGTGGGCCAGCGGTCGGCTGCAGGCCAGCCAGGCAGCGCGCAAGATCCTGATCGTCATCTCCGATGGGTCCCCGATGGAGAGCATGACCCACCTGCACAATGCACCCGACTACCTGGACAAACACCTGCAACAGATGAGTGAGGCGATCGAGCGGCGCGGCGAGATCGAACTGCTGGCCCTCGGGGTTGGACTAGACCTGAGCCGCTATTACCGTCGCAGTCTGGAGCTGGATATCAGCCAATCGCTGGACAATGCCCTGTTCGACGAAGTGGTTTCACTCCTGGCAAACGCTAGACGCTAATTGCACGCAAACTTTCTGCTTTGCAAAATACCCAATAGGGCCGGCGTCTAAGAGGATGTTGTTGTCGGAATTTATTCCGACAACGGACTACCTCGCGGCAGCACAGGAACGGGATGCGCCGACCTACAATATCCGACCTGAGTACCCATGATCTTCAGCCATCACAGCGACTAGCGATGGGCATACCAGCTACGGGATAAAAATAAACCATCATCGTAAAGTGCCCCGCATCTTGGCGTTGCGCCCAGCAATCACCACTTTAAGTATCATCATAGCGCTACGGGATTCTGGCCCCTTGTAGTCGCATTAAAATAAAGTGTCACCATAACAAGACCACTTCGCGCACGGAGCGGACACTAGCAATCTGATGGCCTGGGTGGCGACTGTCGGCCCGAACCGGCCTCATTGAGGCCGTACTGGTTGAACAGTACCGGTACATCCACGCTGTAACGGGTACCAAATGGGAAATAGCAGCCGCGAATACGGAAACATCGACCGGTGCGGAGATGGAGTCGTCATCGGACTGCACAACATCGATAGCGTTTATCTTCAGTCTGTACCACACTTATAGAGCGTCTTAATAAGCACATTGGTTATCGCTGCCCCTACGAGGCTTCATCATGAACAACGACTATAATGATAGGAAAAGAAAGCCCTCAGGGCGCACCACTTATGCAGCAACTATTCTAGGGCGGTGTTCGCATGCCAAATGTAGAACGTAAATACGAAATAGACTC
>JBALTG010000199.1:0-4731 GCA_036964625.1 Motiliproteus sp.
TTGCAGGAGCAATTTCAGACCGACCCACAAGGAGGTGGGGAGTGTCTTAACTGCAGGAGCAATTTCAGACCGACCCACAAGGAGGTGGGGAGTGTCTTAATTGCAGGAGCAATTTCAGACCGACCCACAAGGAGGTGGGGAGTGTCTTAATTGCAGGAGCAATTTCAGACCGACCCACAAGGAGGTGGGGAGTGTCTTAATTGCAGGAGCAATTTCAGACCGACCCAGGTTAGGCCTGAGCGCCTGGTACTAGGGAGGATTGTGCGCTGTCGCGGGGGCGTTGCCCGGTAATGGTTCTAAGGCGGGGGCGCGGCCCGATAGCGGCACCGCGGCGGCTGGCGGTGCACGCAGGTAGCCGTCCTGAAACAGTCCTTTGAGGCGCAACCGCAGTTCGTCCGTGGCGGCCTGAGCGTCGGCTTGAGTTTCGATCACCTTCGGGGTCAGCGTCACCATCAACTCGGTACGGCGACCGTCATCCGCGGTACGACTGAACAGTTTGCCGATCCCCGGCAGTTTACTGAGCCAGGGAATCCCTGACTCGCCGTAGGTTTCGTTCTCCAGAATCAAGCCGCCGAGAACCACGGTTTCACCGCTCTGCACCACCACCGAGCTGTCGATGGTACGCTGGACAAAGGAGACATTGCCGCCGGCGAAAGTGTCCGGCCCTGGCTGGCTAATTTCTACGCTGACCTCAAGGCGCACCAACCCGGACGCATGAATGTGGGGCACGACCTGCAGCAGCACCCCGGTATCGCGATATTCAATCTCCTGAGAGATGGGGGCATTATTGTCGACCACACTCTGGGATTGGCGGCTTACGATGGGGATGGAGTCGCCGACCCGAATGCTTCCGGACTGGTTATCGATCACCAGCAGCTGCGGGGACGAAAGGATTTTCAGCTTGGAGTTGCTCGCCAAGGCATCGAACAGCAGCCGCAGATCACCGCCTTTGCTGAAGGTGGTGGTAAACCCGCCGCCCAGCCCACCGAAATCACCGAAGGAGGTGCTCCCCTCGTAACTTCCCACATTGTGTTTTAAAAACCACTGCAAGCCGTAGGCGAGGCTGTCGGTCAGGGAGATCTCGGCGATGGTTGCTTCGATCAACACCTGCCGCGGCCGAATCTCCATCTTTTCCAGGGCCGCCGCCACCGTCCGGTGATCGTTGGCACTGGCCATCACCAACAGGTTATTGTTGGCCGGGTCCGGGATGATGGTCACCGGATCGCGGTTTTCTCCGATCACAGTCAACGGGGGTTCCGCCGCCACCTGGGCCACGATCTCGGGTGCCACCCCGGCGGCGGCCAAGTCAGTCACCTCCTCGCGGCGCAGCGGTTGCCGGCTCGCTTCGGCCTCATCGGCGACGAACAGTTGTTTGAGCAGGTCGGCAAAATACTCTGCCTTGCCGTTACGGATCGGGTAGATGCGCAGTTGCCGGGACTGGGCGAAATCGCCCCGGTCGAGCTGCTCGATCAGGGCGCTGGTCCGCTGCAGATAACGGGGCTGCTTGCTGAGTACCAGAATGGCGTTGAGCCGCTCGATCGGTTCAAAACTCAGCACCCCCTCAAGCCCCCCCGCATCCGGCTGATAGAGGATCCGTTTAAGTTCCGCGATCACCGTCTGGGTCGAGGCGTTTTGCAGTGGATAGAGCCCCACCGACAACCCCTGGAGCCAGTCCACATCGAACATGCGCACCATCTCCAGCAGTTGCACCAGGTTTTGATGGGGGGCGGCGATGGTCAGCAGGTTGCGGGCTAGGTTAATGTTGATACTCACCCCTTTGGGGGTGATGGGTTTGAGCAGTTTCACCATATCCCGGGCGGCGATATAGCGCAGGGGGACGATCTGGACCCTAAACCCGACATCCTCAGACTTGCTTCCCAGCCGGGGGGCGGGTGCGGCCAGCAATGCGCTGCCCAAGGGGACCACCTGATAGAGACCGGAGGATACCACCAATGCGGCTGAATGCATCTGCAGCAGCGATTCGAGCACCGTCAACAGGTCGTCCTGATGGACCGGGTAGCTGGTATGCAGAGTTACTTTGCCTTTAACCCGTGGATCGATGACATAGTTGTGTTGCAACAGTTCGCCGAGGATAAAGCCACTCACCTCACTCAGGTCGGCATCCTCAAAGTTGAGGGTCACCCCCCCCTCGCTACTCGCTTTCGACCGCCCAGGGGACGCGTCGACTGCGCGGACAAAGACGCCACTCCCCTGTTGGATGACGCCCCCCTTAAGCGGGGATGCGGTGGGCTCTGGCGCTGGCACGGTAGCCGGGGGAGAAAGATCGATGCGGCTTGCCGGGGGGACGCTATAGGGTTCCGGTTTCCAGGATCGTTCATGCAGGGAGTCACAGCTCCCCAGCAGCAGTGTGGCTAATGCCAGCAACGTCCCTGTCCAAGGCTTGGTCATCGCGCGGCATCCCCTCTCTTGCGTAAGATACTTTTGCTTAAGATACTTTTGCTTAAGGCGCTCTTGCTTAAGACTCCCGTCCTTAAGCCGCTCTTAGCTAAGGCACGCGGCGCTAAGATCACCCCAAAATAGACGCGAAGGTCCCGCAACAGACCACTACTTCGCTGTGTTATCACCGTATCTTCCCTTATTACTTCGGAACAACAAATCGAGCGCCTTTGGCGTGGCGATCCAACGCCTCTCTAGGTTTCATTGTAGGTGCATTTTTCAGCGTAAGACGTTGTTTTCGCCCCCGGCTACTGAAATCAGCCGCCCCGGCGGTCACCTCGTCCAGGCGCCAGCCCTCGAGCAGATCCCCGGGGCGCATCCGCCGCAGTTTTTGATCGCGCTTGCCTTTGAGGAGCACGATTTGCTGGCCCTCGGCAATGACGATGCCTTCGATCAGATACCCCAGCGTGGCTGCAGCGACACTGCTCTTGTGCTCCTCCGGCGGTTTACGACCTTGGGTAAACAGCGGCCGTGCCGAGATTTCGCTGTAAGCGCTCAGCGGCGTCGGTGTCACGAGCGGCTCCAGGGCCTCCAGCGGCAGTGGTTGCAGGGCAGCGGCAGGTGCGTCGAGGACCGGCTCAGCCGGGTCCAACTGGCCTGCTAGCGCCACGGCTAAGAGTCCGCACAGCGGCAGCAACAGCCAGGTCAGGCAATCACCCGGGAACCCCCTCATGATTCATCCACCTTCATATAGCCGGCCAGGTCAAAGCGCACATCCAACTCAAGACGCTGATTACCCCGCTGCGCCGACCCCGTGGTCAGTCCCCGCAGCATCACCTGCCCCAGAAACAGTGCCGGGCGGCCATTTTCCAGGGCGTGGAACAGTTTCACCAGATTCTCCAGCGAGCTCCTCATCTTGACGTTGATACTGATCCGGACAAAATGCTCCTCCTGTCGCAGCGGATTAACCTGCATGCTGATCAAACGTCCGCCGCGGGATGCGATCTGTCCCTTGGCAATCTGTTGCAGGGCCGCGACCGCCAGGGCCGTGGTTTTCTGATTTAAATAAGCGTCATCCACGGAGCGCTGCTGATGGGCCTGGGCGTACTGCTGTTCCAACCCGGCTCGACTGGCAGCCATTCCCCGGTACTTGTCGAGACGATAGCGCATCTCCTCGATCCTAGCCTGAGCCTCGCGCTTGGCCGCCGTCAGGGGCAGCATAACGGCGCTGATCAGCAGACAGGCGAGCAGGGCCAGTAGCCCCAGAGCCAGCAACCGAGAACGCTGCGAGCGGGTCAGAGTAACTATCACGGCGATCTGACCTCCACCAATTCTGCCGACAGATGATAACGTTCGCTATCGGTACGAAGGTCCTGAGTGACCGGAGAACGGAACTTTACCCGGTGCAACAGCGGCGAATTTTCGAGCATTTGCACCACGGTCGCCGCCTCAGCGGCTTGCCCCTGCAGCCGCACCTCTTGGTCCTGCAGTTGCAACTGTTGGACCCAGGTATCGTCGGGCAAAATCAGGGTCAATTCCTGGAGGATATCCAGTTTCTTGACCTCACTGCTGTGTTTTTCCGCCAGATAGGAGATATCACGCCGTAATTGCTGCAGTTTCTTGCGCAGCGTCTGGGCCTCCTGGGCCTGCGCATGTGCGTTCTGTAACAGGGGTTCGAGGCGTGCCGCCTGCGTCTGCAACCGATACAGCGGCACCAGCAACCAGGCCGCCAACAGGCCCACTGCGGTGACCAGTAAGAGGGCGTTGATTAGCTGCGACAGCCGCCAGCCACGGTGGCGTTGCGCCTGGGGCAGCAGGTTGAGATCCGCCATATCGGAGCCGTCAGGCTGGGCCAGGGTGACCTGGGCAGGAAGGATACTCAGCGCACGGAGCTGCGCCAGCAGCGGATCGAGATAACTCCGGGGACAGAGCCGCAGCTCCACCTGCAGCCGCTTGCCCGCCGTATCCCGCTGCAGCACCCGATGAGCCGAGTAAACCTGCTCCCCCCGGAAGGGGGTGAGGCGGTCCAGCTCGTAGCAGAGCACAGCCGCGAGGTTGTCTTCGGCGGCCAGCGGCAGCCACACCGATCGATGCAGCGTCTGCTCGGGCGGCAGCAACAGGATACTCTGCAACGACTTCACCCGCTGCCGCGCCTGTTCGCCCTCAGCATCGGCCAGGGAGGGGGTGCCGGGGTAGGCGTTGGAGCCCAGGCGCACCAGCCTGACGGCCTGGCCATCCACCGCCAGCCAGGCGCGGGGCTGGCTAAAGGGAGCAGCCAGCCGCAACCAGCCAGGCAGTGCGCCGAGCAGCTCGCGGTGCCACCAGTGCCAGAAG
>JBALTG010000200.1:0-4725 GCA_036964625.1 Motiliproteus sp.
TTCCCGAGTGGCCAAAGGGATCAGACTGTAAATCTGACGCGCAAGCTTCGGTGGTTCGAATCCACCCCTCACCACCACCCCCCCTGTATTAGCGCAACACTGCCGATGCACCCTAATAAAGACCGCAATCAGCCAAATTTGTCCTCGACCCTAAGCGCTGCATTTTTTTTCGTCGCGCGAGGAATGCTGAATAAAGCGCATCTGGCGTTTCTAGTCAACAATCCACCCCGTTTGCACTAGAACTCAGCCCAAGGCCTAGGCGTGCGCCAAAGCCGACCGACCACCAGGGTACCCCTGAGCCTCTAGCTCTTCTATAATCAAAACTTTACCAAGCAGCCAGCTCACCTATCGATTCCTGAGAGTGCGTGTAATGACCCAGAAAACTGTCTCCGTTGGCAACATCCAAATCTGTAATGAGCGCCCCTTTGTACTGTTTGGTGGTATGAACGTCTTGGAGTCGCGCGATTTGGCGATGCGTATCGCCGAACACTATGTCGAAGTTACCCAGCGGCTCAACATTCCCTATGTGTTCAAAGCCTCCTACGACAAAGCCAATCGTTCTTCGATCGACTCGTTTCGCGGCCCCGGCTTGGAAAACGGACTAAAAATTCTGCAGGAGATCAAGCAAACGTTTCAGGTCCCGGTTATTACCGATGTGCACGAGCCCGGACAAGCCGCAGCTGCTGCTGAGGTGGCCGACATCATCCAACTTCCCGCGTTCCTGTCACGACAAACCGACCTGGTGGTTGAGATGGCAAAAACCGGTGCCGCTATCAACATCAAAAAAGCTCAATTTTTAGCGCCGCAAGAGATGGGACATATTCTCAACAAGTTTCGCCAAGCCGGTAATGAACGGCTGATTCTGTGCGAGCGCGGCAGCAGCTTTGGTTATAACAATCTGGTCGTCGATATGCTTGGCTTCTCGGTCATGAAGCAGTTTCAATATCCGCTGATGTTTGACGCCACCCACGCCTTACAGATGCCGGGAGGGCGCAGCGATTCCGCAGACGGCCGCCGGGCCTTGGTCGCACAGCTATCACGCGCAGGCCTGTCACAAGGCATCGCCGGCTTGTTCCTCGAATCCCACCCGAATCCCAACGAGGCGAAATGTGACGGTCCCTGCGCACTACCACTGGATAAGTTAGAGCCTTACCTGAAACAGATGAAAGCGATCGACGACCTGGTCAAATCGCTACCGGTGCTAGTGACCGATTGAGCACCTAAAATAATACAGCCGATCGCGAACACGCTTACAACCCACTGATGGTTTGCGATATGATTCAATACCATAATAATCAAGCAACAAAAGACCGCTAAAGAAGGCGTTTATGGCTCTGGATTTCTCGACCCTGCGCAAACAAATGGTGCTTGGCCCCGAACACAGGCAGTTCCAGCTGATCAAACCGGTCAGCAACAGCCCTATAGGCCAAGTCTGGCACGCCTACGACCTAAGCTCTGGCGAAGACGATAACTCCCGTGACAGGGTCGCACTGGAGATCTTCAACCCCAAGTTGCTCACAGATGCCGATGTGCTGGAGCAGCTGAAATCGCTGGTGACCCGCTGCTCACGCTTGGAGCACAAGCATCTCGCTAGCGTTTACGGTTATTTTCAAAGCCGTGAAGGCTGGTTCTTTGTCGCCATGGAACCGCTCTCTACCCGTAGCTTAGCGCGAATTCTGATTGAAGACGGCTACAAACAACTCAACGCGGAGAAAGCCCGGGTCATTCTGCAACAGATCGCCCTAACCCTTGATTACATCGCTAACCACCAGCTTAGTCATGGCGACCTGACGCCCTGGAACATCATCATCACCCATGAGACTGGGATTAAGCTGGTTAACGTGGCTTTTCGCCAGCCGTTATTACACGCAATCCAGAAGGGCGGGCAGCGGGTTCTCAATAACGAATACCACCCTCAGGAAGCGTTTAGCAGCACGCCGCTGACGCCCAGCGCGGACATCTATTCTTTTGCCTGTCTGATCTATCTACTGCTTGGCGGTCGAGCCCCCTTTTCACCCGACACTCCGCCGCAGAACAGAGACCCACAGCAACTACCCGCTCCGAGTCAATTCAATCCAGAGCAATGGCAGTTGCTGCAAAGCGCATGGGATTCATCCCCTGAAAAACGCCCGACAGCCGCACTGGATCTGCTGCGTGTTTTGTTCTCGCCAGAGCCGCAGCTGACATCAAGAAGTGATAGGCCATCCTCCGGTGCGACCATAGCGCAACAACACC
The DNA here is from genome assembly GCA_036964625.1 of Motiliproteus sp. Classification (GTDB taxonomy): domain Bacteria; phylum Pseudomonadota; class Gammaproteobacteria; order Pseudomonadales; family Balneatricaceae; genus Motiliproteus. The sequence goes on from JBALTG010000200.1 coordinate 2,236, forward strand.
CCGCCAATAAAACCCTTCATGACGCGCCGAAAACCGCACCAAAAAAGAGTCTCCGATGGCTGATTGGGTCACTGCTTACCGCCTGCATCACGTTCGGCGCAGGCTTAACCCTAGGCTATTTTCTGGCAACCAACACCTACAACAAGCATCAGGAACAGCTGTTTAGCCAGGTAGCCAATGTCCAAAAGCTGTTGCAGCAACCGCCCTCGATTCAGTCCAAAATTGCGCTCAGCAAAGCCTTTGCCTCCCTGCGCGAACTCGCCCCAGCTGCCGAGTTGCTGCAACAACTGGGCTCCCAGGTAGATCAGTTCAATGTCAGACTGACACGTGACGCCGTTACCAAAGCGCCCATCGCCCCCGACAGCAGCCTGGATGATAGTTCCGCAGCACCCGCCCAGCACGCCGGAAAAGTATTCAAGGATGAGATCATCGCGGGTATTTTCGGCCCTAACATGATCACCATGCCAACCGGAAGTTTTGCCATGGGCGATCTGGACCGAAACGGAGATGACAACGAGTTACCGGTACATCAAGTCACAATCAAGCACAATTTCGCCCTCTCACAGAAAGAGGTAACCTTTGCTGAGTACGACCTCTTCGCACTCTCAACCGGCCGCCCTCTGCCTGTAGATAATGGCTGGGGGCGTGGCGAGCGCCCTGTCATCAACGTCAGCTGGAACGACGCCAACGCCTACGCCCATTGGGTTCAACAGCAAACCAAACAACCTTACCGACTGCCATCAGAGGCGGAGTGGGAATATGCCGCCCGCAGTGGCAACCAAACACTCTACTGGTGGGGCAATGAAGTCGGCACCAACAACGCGGCCTGCGATGATTGCGGCAGTGGGTTTGATGGTCAGAAAACCGCCCCGACCGGCAGTTTTAGTGCCAACTCATTTGGCTTACATGACATGAATGGCAACGTCTACGAATGGGTGTCTGACTGCTATAACGAGAATTACGATCAGGCCCCCCTGAATGGCAGCAGCTGGGACGTGGGGCTGTGTAACTATCGGGTAATGCGAGGGGGATCCTGGTATGACATTCCCCGACTCATCCGCTCAGCCAGCCGCTATCGCCACCCACCTAATGCCAGCCGCAACACCTGGGGCTTTCGTTTAGCGCTGGATCTGAAAAAATAACGGCAGGCCGGGCGCATCCTCCATTGGTTGTAGTCCGGCTCGGTTTGATAGCCGAGTCCACGCGAATACCTTATAATCCTGCCACCGATTTTGGCTCTCGGCTTGACGTCGAGTTCGATCTATAGAATGAAGGGGAATTTCCATGAAACAACCTGTACGCGTTGCGGTAACTGGTGCTGCTGGTCAGATTAGCTACTCTCTACTGATTCGCATCGCTTCCGGGCAGATGCTCGGTAATGATCAACCAATCATTCTGCAACTGCTCGAAATCACTCCCGCCCTGGACGCCCTCAAGGGTGTTGCCATGGAGCTTGAAGACTGTGCTTTCCCGCTGCTGCAAGGCATCGTCATGAGCGATGATGCGAACGTTGCCTTCAAAGACGTTGACTACGCCCTGCTGGTGGGCGCCCGTCCGCGCGGACCAGGTATGGAGCGCAAGGATCTATTGGAAGCCAACGCCGCGATCTTCTCTGTACAAGGCAAGGCCCTGAACGATCACGCCAGCCGTGACGTGAAAGTACTGGTTGTCGGCAACCCAGCCAACACCAATGCCTTGATCGCACAACAAAATGCTCCGGACCTGGATCCTAAGAATTTTACTGCGATGACTCGTCTGGATCACAACCGTGCTGCGGCTCAGCTGGCCAACCAAACTGGCAAGCACGTGACGGATGTCAAGAAAGTCACCATCTGGGGCAATCACTCTGCCACGCAGTACCCTGATATCAGCAACACCACCGTTGCTGGCGCTGCCGCAACTGGCCTGGTTCAAGACAGCTGGTACAAAGAGACCTTCATCCCTGACGTTCAGCAGCGTGGCGCTGCGATCATCAAGGCTCGCGGCCTGTCCTCTGCTGCTTCTGCCGCTAACGCGGCTGTTGAGCATATGCGCGACTGGGCGCTGGGCACTCAAGACGGCGACTGGGTGAGCATGGCGATCCCAAGTAACGGCAACAGCTACGGCATCGCCGAAGGCCTGATCTACTCCTTCCCTGTGACCTGTAAAGACGGCAAGTACACAGTCGTTGACGGCCTGGAAATCAGTGCATTTAGCCGTGAGAAGATGACTGCTACCGAGCAGGAACTGAGCGAAGAGCGCGACGGCGTTAAGCACTTGTTCGCCTAAGCTCTCATACGTTTAAGCTCTCGCACGTTTAAAAAACCGCAGCCCTGGCTGCGGTTTTTTTTTAGCCGCTGCGGTTGTTTTGATTCAGATCATCCTGAACCGGTATAAACCGCGATAGAGATTCCAATCCCCTGCGCCACTGCGTACCCTAGCAGCCTGTCGGACTTAACGCTGATCTACTACGGGAAAGCCGACTTTGGCCATTTCTCACCCTCTTTTTCG
>JBALTG010000201.1:0-4583 GCA_036964625.1 Motiliproteus sp.
GAAGTCAGCGATTTGGTAAGCGTTACCCTCCTCCATCAACGCATCATACAGCGCCAGCTGGTGTTCGATCGGATGGTGGAGCTCCCAACCCAGTTCGCCCACAAAATTCATCCGCAGCGCCCGCACAGGTACGCCAGCGACCTTGATTTCCTGCCCGCTGAACCAGGGAAACGCCTTGTTGCTCAGGTCTGTATCGGTCAACTGGTTCAGAACTTTGCGCGAATCAGGGCCGGCCAGCACCAGGGTGCCAAACTGCTGGGTAATATTGACCAGATTGACGGATCCATCGCCGGGTAAACGCTGGGTCAACCAATCTTCGATCAGCAGCTCCGCAACGGCTGGCCCCATCAGGTAATAGCGGCCGTCCTCCAGAAGCGTGACGGAAAACTCCCAGGCAACCCCGCCTTCCTTAGTTAAAGGATGAGAGAGCGCGATGCTGCCAGCCTCGACCGGAATTTTATTGGGCGACATCGCATCCAGATAATCGAAAGCGCCCGCTCCCGAGACTTCAAATTTAGTAAAGGGCGACAAATCAAGTACCCCTACATGCTCTTGCACGTGTAGACATTCGGCAGCAACGGGCTCGAACCAGTTGCCACGCCGGAAACTGTGCACTTCTTGCGGCTTCATCCCCTTGGGTGCAAACCAGCTGGGGCGCTCCCAACCATAGTAGGCACCAAATACGGCATTTTTCTCAGCATAACGGGCGTGCACCGGGGCCATTTTCTTGCCGCGGGCAGCGGGCCGCATGGCGTATTCGTTGGGGAACCCCAACTGGTATTCGTTGGCGTAAACTTCGGTCGCCTTGGCGACACTGAAGTCATGATCGGCGTAATCGCCGAACCGACGCGGGTCGAGTTCAAACAGATCTAGCTCAGGGTGACCATCAACAATCCATTGCGCCATAAAGTGTCCGGCGCCGCCGCCCTGGACGATGCCGAAGTTAAACCCGGTACAGACAAAATAGTTACTATAACCATGCACGGGGCCGATCAGCGGATGGCCGTCCGGGGTATAGGTGATCGGCCCGTTGACCACGGTTTTGATGCCCGCCTTGGTGATCAGATCGACCTGCTCCATGGCGGTGCACATGATCTCTTCGATCCGTTCAAGGTTCGGCTGCAACAGCTCCTGTCCGAACGCAGTCGGAACGCCATCTACGGCCCAGGGAATACCACCCTTCTCGTAGGGACCGAGGATAAAGCCTTTACCTTCCTGGCGAAGGTAGTAGGAAACATCTGGATCGCGCAACATAGGCAGCAGAGTATCGCGCGCTTCTAGCTCGGGAATGTTATCGGTGACTACAAACTGGTGTTCCATGGAGGTTATGGGTAACTGATGCCCTATCATCTCGGCCACTTCATTAGCCCGAAACCCTGCCGCGTTGACGATGATACCGGCATCAATAACGCCCTTGGCGGTGGTCACCGTCCAACGCCCATTGGGCTGCTGCTCGATCGATTCGACCGGATTTTGACGCACGATGGTCGCCCCACTTTGACGGGCACCTGCGGCCATGGCGTTGGTCACGCTGGTCGGGTCGATATGGCCATCCGCTGGATCCCACAAACCACCCAACAGACCGGTGGTGTCTAGGTAAGGGAAGAGTTCTTTCAATCGCTCGACGTCGACCATCTCCAGATCCAAACCGGCCAGGTCCGACATCGCGACCACCCGTTCGAACTCGTCCATGCGGTCCTGAGTGTGGGCAAGACGCACCGCGCCGGTCTGGTGATGATCCACCGCTTGCCCGGTTAGCGCTTCCAGGCGGCTGTAAAGGTCAATACTGTACTGCTGCAGCTTCATCACGTTGTAGCTATTGCTGAAATGCGGCAGGTTACCGGCAGCATGCCAGGTTGATCCCGAGGTCAACTCTAGCTTTTCGGTAAGCATCACATTGCTCCACCCCATCTGCGTCAGATGGTAAAGCGTGCTAACGCCGGCAATACCCCCACCGATGATCAAAACGTCAGTTTCATTCTTCATTATTATTTTCCTATTTGGGTGGTGAGGAAAGCGCGGTTTCAACACCTGAGAAGCTGTCTGGCTTTTAGCCCGTATCTTGAAAGAAGCGACAATTCGATAGTATTTAGTTACACGGCCAGCAACAAACGATATATTCAAGCGAAATAGATAAGCTGAGCTAATGCGCATCCCATGGACAAGCTACTCACCAGCAATATTCAGCTCAACTGGCTACGCACCTTTGAGGCGTCAGGGCGCTGTTTGAGTTTTACCCTCGCGGCCCGTGAACTGAACATGAGCCAATCGGCGGTCAGTCAGCAGGTCCAGTTACTCGAGCACCACCTGAATCAACAGTTATTTCGACGCGCCAACCGGACCATTCAGTTGACCGACGCCGGGCGGGCTTTTCTACCCTTGGTGCAGGAATCCATGCGTCAGCTAAACAGCGGTGCCGCCCAGATATTCACCCCGCTCAACAAAGCCGTGGTCGAGGTCAATGTAAACACCGCCTTTAGCGTGCTCTGGCTAGGCCCTCACCTGCAGCAATTTCATGCGATCTACCCGCAAATATCGATTCGCCAGCTAGGTACCAACTGGGCAACCGACTTCGATATATCCACCGCTGAACTGGAGATCCGCTACGGCACGGGTAACTGGCCCGGATTCACATCTTGCCTGTTGGTAACACCCCGCCTTCGTCCTTACTGCACCACCGCCAACGCAAAGCGCATGCGACAGCCCGCTGACCTGGCAGGCATGCCGTTATTGGACGTCATCGGAACGCATCAAGGTTGGGATGGCTGGCTGGAGAAATATCAACTTGGTGCGCTACGCGAGCAACCACGACAATACATGGATAGTCACGCCAGTGCCGTCAGCATGGCCGCCAACGGTTTTGGTGCCTGTTTGATGTACGATGATCTGATGTTAACGGGCGTACTGGCCAAGCAATTGGTCGCCCCGTTTGTCGACGCTATCGATACCGAGGGCAGCTACTATCTGTGCTATCAAGGCGAGCACGCGCTGTCGGCCGCATCAAAAATATTTAAAGACTGGCTGCTCAACTCCTTATCGCCCGAATAACCCTGCCCAAGAGAACGGCTGATGAAACGACACTTTCCACCGTTAAACGCGCTACGCGCTTTCGAGGCAACCGCACGCTTGTTGAGCTTTCAGCACGCGGCTAAAGAATTGAACGTAACCCACTCGGCGGTTAGCCATCAAGTCAAGAAACTGGAACAGGAGCTGGGGAAATCACTGTTTGAGCGGTTGGGCCGCCGCATCGCTCTGACCGATGTCGGCCAGCGCTACTTCGTCGAGGTAAACTCGGCGCTAAACCAGATCGAGCGCAGTACGCGGGACATCTTTGGTGAGCCGGACCAGGGCGACCTGACCGTGCAGGTCTACCTGAGTATTGCCTCACGCTGGCTGGTGCAGCGACTGGGGCTCTTTCGCCAACAATATCCGGGCATTCGTATCGAGCTATTCAGTCCGTATCTGGGCTGGGAGTTTGTACCTTACGCCGCCGATATCGGGATCATTTATAGCGAAAAAACAGAGGTTGGACTCGCCTACCAAGAGTTGTTCAGAGGTACCTTGATACCCGTTTGCAGCCCCACTTTATTTGCCAACGACCCAGCGCCCTCGCTGCAGGCGATACTCGACAAGCCATTTCTATCGATTACCGAATCTCCCCGCAACCTGTTCACCTGGTTGCGTGCCCAGGGGCTGAACGAAGACCAGGTAATAATCGCCAGTGAGCACGACAATCATCAGCTGGCCATGGAAGCGGCCATCGCCGGTAAGGGCATCGCCATCGTCCATTCGTTTTTTGCCTGTGGCGACCTCGCCAGCGGTAAGCTGATCGTGCCTATCGACCGCCCGATACCCGAGATCGGCGCCTGGTATCTGGTTCAGCCTTCTCAAAACCAAGGCGACCCAAAAGTTTCTCTTTTTACTAACTGGCTTTATCAGCAGTTAGAAAGCGATGAGTATTTGCAGCGCAGCCTGTGATTCAAACACACAGAGCACCTTCAATACTGCCAAGGAACAGCGTGGTAAAGCTGAAAGCGGAACCTGTAGATGACAGACGATCTATTGGGATGCGACAGCAGCGGGATTAGCGGGGTAAAAACAGAGGCGACTGAAACGCTCAGAGCCTCTGTGGCGTGCGAAAGGTCAGGCTTTACCCTTCCAGGGGATCAATTTGGCCTCCAGTTTGCGCATCAAAATATCGATGCTGTAGCCGATCAATCCGACGATAATTACCCCTAGTATCACGATATCCGTGGAGAGGAACTTACTCGCGGCCATTATCATAAAGCCCACCCCCGACTCGGCCGCAACCAGCTCAGCCGCAACCACGGTTCCCCAACAGACCCCCATGGCGACACGCATGCCGGTGAAGATCTCGGGTAACGAGTTGGGCAGAATCACATGGATCAGGATTTGCCATTTACTTGCACCCAGCGAATAGGCGGCGTGTATTTTAGATAATTTCACGCTGCCGACACCGGCACGTGCGGCGATCACCATGATCCAGAGGGCCGCGAAGAACAGCAGCAAAATTTTCGAGCGTTCGCCGATACCCGACCAGATAATAACCAGAGGAATGAAAG
>JBALTG010000202.1:0-4520 GCA_036964625.1 Motiliproteus sp.
CGGCGCTGTGCCGGGCCTTCGGCGGGCCGGTGGTTTCTAGCTCGGCCATTCTGGCCGGTGCCGAGGCTGCCCGCACTGCGGCGCAGGTTCGCCAGGCATTCGGCTATCAATTGGATTACCTGCTGTCAGGGCCGTTGGGCGGACAGGAACGGCCCTCGACGATCCGTGATCTGAGTAGCGGTGCTATCCTGCGTTAAGGTGGATTAACTGTTCTACCCGGAGCCCGGCTTCCTCGCGTACCGATAGCTATCCATCGACATATCTAACTCTAAAATAGAATTTATAACTACAGGAGCGCCATGATGGCCGCCGTCGATATCCAACCCGTCGTGGAGTTCATGCAGCAGCTGCAGGATCAGATCTGTCGTGAGCTGGAAGCCGCTGATGGTCAAGCGACCTTCAAGGAAGATAGTTGGGACAAGCCGAGCGGGGGGGGCGGACGTTCACGGGTGTTGACCGACGGCGCTGTTTTCGAAAAAGGCGGGGTTAACTTTTCCCATGTGCAGGGGGACAATATGCCCGGATCCGCCACCGCACATCGGCCTGAGCTGGCGGGTCGCAGCTACCAGGCGGTGGGGGTGTCGCTGGTGATGCATCCCGAAAACCCCTATGTGCCCACCTCCCACGCCAACGTACGCTTTTTTATAGCGGAGAAAGAGGGTGAAGACCCTATCTGGTGGTTTGGTGGCGGTTTCGACCTGACCCCCTGCTACGGTTACGTTGAAGATTGCCGCGATTGGCATCTCGCCGCTAAGGCGATCTGCGATCCCTTTGGCCCCGAACTGTATCCCCAATATAAAGATTGGTGCGATCGTTACTTCTATCTCAAGCATCGTGATGAGCCGCGCGGTATCGGCGGACTGTTTTTCGATGACCTGAACCAGCCCGATTTCAACAGCTGCTTCGATTTCGTCAAAGCGATCGGGCAGGGCTATCTGCATGCCTATCTGCCGTTGGTCCAGCGCCGCAAGGATAGCGCGTATACCGAGGCTAAGAAACGCTTCCAGCGTTACCGGCGTGGCCGCTACGTGGAGTTCAATCTGGTCTTCGATCGCGGCACCCTGTTCGGGCTGCAGTCGGGCGGTCGAACTGAGTCGATATTGATGTCACTGCCGCCCGAGGTACGCTGGGAGTATAACTACCAGGCTGAACCCGGCAGTGAAGAAGCCCGCTTGACCGATTATTTTTTGCAGCCGCGTGATTGGCTGGCAGAGGTATAGAGCATGACCGACCGTTACGCCGTCGTTGGCAATCCGATCAACCACAGCAAGTCCCCCTCGATCCATCAGCTGTTTGCGCAGCAGTGCGCCCAGGACCTGGCTTACGAAACCCTCGAAGCGCCGCTGGATGGTTTTGCCGAGGCGGTACTGACCTTCTTTGCCAAGGGCGGCGCAGGCCTTAATGTCACCGTGCCTTTTAAAGAAGAGGCCTGGAACCTAGTCAGCAGCCTGACCCCCAGGGCGCGTCTGGCGGGTGCGGTGAATACCCTGTATCGCGACCAGGCGGGCCAACTTTGTGGTGATACCACCGACGGGGTGGGACTGGTTGGGGATATTATCCACAACCACCAAGGCCGGATTGAAGCCCGGCGGGTGTTGGTGTTAGGCGCGGGAGGTGCTGTGCGCGGGGTCTTAGAGCCGCTGCTGCAACGACACCCGCAGCAGCTGCTGGTGGCCAATCGTACCGCCGCCAAAGCGCAGCAGCTGGCGCAGATCTTTGCTGACCAGGGGCCGATCAGCGGCTGCGGTTTCGAGGCGATCGAGGGTCAGTTCGACCTGATCATCAACGGCACGTCAGCCAGCCTGCAGGGTGAGTTACCGCTGCTACCTGCCGGGGTGCTGGCTGCGGATGGTTGGTGCTACGACCTGATGTACGGCGCCGAGCTGACCCCCTTTATGCGTTGGGCGCAGCAGCAGGGCGCGGCCAAGGCGCTCGATGGCTTGGGGATGCTGGTCGAACAGGCTGCAGAGTCTTTTTTTATCTGGCGCGGCGTGCGCCCGCCCACCGCTTCCGTGATTGCCGCCGTACGGGAAAAACTCTTAGCCTGATAACCCTTTAGCTTGCCTCTGCGGGCGGTGCTTGGTATTTATGGTGTAAATGATCTGTCTGTAGAGGTAAAAATGGATTCTGCCACCCGGCTTGATATCGATCAGCTATATCGTACCTGCGGTCCAGAGCTGTTACCGTTCAAAACCACCGAGACGCTGGAGGGGTTTAAAGGCATCTATGGTCAGGAACGTGCGGTCGAAGCGATGGAATTCGGGATCGGCATGCACCGACCGGACTACAACCTGTTCGTGATGGGGCACTCCCAGAGCGGCCGCTTCTCTTTTGTGATGGATACCCTCAAACGCGAAGCGAAGAAGGCTAAGAAGCCTCAGGATTGGTGTTACCTCAATAATTTGTCTGATCTGCGTCATCCGCAGGCGTTCTATTTTGCGCCGGGTAAGGGCTCGGTGTTCAAGGTAGATATCCAGCATCTGCTCGAAGCGATGGCCTCCGAACTCCCGAGCGCCTTTGAAAATCCCTCTTACCAGCGGGCAAAAAGCCGCATCGAGCGCGACTTTAATAAACTTTACGATCAGGCGCTGGAGCAGGTTGAGAATCGCGCCCGGAGTAAGAGTATCGCCCTGTATCGTGATGCGGGCAGCGTCGGCTTTACCCCGGTATTGGACGGCCAGGCGATGGATGAGGCGGCGTTTTCGCAGCTGGAGGAGGCGCAGCGCAATCAGGTCAACGCCGATATCGACGAGCTGGAGGAGTTCCTCAACGAGTCGCTCACCAGCCTGCCGCAATGGCGTCGTGAAGCCAACGAGAAACAGAAGCGGCTCGAACATACGACCGCCCGCGCGGCGATGACCCCGGTGTTCCAACCCCTGAAAGAGAAGTATGCATCCCAGCCACGGGTTGTTGGCTACCTCAACCAGATGGAGCAGGAGCTGATCAAGCTGGCGGCGGAGCTGGCCGGTGACGATAAGGTGATCGATGAGCGCACCAACGCATCGCGGTTAGCGCAGCTGGAGCAGCAGCTCGGGGTCAATATGCTCGTCGATCACCAGAAGACCAAAGGGTTGCCGGTGGTGTTTGAATCCCACCCCAGTTATGACAACCTGTTTGGACGGATCGAGTACAGTTCCGAAATGGGCGCAATGGTGACTAATTTCCAACTGATTCGGGGCGGCGCGCTGCATCAGGCCAATGGCGGCTATCTGGTGCTTGAGGCGGAAAAACTGTTTGAGCAGCCGATGGTCTGGTCGGCGATCAAGCGTGCACTGACGTCATCCAAGCTTAAGATTGAAAACCCCTTTGCTGAGTTGTCCGGGATGAACAATATCACCCTGGACCCGGAACCGATCGACCTTAAGGTCAAAGTGGTGATTATCGGTGACCGCGAACTCTATTACATGCTGCAGCAGATGGATCCAGACTTCTCCACCCTGTTCCGGGTGGTGGTGGATTTTGACGACGATGTGCCGCGTACCGATGCCTTTATTCGCAACTATGCCCGCCTGATTCGAACCCTGTCGCAGCAGGAGGGGTGCGCCCACCTCAGCCGGACCGCGGTGGCGAGGTTGATCGAACACAGTTCGCGGATGGCCGAAGACCAGGGCCTATTATCAGCTCAGATCGGAGAGATGAAAGACCTGATCTGCGAGGCGGACTACAAACGTCAGAAAATCGGCGATGAGTTGATTCAAGTTCAGCATATTCAGCAGGCGCTGGATGCCAAAGAACGGCGTACCGACCGCCTCAGTTCGCGCATGCGCGAAGAGATCATCAACCGCGTCATCCTCATCGATACACAGGGCACCGCCGTCGGTAAGTGTAACGGGCTGACCGTACTGGAGGTGGGCGAGGTTCGATTTGGCACCCCGGCGCGAATTACCGCGACCGTACATCCCGGCGACAAAGGGATCGTCGATATTGAAAAAGAGGTGACCCTGGGGCAACCGATCCACTCCAAAGGGGTGATGATCTTATCCGGCTATCTGGGACACAAGTACGCCCAGGATTTCGTTTTGGCGCTGTCGGCCAGTATCGCCCTGGAGCAGTCGTACGGCTATGTCGATGGCGACAGCGCGTCACTGGCGGAGATCTGCACCCTGATCTCGGCGTTAACGCATACCCCGATCAAGCAGAGTTTTGCCCTGACCGGTTCGATCAATCAGTACGGAGAGGTGCAGGCGATCGGCGGCGTCAACGAGAAGATCGAAGGCTTCTTCGATGTCTGCATCGGCAACGGCCTGACCGGCGAGCAGGGGGTTATTATCCCGCAGGCCAACCAACGTAACCTGATGCTTAAGCAAGCGGTGGTCCAGGCGGTGGCTGATGGGGTCTTCTATGTATATACCGTGGCCACGGTCGACCAGGCGCTTGAGCTGCTGACCGGGCGTAAGCCCGGGGAGCGTAAGCCCGACGGTAGTTTCACCCAGCGCTCATTGAACTTCGAGGTGGTGAAGCGGTTGAAGGAGCTAGCCAAGGCGAGCGGCTGAAGAAAGGCGTTGCACACAGGCCGCAGC
>JBALTG010000203.1:0-4506 GCA_036964625.1 Motiliproteus sp.
GCACCCCAACGATGCCCGCGATGATCCCCGCATCAGCCAACGTAACCCCTCCCTCTACCGCAGGCATGGCAAAACCAACGCCTGCCGTCACGCTGGATACACCGTAGCTAACCACCTGACCCAGCTTATCCGGCATCATCCCACCACCTCATCAACAGGCCGTGATTGGCCCAGCTCAAAATGGGGCAAATCTCTAAATCGTTCGTCCTTGGTTAACGTATCGCTATCCCAGTCTCCGCCCCAGCGAATGCGGTGATCGATCTCACCGCGCTGATAGAGCTGGTTGGCGATGCCGAGCACATACCCGGCAAACAGATGAAACCGTGGCAGACCCTGCCAATCGATAGGATAAGGCACGACGTCCACGGCGCGGCTGGGTGTAATGTTGTGCTTACTGTTCGGGAACTGGACCTGCGACAACCCTTGCTCAAATACTTTCTGCTGTGCGGCCTTGCTTCGATGGCCACACAGCACAGAGCAATCGAACCCTCTGACGACCTCTTTAAACAAACGCTGCAAATCAGGATGACAGGAGTCCAACCGCTCCAGGCTGTTCTCACTAAACCGAGGCATGGCAGGCTCCGACAAATCGCAGGCATAAAAAAACCCCGCAACGAGGCGAGGTTTCTGACGTTTTGTAGGCAACATGCCCACTGTAGCCGAATCGTATCAAAACCGGTCGGCCTCGCAACACAAAAGTGTGGGCGTCAATTGTCTGGATGGACAATAGACGAGCTGTGTTATGTCAATGCGCGACATTTGCCATGCCGCGATCTATAAGCTAAGCTTAATATTCCTATCAGACAAGGAGTGTCGCTATGAACCTTTCAGACCTCTGCTCAGACTGCCGCTCTCTACTCTCATCACAGCGCAGAGCTAAACATGAGCGGTTGATCGAAAAAAGCCACATGATGAATTTTACGATCTTTCAGTGTGCGCACTGCAAAGCACTTCTGGAGCAATCCGAAGCACCCTACAGCTGGCAGCTGTTACCGATCCCTCTGACCAAACAGTCCTGTTTTCGGACTAGATAGCACTGGCTAACTTGAAGTCAGGGGGGAAAAGGCAAGACTTGCCACCTTTATGTTTTCAGGCAGGCAGGGCAGCTCGGTAACTGTTTCAATCGAGTCTGACCCCATTGGTTTTAGCCGCGCTGCGTCAAACGAAGGCCAAAACCCTTTCAGCTGATGACGGCTCCACGACCGGTTATGAGAGAGACACCTCACCGGGGTAGAGACCGCGCTGGAGCGGCTTAAGTTAGTGCCATTCGAGTCTGACCCCATTGGTTTTGCATTGATTTTAACTCGACTGGTTATCACCAATGAGTTCACCCAGCTCCAATGCGGCTTGACGGAGGAGGGGTTCAAACTCCAGCAGTTCATCCAAGCTTTTCCTCAGAATCGGAGCATGGGTGAACAGGCAGGCAAAAAGCCGTCCGTCTTTATCCTTGATAGGGACTGAGACGGCGACCATACCATCGACGAACTCTTCGTTGTCGATGCCGCGATCATTACCGGCGATTTCCAACAGCGCCGATTCCAAGTCCTCCGGGTTGACCAGGGTGTTACGGGCCATTTTTTCCAAGGGTAGGTTGTGGATGATACGCTGGCGTCGATCCTTAGCCAGGGAACTCAGGTACAGCTTTCCGCTGGCGGTGCACCATACCGGTGTGTGGCTGCCGATGGGTAAATGTACCTGCAAAGGCCAGTTGGTCTGGACTCTGTCGTAATAGATCATCTCTGTGCCGTCAGGGATGGAAATGCCGCAGGTCTCGCCAACCTTGTCGGCCAATTTTTTCAGAATCGCTTGGCGTAGGGCCTTAAAGCGGCTGGTGTAGAGCACTCCAAGTGCGATGCTGTGTAGCCGGTCGGCAGGCATCAGCAAACCACGCATATTCGTTTGCAGGTAACCTTCAGCCTCGAGTTGCTGCAGTATGCGGTGCACGCTGGGTTTGGGAATATCTAACTGCAGGGCTAGATCGGCCGGGCTTAAAGGGCGTTCGGCGCGAGAAACTGCCTCGATGATCTCGAGTACACGGGTGATGGAGGAGGTTTTTTCTCTCCGCTGAACTGTCATTGCATATCCTGCCATTCAAAGTTTGAGCCTATTATAGGCAGACTATGTATCGCAAAAAACAATAAAGACTAGCCCTCTCCATCAGGAGGGCTAGTCAAGGGGGGGCCACGCTCAAGGCTGGGAACTGTGACGAGCCGACGTCGGGCTACTTCATGGTGGGCATAGAGAACTCGACTCCTTCGCGCACCCCGGCAGAAGGCCAACGCTGGGTCACAGTCTTGCGCTTGGTGTAGAAACGCACGGCATCAGGGCCGTAGGCGTGCAGGTCACCGAATAGCGAACGCTTCCAGCCGCCGAAACTGTGGTAGGCCACGGGCACCGGCAATGGCACGTTAATTCCCACCATCCCCACCTTAATATTGTCGGAGAAGTATCGGGCCGCCTCACCATCACGGGTAAAGATACAGGTACCGTTACCGTATTCGTGGGCATCAATCAGGTCCATCGCTTCCTGCATGGTGTCAACCCGGACCACCTGCAGCACCGGTCCGAAGATCTCTTCCTTGTAGCTCACCATCTCGGGAGTCACGTTGTCGATCAGGGTGCCGCCGACGAAGAAGCCGTTCTCATAGCCCGCGACCTCAGGATTACGGCCGTCTACTACGATCACGGCACCCTGCTCTTCGGCGCTTTTGATGTAGCCCACCACCTTATTCTGGTGCTGCTTGGTGATCACCGGACCAAAGTCGTTGCTGTTATCGGAATGGGCCCCGACCTTCAGCTTCTGCATCGCTTGTTGCATCTTGGCGACCAGTGCATCACCCGCTGCATCACCCACCGCAACCGCCACCGACAGTGCCATACAACGTTCGCCGGATGATCCGAAGGCGGCTCCAAGCAGCTGGTTAACCGCATTGTCCATATCGGCATCTGGCATGACGATGGCGTGGTTCTTGGCACCGCCGAGGGCCTGACAACGCTTGCCGTTGGCGTTGGCGGTGGCATAGATATATTCGGCAATCGGTGTGGAGCCTACGAAGCTGACCGCCTGAATCCGTTCATCGTGCAGCAGCGTATCCACCGCTTCCTTGTCACCGTTGACCACGGTCATCACGCCGTCGGGAAGACCCGCTTCCTGCAGCAGTTGCGCGATAAACAGCGTTGAGCTGGGATCACGTTCCGAAGGCTTAAGGACAAAGCAGTTGCCACAGACGATGGCCATGGGGTACATCCACAACGGCACCATCGCGGGGAAGTTGAACGGGGTGATGCCGGCCACAACCCCCAGCGGCTGGAACTCGCTCCAGGAATCGATATTGGGTCCGACATTCTTGCTGTGTTCACCCTTGAGCAGCTCGGGGGCACCGCAGGCGTACTCGACGTTCTCGATACCGCGCTGCAATTCACCCGCGGCGTCGTGGCCGATCTTGCCGTGTTCTTCACCGATCATCTGGCAGATCTTATCGGCGTTCCTCTCTAACAGTTCCTTGAATTTGAACATCACCCGCGCGCGCTTGATGGGGGGGGTGTTGCGCCATGCGGGGTAAGCGGCCTGGGCGGCGGCGATCGCTTGTTCGACGGTGGCTTTGGAGGCCAGGTCGACCTGCTTAGAGGCCTCCCCGGTGGCGGGATTAAAGACGTCCTGGCTGCGAGTTCCTTCGACGATGACCTGCCCGTTAATCAGATGTCCTACAGTGTTCATATCAGTTTCCTCAACAGTAAATCGGGCAGCATAACGGCCACCCTCAGTAGCAAATAGTGACGGGGTTATATTTTAATTCTTGAGCTACAAGAGCTGAGTTACCAAAGCTGTTTATAGATCGCCACAACCTCGTCTGCACTGGGCACCCGGGGGTTGTTGTTGGGGGAGCCAGAAGCCAGGGCCTGTTCGGCCATGGTCGGCAACAGGTCAAAGAACGCCTGACGCTCGATACCAAACTGCGCCGGGGTGGGCACCTTCAGTTCATCGTTAAGCGCGACCAGCTCCTCCAGCAGTTTCTGGTTGGCCTGCTCGGCGCTGTCCTGCGCACTGGCGACGCCCATGGCGCGGGCACAGTCGGCGTAACGCTCGGGAGCCGCCGGAATCGAGAATGCGGTGACGCTGGGCAGCAGCATGGCGTTGGAAAGTCCGTGCGGTACGTGGAAGGCCGCACCGATGGGGCGGCTCATGCCGTGAACCAGGGCCACAGAAGCGTTGGAGAACGCCACACCGGCCAGGGTGGAACCCAGCATCATCGCCTCGCGGGCTTGTTTATCGGAACCGTCGTGGTACGCCCGGCGCAGGTTGGGACCGATCAGGCGCATGGCCGACAACGCCTGGCTATCGCTATAGGGGTTGGCCTTTTGGCTGACGTAGGATTCGATGGCGTGGGTGAGCGCGTCGATGCCGGTGTCGGCGGTAATCCGTGGTGGCAGACTCAGGGTTAGATTGAAGTCGATTAGGGTTGCCACCGGCATAAAGCCGATACCGACACAGAGCATTTTCTCGTC
>JBALTG010000204.1:0-4443 GCA_036964625.1 Motiliproteus sp.
GGTCTTCGGGTCGGCCGCGCTGGCTATCGCCTCGAAGCCGGTGCTGGCAACCAAGGCGTCGGGCTGCAACAGGCCGTTGATGGCAACCACCGGCACCCCGGAGTCAGCAGCAGCGCCAAGCAGTGTTTCGACCTCCGGCGCCACAACCACCACCGCATTACCCTGCGATAACGCCAGCCCCGCCTGGGCTAGCGCCGATTGTTGGTCAGGCCCCAGGCAGAGCACGACGCCACGAGGAACACAGGTGAGTCGGTTGATCTCACCGGTAGGCCCGGGCATCTCTTCGGGTGTGGCATCCAGAGGTGCCGATACCGGGCCAAAGACCGGCCGCAACGTTTCCATGCGCTCTTGGGATGCCGCCCAGCGGCTGCCGTCCAGCTGATTCAGTGCCGCCTGTAAACGCTCAACCGTCACCGAAGGTGCTGCGGGCGCGGGCTGCGGCTTGAGCGAATCGGTCTTCATAAAGCGACGCACGTACTGGGGACCGCCCGCCTTGGGGCCGGTACCGGACAGGCCTTCACCGCCGAAAGGTTGCGAGCCGACGATCGCGCCGATCTGGTTGCGGTTAACGTAGATATTACCCACCTTGATCCGGCTGACGATCCGCTCCGCCCGGGTATCGACCCGGGTATGCAGACCAAAGGTCAGGCCAAAGCCCTGCGCATTGATGGCATCGACCACTTGGTCGATCTCGTCGGCTTCGAAGGTCGCGACGTGCAGCACCGGACCGAAGATCTCCTCTTCCAGCTCTTGGATACCTTCCAGACGGATCACCGTTGGCGCCACAAACAAGCCTTCGGCGGGCACCGACAATGTTTTAAGCAGCCGTCCCATGCGCTCAAACTTAGCGCAATGGGCATCTATCTTGGCCTTGGACGCCTGGTCGATAACCGGCCCCACGTCGGTAGCAAGCAACCAGGGGTTGCCCAGCTGCAACTCATCCATGGCGCCAAACAGCATCTCTAGCAGATGATCGGCAATGTCCTTTTGCACATAGAGCATGCGCAACGCCGAGCAGCGCTGACCGGCACTCTGAAAGGAGGATGCCAGCACATCACGGATCACCTGTTCGGGTAGCGCGGTGGAATCGACAATCATCGCATTGAGGCCACCGGTTTCCGCCACCAGAGGCGCGTCGGGCGCCAGGGTTTCAGCCATAACTTTGTTGATCCGCTGAGCAGTCGGGGTCGATCCGGTAAAGCAGACCCCGGCAATCCGCGGATCGGAGGTCAGTGCGGTTCCGACTGTCGCGCCGCTACCGGGCAGTAGTTGGATTGCCGCCTTGGGAATGCCCGCCTCGTGCATCAACTCGACCGCCCGGGTGGCGATCAGCGCCGTCTGCCCTGCAGGCTTGGCAATCACCGCGTTGCCCGCTGCCAGTCCCGCCAGGACTTGACCTGCAAAGATCGCCAGCGGGAAGTTCCAGGGCGAGATACAGGCGATGACTCCGCGAGCCTCACCGG
This sequence comes from Motiliproteus sp., assembly GCA_036964625.1. Classification (GTDB taxonomy): domain Bacteria; phylum Pseudomonadota; class Gammaproteobacteria; order Pseudomonadales; family Balneatricaceae; genus Motiliproteus. Next base: position 1,464 of record JBALTG010000204.1, read on the forward strand.
CATCTTTGTTGCGAATTGCTTCGTTGGGGTAATAGAGCGCAAAATCCACCGCTTCACGAATTTCACCCACCGCGTCCAGCAACGTTTTGCCCGCCTCGCGGGTGGCCAGGGCGAAGAGTTCGTGCACATGGATTTCAAACAGATCACCCACCCGGCGAATGCAAACCGCCCGCGCCTCCGCCGACAACGACGACCAGGCTTCGAAGCCCTGTTGCGCTGAACCGATCGCCGTTTCAATATCCCCGGCAGACGCTTGGATTACGCGCCCTACCAGATCATCCGGGCAGGCAGGATTACGCACCTGCTGAACCTCGGTCCCGGTGACTTCACCGGCGATGACCGGCCCGCCGTTCCAGCGGTGGTTACGGAAGGGTTTGCGCCCCTGCTCAATGGCCTCAACCTCAACCGGATTGGTGATATCCCAGCCCTGCGCATTGCGCCGCTCCTTGCCGTAGAGCGCTGCCGGTCGGGCAATGACCCGGCTTGACAATGTATGACCCAGCGCCTCTACGACGGCAATGGGGTCACGACCGATCTCCTCGGGCAGGATGCGGGTATCGACGATCTGATTAACAAAAGAGCTGTTGGCACCGTTCTCCAGCAGACGGCGGACCAGATAGGCCAGCAGGTCTTCGTGTGCGCCGACCGGCGCATAGATCCGGCAGCACGCCTGCCCTGCACTGACCACGGATTCGTGCAGCGATTCGCCCATGCCGTGCAGGCGCTGAAACTCGAAGCAATCGCGCCCTTGGGCCAGTTGCAGTATCGCCGCGACGGAATGGGCGTTATGGGTAGCAAACTGGGGATAGATACGCTCGGTCATCCCCAGCAGTTTCTTGGCACAGGCGATATAGGAGACATCGCTGCAGGCCTTGCGGGTAAACACCGGAAAGCCTTCGAGCCCCAGCATCTGGGCGCGCTTGATCTCGGCATCCCAGTAAGCGCCTTTAACCAAACGAACCATGATGCGGCGATCGAGACGCACAGAGAGTGCGTACAGCCAATCCAGCACGTGCGCCGCCCGCTGACCGAAGGCCTGCACCACCACACCAAAGCCGTCCCAACCCGCCAGTTCGGGGGCCGACAACACCGCCTCTATGACATCCAGAGACAGATCCAACCGGTCCGCCTCTTCGGCATCGATGTTAAAGCCCATATTGGCGTCTTTAGCCTGCTTTGCCAGGATCAGGGTGCGTGGCACCAGCTCGTTCATCACCCGCTCACGCTGACCGAATTCGTAACGGGCGTGGAGCGCCGACAGTTTGACCGAGATACCCGGGTTCTTGCGGATATCCGTATGGGTACAGACCGGCGCCAGCTGGGCAATAGCATCAGCATAGGAACGGTGATAACGCAGCGCATCGCCGTCGGTACGGGCCGCTTCCCCCAGCATATCGTAGGAGTAGGTGTAGCCTTTGGCTTCGTAGCGTTTCGCCTGTTTGAGCGCCTCTTGGATATTTCGACCGAGGACGAACTGACGTCCCAACTCCTTCATCGCCTGTGCGACAGCGGTGCGCACCACCGGCTCGCCCATGCGTTTGATCATCCCACGCAGGGTCTGGGTCAATCCGGTCTCATCCACCGGCCCGATCAACTTGCCGGTAATCAGCAGCGCCCAGGTAGAGGAGTTGATTAGGGAGGAGTTGGACTGGCCGCGATGAGCGCCCCAGTTTCCCGATGCCACCTTGTCTTCAATCAGGGCATCGATGGTGATCTTGTCTGGTACCCGTAGCAACGCTTCGGCCAGGCACATTAACGCCACCCCTTCCTTGGTGGTCAGACCGTACTGGGCCAAAAAACTCTCCATCATGGAGGGTTTGGAGTTGCCGCGCACACTACTCACCAGCTGCGCGGCACGCACAGAGATCGCATCGCGGTCGTGTTGAGAGATCTGGGCACGGGCAATCAGCTCACTGATAACCTGGTACTCATCCGCCAGATAGTAATCACGGATCGTTTTCCGGCACGCGGTAGTTGTCAGCTCGACTGTTTGCATCTTCCCCATCTCCTGGATTTAGCTATTGGTTATTATCTAGCCATTGTACCGATACAACAAAAACCACTTTCTCCTTTTATGCTTATCACATATCACCTTTAAAACATTACAAGAACAAAAACAGATCTATTTATAAACTTAAATATCAATAAAAAGTGAATAAGACCAAACCACCAAGCAAGCACTCGTCCTCACTGCTGCACCCTAAGCGCAACGCCAGGTAGCTTAAGTAGCGTAGCTAAGATAGGTATAGCTGTAGTTATAGCTGCAAGGCTTACTAGGCAGAGCGGCTTACCCTACCCACCTCCATATACGAAGACACTTTCACTAGCCACTGCAAAAGCAGAGGCTAATGGTTTATATTTACCCGCACAAACAGCAATAAAATAACAACAACAGAGGCATCCATGGTCAGTCTGGACAAATTTGATCAGCTCATTATCAAACAGCTGCAAATGAACGCGCGCATCACCGTCACCGAACTAGCCACTAGGGTCGGATTGTCCAAGACACCCTGCCAGATTCGAATGCGCCGCCTTGAGGAGCAGGGCTTCATCATGGGCTACACCGCACTCGTCAATCAGACCAAGCTAGGGCTAAGCCATATCGCCTTTGCCCAAGTCACCCTCAGGGATACCACCAGCAAAGCCCTGGCCGCCTTTAACGCAGCAGCCAAGAGCATCCCGGCGGTCGAACAATGCCACATGATCGCCGGTAATTTCGATTACCTGCTGAAGGTACGGACCCGGGACATGGCCGAGTACCGCAGGGTGCTGGGTGAACAGATTTCTGCGCTACCGCATGTCCTGCAGTCGAGCACCTTCGTGGTCATGGAAAGTGTTAAAGATGCAGGCGTTTAGCAGCGCTGCGATCTGCACCCGGATTACCGCCCCTTAACCTAGGAGGTTGACCGAGAATAGCGATCGTAGCGAGAGATACGCATTTTGAGTCAGATTAATCGGTCATTTGCGAAGAATAGTGGTT
>JBALTG010000205.1:0-4317 GCA_036964625.1 Motiliproteus sp.
GATATGGCTATCGGCCAGCCCCTGTTCGCGGAACAATTTGAACCACTGATTGGAGATGGCGTTGAGCGCAGCGCCCTTACCAGGTACACCGCGCATACCGCCTTCGCCCTGCCAGATGCAGTCAAACGCTGAGATGCGGTCACTGATCACCATGATCGCTAACGGCGCATCGGCGGCAACATCATAGCCTTTCTCTTGGATCAGGCGTGCGCTGTCGGCTTCAGTTAGCCAGTAAACAGAGCGCACTTTGCCGCTGTGAACGGGGTTGTCGGTGCGAATCGGCAGATCGTTATTAACCGCCAATACCTTATCAGCAAGACTCATTTAACTGTCCTGTATCTCGTCATTCGAATGGGTTGGGTCTAGAAACTCGGTGCGTACTGCAGAATAGGCAAGCTGGCAATAAAGGTTGTTTTCTAGAACGCGAACTCTACCATATCTGCACGCGGTGGCTAGCGTTACTGATCAGAACGGGCAGGGGGCGGCGGGGTTGGCATAAAAGCTATCTCCGAGGATGGGATGACCAAGAGCGAGCATATGAACACGCAGTTGGTGTGAACGGCTGGTGACGGTGGTCTGTTCCACGCGTGCGCGGTCTGCCTCTTGTTGCAAGATGCGATAACGGGTCAGTGCACTCTTGCCCTGCTCATGATCGACCATCTGTCTGGGGCGGTTGTCCCAGTCACAGCGTAGCGGCAGGTCCACGCTCCCTTGTGGTTGTCAGGCGTGCCCTAGAGCGAAAGAACAGCCGATCATGATAAGAATCATTGAGTTGAAGTTCATGTCCTGTAGGCGTTGCTCGTTAAGGAAAAACATCAACCCCACTACAGCCACGACCAACGCCCACCCTATGTTATTTGCCGTATTAACTTTCATTGTTAAGCCCTCTTTGCATTCAAGCTCGCAGGGCGGAAAGCCTTATGCTGCCATGCCCTGAAGGCGAAGATCGCGATTACCAAGCAAGCACCTAGGATCCTCAGTTCATTTATTGGCAGAATCAAAAGCCCTGCCCCCCACACCCAGGCATAAGCGCATCAGAGGTGACAAGGCTCCGTATAGCCACCCTTCAAGTTAAGCGGCAAGCGATATGACACCTACCATTGCGATGACCGCTGAAATGGCTATTTGCAAGCCTTCTCCCTGCCACAGCAGTTCTGGTGAGTAAACGAACATGAAAGGGATCAAGTATGCGGCAAAACCCAAGCGCATTGCCTGGAAGCCCGTAGCCATTGGTTTAGTCTTGGCAATGGCCGCAGCAGTAAAGGCCGACAAGGCGACCGGGGACGTAATGTACGACTGCACCCCAAAATGGAAGGCAAAGAAGTGCGCCGCAACCGGGTCTACGCCTAGATTATCAGGGGCTTGCCAGGCTGATTATTTCGCTGGGATAACGATAACCTGTGTAGGTTTTGTATGATGCTTTCATCAGCTGATTGTACCGCAGCCCCCGACTGTCATAACTAAGTTGACAGTCCCCTGATCAGTCTTGATCCGGCCAGAGGTTCAGTGCGCCGTCCCGGTAGTGGGCTTTGAAACCCTGCTCCCGGCGCAGTCGATCCACCCAGTGGCGGGCGATGCGCTCGTAGCTGCCGTCTTCAAGCATCGATGCAGCTGCTTCCTGCCAGCGTCGGACGGTGTCCGGATCGGTGCCGGGCTTGGACAGCACCAGGTAGGACTCGGATGTTCTCAGGGTATAGAGCGGCTTTATCTCGGTGGTGGGGATACCTGCCCTGGAGGCGCTCTCGATGAAACCCGAGGCGCTGTGTAGACCTAGCCGGATTCGCCCTTTGGTCAGGTTTTCCAGCAGTTGAGCATAGCTGGCCATGGGCACCAGGTTGGTAAAGCCTTCGGACCTGAGCAGCAGCGCGTGGGCACCGCCGCGCAGTACGCCGACACTCTCCACCCGCTTTGCCCCTTCGAGGCTGTTCAGTTGAAGGCCGTCGTCGTGGCGGGCGAAGAGCATCCAGGCGTCGCGGTTGACCCGCAGCAACCAGTGAAACAGGGGTTCGCGCTCGGCGGAGCGGGTGGTGGTGAACAGCAGAGTATCGGCGCGGGTCTGGGCGATCCGGTAGGCCCTCGCCCAAGGGTAGACCTGGATCGGCTTCTCGTTGCCTACCCGGCGCTGGAGTTCGCGTACCAGCTCGACGCTGACCCCGTCGAGATTCCCGACGCTGTTGTGATAACTCAGGAGTGGTTCCTCCAGGGTCAGGGGGACCACCGGGTCGGCACCCAAGGTCAAACCCGGCAGCAAGGTCAGTGCGATCAATACAAAGCTGGTGGCGGGGGTGAGGTGGGCGCTCATCGCAGGGGTCCGGTATCGCTTGTCCTGACAGTATAGAGGGGTTTCGGGCTGTGATCTCCTGGCTGGCGATCCAATCCGAAAAACGTTTTTGTTTCTGTGGCTTGCCGGCTCCATAAGCGCCGCTTTTAAGTTGCCAAAAAAGATTGATTTGACTCCCACGCGCGGGTGGAGATAATCCCGCGTCCTTCGATCGATTTATCCCTATTTTGTGTATCTGCCATGAATGCTCTGACCGCACAGATGGGCCTGTTGGTTACCGCCGCCGCTTACATCAAGTATAGGTGGGTGGCAAAGGCATGCCTCAGCGAATGCATGGATACGTGTTTGTCGAGTCCGGCGGCCTGTATCGCGGAGTGGCAGGCACGACTGAGCTGGCGGGTAGAGAGTGGATTGACGGGATTCTCCCCCGGGAACAACCACCCACCGTGGAGCATCAAGCGTTGTGCCCGGGCGATCCGCCACCAGTCACGCAGGAGTTCGAGCAGCAGGGGTGAAAGCATGGAAAACGGTCCTTGCCGCCCTTGCCCTGTTCGATCCGAAGGACCTTACGCTGGCCGTCGATGTCGCTGACCTTAAGGGCCACCACTTCACTGATACACAACCCCGCGCCATAGGCCACGGCGAGCGCGGCCTTGTACTTGGGACTGGTCGTGGCATCGATCAGCCGAGTCACTTCCTCAGGGCTAAGAATGAGCGGAAGTTTGCGGGGAACTGGGACGTGGCTCTTCTTCTTGAGGGCTTCGCCCCGATCCAGGGTGACATCAAAGAAAAACCTTAGTGCCGTGATCGTGGCGTTCAGGGAGATACCGGAAACCCCGTTCTTGACCATGTGTAATTGAAACTGTCTCAGCTCCTCAGGTGTCGCGGTATTGGGCGCGTGGTGTAGAAACAGCGTGAGGTTTTTAACAGCGCGGATGTAGCCGGACTGGGTCTTGGGGGGCAACTTACGCAGGCACATATCTTCGATAAAGCGTTGGCGAAGTGGGCTGATGGTTTGATTGGAAATGGCCACGATACTGCTCCTATCAAGAAGCAGAGGGAGAATACCCTCCGCTCTTCATAGGACAGTCTCAGAAGAGATTGGGGTGATATCGGTTGGGTACCGAAGCTTACAGGTGGCACCCATTACCGCGCGAGCGGTTTAGTCCTTTGGCCGAAAGCTCCCGCACGCTGCAGCCGCGGTAGGTCACCGACAAGCGACCGCTATAGAGGGGATGGCCAACCTGGTTGGCGATGCGCCTCGCCAGGGATAAGAAACCTGGATGTTGCAGGGAGAGCCACTTAATGCTGGGTCAGTAGAAAGAGGCTATGCGCTTCTCTGAAAGGATGCGAGCGAGGTCTTTGGCTGATAGAACATTTCAATTCGGCGCAATGCGCTGCGCTTATTCGCGCCCTACGGTGTGCTGCCTGCGATGTGGGAGCGGTATGTGCCTCTAGAGCCATTGGCATAGGCCCAAATCAACCTCTTCTCGACGTCCGCAGTGGGCGCATCTACGGAAGTCGACCGAACTCGCGGCAAACATCCACTATTGAGCTGTAGATAACCTACACACCAAATTCCAGATTGAATTTGGTTCATGCGGAGAGGACTAAGGCGAGCTGATCATCGACCTAACATACCTACAGGCTGATGGCCGGTTAGTCGCATAAGCGGCCATTAGCCAGGCAAGATCAACTGCCAGCTGATGCGCCCAAAGGGAGGAGCTGGCGATCATCTGATGGCCGTATTACTAATATTGATGAGGTGGTGCTTGAGAGCGCTTAGCGGGCGTAGCGCTAGATAGACAACGGTCGACACAATGCGAACGCGGGCTCCGTGTTGCTGCGATTGTTATGGCTGCGACCACTCTACTAAAGTTAAAGCACGTTATTTCCAACTTACACCAACACTTGCCGTGTGTTAGCGATGTAGTGATGGATCTGTCGCTCAATATCCGAGTCAATCATGCCTTCAGGGCGACGACCGTTTGGGCAGGGCATATTTGGTGTTGTGCCAAACAATCGCCAGTTAGCCG
>JBALTG010000206.1:0-4313 GCA_036964625.1 Motiliproteus sp.
GGCCACATAATGACCGACAGTGTTGATTACCGCTTTTGCCCCTTCAACCGCCGGAATGACGGTTTCCTCCTTCCAAACATCGGCGCTCAGGACTTCGACCTGTCCACTCTCGGCATAATCCTTAAGAAAGGTGGCTCGTTCCGGATGACGCACAGCCACCCGTACATTCCAGTCGTCAGCAGCCAAATGTTTTACAATTTGTCGCCCGAGAAAACCGGATCCGCCAAAGACGGTGACTGTTTTATTCGCCATGGCTTTTGGCCTCCACAGCCCTATTTATACCCTATGGACAGATTTTGTGCCCCATGAAAAGTGCCTGAGCATAAGATGTGGTAACCCCAAAACGGACAGGTTTTAATGCGTTAATTAGCACGCGAATACGTGGAATTTAGTCAAAGGTTAAAAAAACCGCATATCTATAAGCCCACTGATCCAGTGCCTTGCCGGTAAGCTCTGGTGCAAGTGCTTTTGGATAACCCCCCCCGGCTACAGGAATCACTTTGCCACCCTCGACCGCTTTCGTGGGCGGGAGCTAAAGTCTTGCTGGCGACTCCTGAGCGCTTAAAAGTCCTTCCAGGTGGACATTGACACTCCGGGACAGCGCCGCAAGATTATAGCCTCCTTCTAAAGTCGAAATGACTCGGCGTCTGGCACTGCGTTCTGCGGCATCGACGATCAGCTCGGTGATCCAGCGGTAGTCGCTCTCCTCCAGCAACAGCTGCCCCAGCGGGTCATCTTTGTGGGCGTCAAAACCGGCAGAGACGAAAATCATCTCGGGTCGGTGCTGTCGCAACGCCGGTAGCCAGTCCCGCTCGATGGCCTGTCGGAAAGCGGCACCGGTAGTGCCCGCCGGCAACGGCGTGTTGACGATATTAGGGCGCTGAATATCGAAATACCGGTATGGGTAGAAGGGGTGTTGAAAACTGGAACAGACCAATACCTCGGGGCGGTCCTTGAAAATATCTACGGTGCCGTTGCCATGGTGAACATCGAAGTCCAGTACAGCAACCCGCTCCACTTCGTCGTGGGTCAGCGCCTGCTCCACACCCAGCGCCACGTTGTTGAAGACACAGAACCCCATGGCAATTGCCTGTTCCGCGTGATGCCCCGGCGGCCGCACGGCACAGAAAGCATTGGTGGCTCTGCCGTTTAGTACGACTTCCGTCGCAAGGGTGACGGCACCGGCAGCCAGATGAGCTGCATGCAGGGTGTGGCAGTTGAGCGCCGTATCGGGGTCAGCATGAGCCAACCCCTGGGCCGGGCGTAGGCCATCGAGCCAGTCGAGGTAGTCCCGGGGATGCACTGCTCCCAACCGTTGTGCCGTAATCGGCGTTGCGGTCAGCCTCAGGAGCCGGTTACCGAGCCCAGAATCTGCCAGTCCTTGATTGATGGCTGCCAGACGCTCCGGGCTTTCAGGATGGTTGGGACCCATCTCGTGCAGAAGACAATCATCGTGGGTGATATAGGCTGTGGTCATGGCTCGCACCTCCGACATTAGCGCCTAAACTTCAGACTATAAGCCATCGTACTCACCTTCAAGCGAGAAGCCTATGGACTGCCTATTTTGCAAGATCATTGCCGGTGATATCCCTTCGGATATCGTCAACGAAGATGAAAAGCTGATCGCTTTCCGCGATATCAACCCGCAGGCACCGACTCACGTGCTGATCATTCCACGGCAACACATCGCCACCCTGAACCACCTGGATGTGGATGACGGTGAGTTGATCGGGCACATGACGCTGTCGGCGACGACATTGGCGAAAGAGATGGGGATTGCCGATAGCGGCTACCGGCTGGTATGGAACTGCAACCGGGAAGGAGGGCAGGATGTGTTTCATATCCACCTTCACTTGCTCGGTGGTCGCACTATGCACTGGCCTCCAGGTTAATGGTACACCAAATACCCTTCCTCGTCAGGAAAGGAATCGATGGAACAGATCAACTTAATGCAAGAACGCTCCTGCGCCCGTTGCCGACATTTCGGTTGAGGGAGCGGGACCTCTCTGGTGTCGATCCAAATCCTCTAGAGCGGACATAAGCCTGAGTATCAAAGTGGGGCACTTGTCAGCCAAAACTGGTCGTTCGTAAAGCTTGCGATGTGGGTGAGATATGGGGCCTAACCGTGCTCTCTTGAACCTAGTCCCTCTTGTCGTAGCGGTATTTCCTCTAGGTAAGAGTTGGGTCAGAGCACCGTAAGTTGGTTGGGAATTATGAGAAATTTGGAGTAAAAGATGTAATCACGTCAGGGAGATACGGCGCTGCGGCGGCATAGCGCAAGGTTAGCGGAATAAGTCCTGGATCTTTTCTTCAACTCTTTGAGTTAATATGGTTTTTTATCCAGAATAGAGTGCTGTTCGGTTGTGACGGCTTTTAATTGTCGCTATAGATGTATACTTAGCTGATGGATTTAATAAGAGGAAGGGACACTGTATGGACGTAATCATTAATCTTTGGCACGAGCAACTTCACGATATTATCATCAGCACAAAAAGCGGTCGCAAGCTCCGGCTGCACATTGATCAAGATGCTTCAGGGTATCGCCTTAACGGCGAGTTTTTTGAATCTACAGAAAAGGTGTGGTATCTGGTCGAGTTTTCTCCGCAGCGGGTTTCAGATCCCGAAGTATTGCTGAAGACATGTCTCGATAATCTAAATCAAGCCATGGCCAATAAATCTGACTCGATCACTGATGTTCACAACACACACAGCGCGCCCATAGTAAGTGCTGAAAAACAAAATGCGATGCTCGCAGTTCTTGGGATCAATGCACAAGTTCGAGTCAATTAGGCCCAACAAGGCGCTCTAGCCGATGTGCTTACCTCTCTTAAGGTGGTGACATGACCTTTTAAATCAGTGCCCGGGTTTATTGAACCACTACATACTGGGCATTAGAACATCAGTGATAACGCTTCATTCAGAGGTGTTAACTTTAGCAAGCGACCTCTGCAACTACTTCTTAAGAGTTGCTAGGTTAGTTAACCGGTTCATTGCGAACATAGCTACCATTATCGAATACCATGTAGTGGCTTAACGTATCCTTAAACAGATAGGTGAAATCAATGAGCGCGACTTTCGACCTCAACGATCGACCTAATTACGATCAAGAAATTCAGGACATCGCTGATTACGTTCTGAATTTCAAAATCGAGTCCAGCGAAGCCCTGGATACTGCCCGTAACTGCCTGATGGACACTTTGGGCTGTGGCTTGCTGGCCCTGCGTTTCCCTGAGTGTACGAAGCACCTGGGCCCCATCGTTGAAGGTACGGTAGTACCTAACGGTGCCCGCGTACCGGGTACCCCTTACCGTCTGGATCCAGTTAAAGCGGCTTGGGACATAGGTTGTATGATTCGTTGGTTGGACTTCAACGACACTTGGCTGGCTGCAGAATGAGGGCACCCTTCCGATAACCTGGGTGGCATCCTGGCTGTTGCCGACTACCTATCTCAGCTTCGTGTAGCCAACGGTAAAGCGCCTCTGACCATGCACGAAGTGTTGGAAGGAATGATCCTGGCCCACGAAATCCAAGGCGTGATGGCGTTGGACAACTCCTTTAATCGTGTTGGTCTGTGCCACGTACTTCTGGTTCGTCTGGCGTCTACCGCGGTTGTTACTAAGATGATGGGCGGTGACCGCGAGCAGATCATGGCCGCTATCTCTCAATCTTGGGTTGACGGCTCTTCTCTACGTACATACCGTCACGCGCCTAACGCCGGTTCTCGTAAGTCTTGGGCGGCCGGTGATGCGACTTCACGTGCCGTTCGCCTGGCTGACATGTCCATGCGCGGTGAAATGGGTATCCCGAGTGTGTTGAGCGCCCCGCAGTGGGGCTTCTACGATATCGCTTTCAGCCACACCAACAAGGATCTGGCTCTGAAGCTTGAAGAGCAGCGTAAGTTCAGCTTCCAGCGTCCTTACGGCACCTACGTAATGGAGAACGTGCTGTTCAAGATTTCCTTCCCTGCTGAATTCCACGCTCAGACCGCTTGTGAGTGTGCCGTAACTCTGCACCCTCAGGTTAAGGATAAGCTGGACCAGATCGACAAAGTCATTATCCGCACCCATGATTCTGCCGTACGTATCATCTCCAAGATCGGCCCGCTGGCCAATCCTGCTGACCGCGACCATTGCATCCAGTACATGGTTGCCGTGCCGCTGATCTTCGGCGATCTCGTTGCCGAGCACTACGAGAATAACTTCCACGCTGCTAACCCGTTGATCGACGAACTGCGCGAGAAAATGGAAATCGTAGAGGTCGACGAGTACAGCGCCGATTACTACGATCCTGAGAAACGCTCCATCGCAAACGGT
>JBALTG010000207.1:0-4281 GCA_036964625.1 Motiliproteus sp.
CAAGCGGGTGATCGTTTCTGCCAACGCGGTAGTCCCGCTTAACGACGATGGCTTGCGCTCCGATCTGATCGGCGCCATCGGCATCGAGTTGCTGTATTAGGCGGCCCTGCCTGCTAACGCCAATCTCCGCCAAGGATGGCATGACGGCAGAGGCTTAGAAGAGTTCTGAGAGAAGCCCAATCTAGGTACCGTGCGTTTTCTCCAATGTTCTGGTGCCTCTACCCCACAATACCACCAGCTCGTCTCACCTCGGGCCTCCTATTTGCTCGGTGCTGCATAATCCTGAGTGGGTCGATGACTCATATCACGCACCACCGCTATAAACATCCGTCCCTCTTCCATGCGGGCTTCGCCGATCGTAATGTCCATAGAAAAAATAGAACCATCGCGCCTTAATCCCGGCACCACCCGACCCTGCCCCATTATTTTTTTTTGTTCGGTTTTCAAATAAACATCGTGCTGCTTTCGATAGACCTCTGGCATCAGCAGATTAATCCTTTGTCCCCGCATCTCTTCCCGCGTATAACCAAACATCTGCTCGGCAGCGCGATTAACGGATTCTATCTGCCCCGTTGCGCTAATAGTGATGATGCCATCGGCGGCGGTGTTAAGGATAAAATTCAGCCGTTTTTCGCTCTCCAGCAACTGCAACTCGATCCGTTTGCGCTCGGTGATATCCTGACCAATGGCAATGATCCCCCCCGGCGGACTCTCTCCAATGATCAGCGGACTGATCGTCCACAACAGGGTGCAGTCTCGGCCGTCCTGGATTTGGATTGTACTTTCAAAAACTTGGCTGCCGTTTCCCTTCAGCACCTTATCCATATCAAGCGAAAGGGGAGGAGTCGCCCCGGTGAAGATACCGAGATCACCGTAGTTTCGGTTGATCACATCCTCCCGCTTGTGGCCGAAGACTCGCTCGGCCGATCTATTCCATTCAAAAATTCGGCATTGGAGGTCCAGCCCAATAAGTACACTTCCGGCCGTTTCGACAATGGCGCGGTAGCGTTGTTCATTCAACTGCAATGATCTCTCGGCTCGCCTGCGTTCGACTCGGCTGCGCTCGACTCGTCTGTGTTCAGCCAAGCTTCGCTCCGCATCAGCGGTCGAGTCTTGGTCTCTTTTTCTTCGCGTAAACCATTGGAAGAATTCCATTTGTAGCCCCTTGAAGCACGTGCACTTTAAGCATAATGCTCAACGAGCACTTGCCGAACGCTCTGATATCTCTGCCAGACACCCGTACATACGTTTCTATAAGGGACGGTTCTGCCGACCCCCGCCGAACGCAATAAGATTACGTATCAATGCCAAAACGATTACCCATTCAACCTGAAATGATAGTGCACAATGTCAGGATCGGTATGCCGATAGGCACCGCCATTCCGGTTTTCCATTTTGCATATTCTTCCTGCATACAGTCTCGGCAAGGACGATGGCCAGCTGCAATTACGGCGCGTTCATCAGCAAAAAACACACAATGGGTAGAAAGTATTAACCCGGCGGGTTGATAGGAGACGCAAGGATGCGTCAACATGGGTCGAAGACCAATGCGAGTCTCGGTAAATCAAGCCGTACCACGCAACTGCGGCAGATTTTAGGGGCGATGGGCAAACAGGTATGGAACCTATTTGTCCACCAGGTTAATAGTCCTCTTACAGGGCTCGATTAGCGGCATGGCAATCAAGTAGGCCATAAGTTTTGGCTTTGCAGTTACCACCAAGCTCAGCAGGAATAGAACTCCCGACATGTTCTCCGCAGGGAGTCAGCAGCGTGCATGCTTTTTGAAATAATTAGTCCTTAATAGTCCCCGCAGCGCTTCCTTTCGGCTCATTACGGCAGGTGCGGAAAAAGCCTTGTATTAAAGCCAATATGTCGATCTACAAGACAGTTTTCTGTGAGTTTTACGTTAAGGTGAATTTTTAAGTTACGCAGGACACCCCGTCCTTGTCTGGATAAACCTCGTAACAATTTTATTTTAGTAGCTTAGCTACGCGCACCAAATGCACTCCGTACGCGCTTTTCTGTTTTGAGCGGCTCTCCGTGCGGGGCCACCAGCCTTTCCGAGAAAGTTACGCCTCGTCTAAGGCCTCGATTCCGGCCTTACGTAGATAAACCAATCGCGTCAAGTTGTAACGAGCAGCCACCATCGTCATGGCAAAGTTTGCGCGTGCCTGGCTTATCACTCGGATTAGTTTGCCGCCCATCTGCTCTATCGTCCCAAACACGTATCCCACACGGATGCGCGTCTTGGCTGCAGGTGTGTATTTAATCAACGACCACCTGTGTTCCCAGTGTATAGTGCTGCGAACAATCTCTAACAAGTTAGACGAACGATATGCCCAACTACTACCTTCATGCTGAAAATGCCAGGCTGGCTCTAGAGGCTCTAGCCAAAGGTCTTTCCTGCGTTCGGCTCTCCACTGACCTGAATCTTTCGGAACGGGACTTCTCCCTGAGTGACCAGGGCCTGATGCTCGACGAAGACAATAGACTCTCCGTCGATGAGCTCAAAACTATCGTCAAGAAGACACAGAAGATCTTCCTCTGTCGCGATGGGGAGCTGGATCCGCTGGAAGACCGCAGCTCTGGCTACTACAAGCTCGTTCCCACTGCTGGAGCACCGCTGCTTGAAATTAGCGGCGTCAAGATGCACATCTCCAAGGGTACCGATCCCTTTGTCAGCGCTTCCGAGATGGCGAAACAGGCGGTGCGCCAGGGCGACAGGGTGCTGGACTGTTGCAGCGGGCTGGGCTACGCGGCTATCACTGCTCACCGCCTGGGTGCAAGGGAGGTGCTCAGCATCGAGCTGAGCCGGGAGGTGATGGCGCTGCGTGCCTTGAATCCCTGGTCAAACGCTTTGGAGCAGGAGGGTATTGTTCAACTTCAGGGCAGTAGCTATGAGCTGATAGGCACAATGCCCCCAACCTCCTTCGATTCGGTCATTCACGACCCGCCACGTTTTTCCCTCGCCGGGGAGCTTTACAGCGAGGAGTTCTACCGCCAGATCTTCCGGGTGCTGCGCCGGGGTGGACGACTTTTTCATTACACTGGAAATCCGCACCTGCTAAAGAAGGGGAGCAGCTTTGTCGATGGCGTCATCCGCCGGCTCAAAGCGGCCGGCTTCAGGAACGTGGAAAAAGTCGAGCGGCTCATGGGGGTCAGTGCTCAGAAATAGTCAGAGAAAGGCGAGCGGCGCAGCGGCGGTAGCAAGGTGAAATAGCAACGTCATCGCGTTCCGCCTGCTCGGCGCCGTCACAGTCGCGGGACAGCCATTGAATGGCTGGAAACTCAGCCGGCACCCGCTCACAGTCGTTGACCCTTTCGCTAACCGATGAACGCTAAGGACTGCGGGCCGATGACTGGCAATGAGGGCTACCACCAAATCATTAGGACTAATAAACATACAGTTACATGATAAAGCTACGGGGATAAATCACCTTGCCTCCTGATCGTTAAGGCTCCTTCTCACCTTGCATAACATCCAACAGGTCGAACTCCTCGGGTAATCCCAGCATAAAGTGGTGAATGATTTGGGGGATCAATTTGGTTGCCGACGCACCGCTTAGCTGCTCTACATTAGAGTTCAAAGAGTCGAGAACTGCGGCCTTACTGGGGTCATTGACGACCACATCACAAAGCACTCGCCAATCGCAGGGGGCAAGGTGCAGGCCACTGACCAGCGCAACCCCTTTGCGTTTACGAATCTGTGCCAACCCGACCAGTTTCCGCCCGTCTGGGCTGACTACTTCGCCGTGCGACAAAGACGCATAACAGGCCCACGCCACCCCCTGCTGCTTGGAGATCTCTTTGGATTGGTCAATCAGTGTTTTATCGACCCCTTTGCAGTTAACCCCGCAGTCATTCAGTGCCTGGGTCCAGATCCGTTCGAGCCAGCTAAAGATTTCAATGATATTTAATCCACCAACCTCATGTGCTTCCGGAATAAAGAGCGTCACACTCAGCATCCAGGGGCCGGCCAGCACCGCACCGCCACCAGAACCACGGCGCATGATCGGTAAACCCGCCTGCTCGGCACGTTGTAACTGCGCTTCATCAGGGCGCTGAGAACACCCCAGGATGATGGCCGGTGTCGCGTACTGCCAGAGCAACAGTTGCGGGTGACTCACGCCAGCATTTAGAAGTTCAGAGATGATTCGCTGCTCTTCAAACATGCTCCCCTGAACCACCAAGGGGGATGAATTTTCAGTGTCGTTCATTTCATTATTAACCTTGTGGACAAATAGGTTCCATACCTATTTGTCCATCGCCCCTAAAATCCGG
>JBALTG010000208.1:0-4128 GCA_036964625.1 Motiliproteus sp.
GCCACAGCAGTGGCAGGGTCAGCGAGTCGGGCAGCAGTTGATGGTCGAAGTCGATCATCGTCAGCGCGATCAGGACCCAGGTCAACACCAGCGTGCCCAGCATCAGCGGGCTGAAACCGAACTGTAAGGCGATCAATGCCGAGAGCAGGCCGGTGGCCAGTTCGACCAGCGGGTAACGTTTAGGAATCGGCTGGTTACACCCCGAACAACGCCCTCTAAGAAACAGATAGCTGAGCACCGGAATGTTCTCCAGCGCGCTGATCCGATGGCCGCAGTGGGGGCAGCGCGAGCGCGGCACCGCCAGGTTAAAGGGTTCTGCGGCTTCCGTCGCCGGATCGCTTACAGTCACTGTATTAGCCTCCGCCTCAGCCCCGGCCCCAGTCCCGTCGGCGGAGGCCGTTTCGCTGAGTAGCTCCTGGCACTGCTGCTGCCATTCGCGCTGCATCATCAGCGGCAGACGATAGATGACCACGTTGAGGAAGCTGCCGACCAGCAGGCCGATGGCCAGGGTGATTGTGACCAGCAGCAGCGGTGACGCAGCAAGCAGAGTAAAAATAGTCATTGTTGCGTTTACACGACCTCGCCGAGTTTAAAGATCGGCAGGTACATCGCGATCACCAGGCCGCCTACCATTACCCCCAGGAACGCCATGATCATCGGCTCCATCAGGCTGGTCAGGTTGTCGACCGCGTTATCAACTTCGTTTTCATAGAAGGAGGCGACCTTGTCGAGCATTTCGTCCAGCGAGCCTGCTTCCTCGCCGATGGCGATCATCTGCACCGCCATGTTGGGGAACACCCCGGTCATGCGGGTGGCGTTTTGCAGCGACTGGCCGGTCGAGACGCCGTTGCGGATCTGAAAGATCGCAGTGCGATAGATCACATTGCCCGAGGCGCCGGCGGCCGATTCGAGTGCGTTAACCAGCGGCACACCGGCGGCGAAGGTGGTCGACAGGGTACGGGCGAAACGGGCGATCGCCGCTTTATGCAGAATTTCGCCAATCACCGGAACTTTTAGGCTGAATTTGTCGACGCCGTCACGGAAGGCTTCCGATTTTCGATGGGTCATTTTGAACAGGAAGATACTGGCGAAAATAGCCGCAACGGCGATATACCAATAGGCCTGGGCGTAATTGGACAGGCCGACAACGAACAGGGTGAAGGCCGGCAGGTCGGCGCCGAACCCCTTAAAGATCGATTCGAACTGCGGTACCACCTTGATCAGCAGGATGGCCGAGACCACCAGACCAACGATGATAACCGCGATCGGGTAGGTCATCGCCTTCTTGATCTTGGCCTTGAGCTCTTCGGTCTTCTCTTTATAGGTGGCGATCCGGTCTAGCATCGTCTCCAGGGCGCCGGACTGCTCGCCGGCGTGCACCAGGTTGCAGAACAGGTCGTCGAAAAACAGCGGAAATTTGCGCAGGGAAGGCGCCAAACCGGTACCGCTGGCGACCTCGTTACGGATGTCGAGAATCATCTTCTTCAGGCCGTTTTTTTCGACCCCGCCGGCAACGATATCAAACGCCTGGATCATAGGGACCCCGGCCTTCATCATCGTCGCCAGTTGGCGGCTGAACAGGGCGATATCCAGCGGGGTAGTTTTCTTGCCCGCGTTACCGAAGGAGGAGACGCGCTCTTTGGACACTTTGGAGGGGATGATCCCCTGTTTACGCAGCAGCGCCTTGGCAAAGGCGATTGAATCGGCTTCGATCTTGCCTTTGCTCTTGTTGCCGTTTTTATCCTTGCCTTCCCACGTAAAGGTGCTGGGTTGTGCTTGTTTCGCCGCCATCCTGAGTGGGTCCTGTATCGGTGCTGTTACCAAAAATGCTGCAGTATATCAGTAAGCAGGGGGGAATGATGGGCTGGAATCTAGAATTGACCGATCAATCGCGCTGCCGTGCTAGGACTTTGTGACCCGGTTAATTTCCTCTAAGCCGGTCATCCCCTGAATGACTTTGAGTAGACCTGATTTGCGCAGGTTGTTGACGCCCTGGCTAGCGGCCAGCTGGCCAATCTCCAGCGAGTTGCCCTCCGCCATGATCAGCGCCGAAATTTCGGCAGTCATCGGCATCACTTCGTAGATGCCGACACGGCCTTTGTAACCGCCGACACAGCTGTTGCAGCCGACGGGCGCAAAGACGGTGATGCCATCGTCGATCTGCTCCTGACTGAACCCCTCTTCCTGCAGGGTCGGTACAGGCACCTCTACCGGGCTTTTGCATTGCGGGCAGAGTCGGCGCCCGAGACGCTGGGCGATGATCAGCGTGGCGGAGGTGGCGATGTTAAAGGCCGGAACCCCCATGTTGCGCAACCGGGTCAGGGTTTCCGGGGCGCTGTTGGTGTGCAGGGTGGAGAGTACCATGTGCCCGGTCTGGGCCGCTTTGATCGCGATCTCGGCGGTCTCCAGGTCGCGGATCTCACCCACCATCACCACGTCCGGATCCTGGCGCAGGAAGGAGCGCAGCGCCATGGCGAAGGTCAGTCCCACCTTGTTATTGACGTGCACCTGGTTGATCCCCTCGAGGTTGATCTCGACCGGATCCTCCGCGGTGGAGATGTTGCGCTCCGTGGTGTTGAGTATATTTAGGCCTGTATAGAGCGAAACGGTCTTGCCGCTACCGGTGGGGCCGGTGACCAGGATCATTCCCTGCGGTTGCTCCAGCGCCTTCATGAACAGTTCTTTCTGTTCGGGCTCATACCCGAGGGCATCGATGCCCATCTGCGCGCTGGAGGCATCCAGGATCCGCAGCACGATCTTCTCGCCCCACAGCGTGGGCAGGGTGTTGACCCGGAAGTCGATCGATTTGGTCTTGGATATTTTCATCTTGATCCGGCCATCCTGGGGCACCCGGCGCTCGGAGATATCCATCTGCGACATCACCTTAAGGCGCGCGGCCAGGCGTGGGGTCAGGTTGACCGGCGGCCGTGCCACTTCGCGGAGGATGCCGTCGGTTCGAAAGCGGATCCGGTAGGCCTTCTCGTAGGGTTCAAAATGGATATCCGAAGAGCCCGACTTGATCGCGTCAAGCAGGATCTTATTGACGAAACGGACGATGGGGGCGTCACTGGATCCATCGCCCGCCTCCTCATTGTTCCTGTTGGCGTCGCTGCTGCCGTCGTCGATCTCCAGGTTTTCCAGGTCGGCGTCATCCATGCCGTCGAAGGCGGAGCCTGTGTTTTGCTCCAGGAACTTATCGATCAGCCGGGTCAGCTTATCCACCTCGACCACGATCGCTTCGGTCTTGATCCCGGTGTGGAACTTGATCTCGTCCAGCCCCTGGGTATTGGTCGGATCTGCCACCGCCACATAGACCCGGTTAGCGCGCTTCATCAGTGGCAGGGCAAGGTGCTTGCGGATCAGCTCCTCGGGCACCAGATCGAGAGGGGCTGAGCTGAGGTCAAACTCATCCAGGTCCAGCAATGGCGCGCCAAATTCGTCCGCCACCGCAGTAGCGGCCTTGTAGCCGCTAACCAGTTTCTCCTGCACGGCGTAGCTGATAAAGGAAACGTTCTGCTTGCTGGCCGCTTGCAGCGCCTGGCTGGCGTTGTCCGAGGAGAGGGTGCTGTCGTTGACCAGTCGCCGGGCCAGGCCTGTGAGTGGCTGGATAGATTGTACGCCCATAGAGTCAGAATTCTTGATTGTTTGCGTTAGATCAAAGATTGGTGCAGTAGACAATAGCATTTATGTACATCGCGGAAAACGCTACTTATACTCAAAAACAGTTAAACAGAGGGCGAAGGGTTAAAAAGAAAGGTTCAAAAGCAAGGCGAGCGGGACGAAAGGTTAATAAAGGCTTGAGAATGCAAAATCATACCGATAATATCTGGGCACTTTTCCCAGGATCGGGCGAGTTTCTAACGTTTGGAGAACTACCATGAAAAATGTACAAAAGGGTTTTACCCTGATTGAATTGATGATCGTAGTAGCGATCATCGGTATTCTGGCCGCCATCGCGCTGCCGGCTTATCAGACCTATACCAACAAGGCGAAGTTCTCAGAAGTTATTCTGGCAACTTCGGGGATTAAGACTCAAGTAGAAGTCTGCGGTCAGACAAAAGCTACTATTGCGAACTTTAGTACAACATGTGTAGATGGTGTTAACGGTGTTGTTAGTGGGGCTGCTAG
>JBALTG010000209.1:0-4099 GCA_036964625.1 Motiliproteus sp.
ATAGAGTCGCTTGATTATGAATTCAGATCCGTCCATGTTGTTGGCGCTCGCGCGCAATAAAATGCCCTTTGGGAAATACCAGGGCCGGTTGTTAATTGATCTTCCTGAGCCATATGTCGTATGGTTTTCGCAGCGAGGTTTTCCTGGCGGAGTCCTGGGTGAGCAGCTGGGGTTGCTGCTAGAGATAAAGGTTAATGGGCTGGAGTCTTTAGTCGAGCCGCTGAAGCGTTGACAGGGTTTTGTGTGTCGCTGGCTTCAGTGTGCTAGCTGTGTATAATCATTGACACTTAAGGAACCCAGTTGTCTGTCGTTAGGCTCTTATGAATGACGCCTGATCCAGCAAACGGCAAGGAGTGATTGATGAGCATAGATGTCGGCGCTCGGCTCAAAGATGCGCGGTTGAAAAAAAAGCTTTCCCAGCGTGAGCTGGCCAAGCGCGCAGGTGTCACAAATAGCACCATCTCTCTGATCGAGCAGAACCGGGTAAGCCCCTCGGTGGGTTCGTTGAAGAAAGTTCTTGATGGTATACCGATGCAGCTGCAGGAGTTTTTCTCGCTCGATGTGCCGGAAAAAAAGCAGGTTTTTTATCCTGCGGCAGAGCTGCCTAATTTAGGCCATGGCGACATTAGTCTGAGATTGGTGGGCCATAATCACCCTAATCGGACCCTCTCTCTGCTTAGCGAAACCTATCCCAGCGGATCTGATACCGGTGCCGAGATGCTCACGCATGAGGGGCAGGAGGGGGGCGTAGTCGTCAGGGGTGAGATCGAATTAACGGTTGCGGGTGAGTCTTGGCTATTGAAGCCGGGAGATGGCTATTTTTTCGACAGCAATTTGCCGCACCGATTTAAAAATTCAGGTGAAGTCGATTGTGATATAGTCAGCGCCAATAATCCGCCGTCGTTGTAGCGGGCTTGTATATCTGGATTGGTTTGTTAAAGGCGCCCTAGCGGCGTCTTTTTTATTGCTCTTGGTGTGCGAATAAATGCCGTTTTTTACTTAAGCATGGCAATATATTGCCGATAGCATTATTAGTTGCCTTTTATAGCAGGCATAGATCGTTGTAATTACGTACTTAAAAAAATGCTTGAAAATGCAAAGTTGGATTGTTTTTTGCTTTCATGGTGTTTGTGGCTGGAAATTGATCTGTAGTTGGACGCGGCTGTTGGTAAAAAAGGGACTGTGCAGAGCAGAATGGTTAATACAGAAAGGTCGATGATTGTTGCCCTCGATATAGGCACCTCCAAAGTGGTTGTGCTGGTCGGCGAGGTGGGTCCAGACGGCACGGTTGAGGTGGTGGGCATCGGTATGCATCCCTCACGGGGGATGAAAAAAGGTGTGGTGGTCAATATCGAGTCCACCGTGCTGTCGATCCAGCGTGCTGTGGAAGAGGCCGAGTTGATGGCTGGCTGCAAAATTCACTCGGTCACTGTGGGTATTGTCGGCAGTCATATCAATTCAATGAACTCGTACGGCATCGTTGCTATCCATGATCGAGAGGTGATTGAGCAGGATCTTGACCGGGTGATCGATGCCGCCCGTGCTGTCGCCATTCCTTCCGATCAGAAGATCCTGCATATCCTGCCACAAGAATATGTGATTGATAATGAGGAGGGGATCAGGCAGCCGCTAGGGATGTCCGGAGTGCGTCTGGAAGCCAAGGTGCATCTGGTCACCTGTGCCGTCAACGCGGCCCAAAATATCGAAAAGTGCGTCCAGCGTTGCGGGCTGGAGGTTGACTCCATGGTATTGGAACAGGTGGCATCGAGCTACTCAGTGCTGACCGATGATGAGAAAGAACTCGGCGTGTGTATGGTCGATATCGGCGCGGGTACGACCGACATTGCCATCTTTACCGGCGGCTCGATTCGCCACACAGCCGTTATTCCGATTGCGGGGGATCAGGTCACCAGTGATATAGCGATGGCGCTACGGACGCCGACCCCGCATGCCGAAGATCTTAAAATAAAGTACGCCTGCGCGTTGGCGCAGCTGGCCAGTGCCGAGGATATCCTCAAGGTACCGAGCATCGGCGATCGTCCGCCTCGGGATCTGAGCCGTCAGGCACTGGCTGACGTGGTCGAGCCGCGCTACGACGAACTGTTCGGTCTGGTCCTGGCTGAGCTGCGGCGCAGCGGCCTCGCGGATCTGGTCACAGCAGGGATCGTATTGACCGGAGGGACCTCGCGGATGGAGGGAGCGGTCGATCTGGCCGAGGAGGTTTTTCATATGCCGGTCCGACTGGCCAAGCCGCGAGGCGTCAACGGGCTTGAAGATATTTTGCACAGTTCCATCTACGCGACCAGTGTCGGCCTGTTGCTCTTTGCCGAAAAAGAGCTGCCGGAAAATGGCGGCAAGCAGCGCGGTATTACACCGCGGCTGCAGCAGCGGAAGGACAGGTCGGAAGGGCCCGGTGTATTCATACGAATGAAGCATTGGTTGCAACATAATTTTTAAGCGGACATCGAATGCGAGAATAGCGGCTGCGGTGGCGGTTTCGTGCCAAGGGAAGAACATAAGGCCAGGAGAGGCCATATACATACAGCGCTAATGCAGCGTAAGACTGTTTTTGTAAGGGGAAGTATATGTTTGAAATGGTAGACCATGCGCCACTCAATGCGGTGATTAAAGTCATCGGTGTGGGCGGCGGCGGCGGCAATGCAGTCCAGCACATGTTGACCAGTGATATCGAGGGGGTCGATTTTATCTGTGCCAATACCGATGCGCAGGCGTTGCAGCGATTGACTCAGGCCAGCGTGTTGCATATCGGCGGTGAGCTGACGAAGGGGTTGGGCGCGGGTGCCTCTCCTGATATTGGTCGTCAGGCCGCATTAGAGGACCGGGAGCGCATAGCAGATATGATCAGCGGCGCGGATATGGTGTTCATCACCGCAGGTATGGGCGGCGGCACCGGCACTGGCGGTGCGCCGATTGTGGCTGAGATTGCTAAAGAGATGGGTGTATTAACCGTCGCGGTCGTGACTAAGCCGTTCCCCTTTGAAGGTAAGCGGCGTATGAATGTCGCGAATGAAGGGTTGAAAGCACTGGCTGAAAATGTCGATTCGCTAATTATTATCCCCAACGAAAAGCTGCTCAAGGTTTTAGGCCCAAGTGCAAGTTTGGTGAGTGCCTTCAAAGAGGCCAACAGTGTGCTGCAAGGGGCTGTTCAGGGGATTGCGGATCTGATTATTCGTCCCGGCATGATTAACGTCGACTTTGCCGATGTGAAAACAGTCATGTCAGAGATGGGCATGGCAATGATGGGGACGGGCGTCGGCTGCGGTGAAGGCCGTGCGCGGGATGCAGCCGAAGCTGCGATTAACTGCCCGCTGTTAGAGGATATTGATCTCCAGGGGGCCAAAGGGATTCTGGTTAACATCACCGCGGGGCTGGATCTGAGTCTGGGTGAATTTACCGAAGTTGGCGATATTATTGAAGAGTTTGCTTCTGAAAATGCCACGGTCGTTATCGGCACCGTTATTGATCCGGAGATGACCGATGAGCTGCGGGTAACCGTCGTTGCGACCGGGCTGGGCAGTCGTGAAGTGACGCCGATGCAGGTGGTATCAAGCAGGCCCAACGTGACCAAGAGTGACGGCTCACTCGACTTTAGCCAGTTAGATCTGCCGACGGTTAAGCGGGATAAGAGTCGGGTATCCCGGACGGTTGCAGACAAGCAACAAGCGCCGGTGCAGACGTCCATGGAGCTGGGCAGAGCGGGTGCCGACGATGATATGGAATATTTGGATATCCCGGCGTTTCTTCGCCGCCAGGCGGACTGAATAGACGGTTTCGGCCCGGGGGCTATCTACTTCCCAGCTCCTGGGCTTTTTTTTCCAAGGTAAGACGCTGTCGCACGTTATTTGATTATGTTTTGTTTGAAAAAAATGGCACAGAACCCGCTTATAAGATTTGCGTTTTAGGTCGCATTGATTTAAATTACGCCCTCCTCGAAATAGAGGGTTACGGTGAGGTGTCCGAGTGGCCGAAGGAGCACGCCTGGAAAGTGTGTATACCGCAAGGTATCGAGGGTTCGAATCCCTCCCTCACCGCCATTATTCAGTCTCATCAAGTCTGAGGCGATCCGAAAAGCCGCTAT
>JBALTG010000210.1:0-4077 GCA_036964625.1 Motiliproteus sp.
ACAGAAATTGGAGCTTGCTTTGGTGGTGGTACGCAGTTGGCGCTTCACTATGGTGAATACCGATGGAGTAAAGATATAGACTTCCTTTGTCCGGTTGGCCCTGGCTATAAAACACTTCGTAAAGCGATTGCCGATCACGGCTATATCAAAAGGGTCAGATTCGATAGAAATGTAGTCTGTGTCGGACTGAAGCCCGACCTACAAAAGGAAGGAGGGCTGTCAATGCACAGGTTTTCAGCCCGACGCCGATATTATCCACCGAGCCCGGGTTGCGCCCTCTCGCGCGCCTTAAGGAGATGCGCCGCCATCTCCTTACCGGGTTACCCACGACACTCAGCCATGATGCGGCAGATCTATTTTCGCGGTCCCGTAGGGTGCGGTGAGCTTGCGAACCGCATCAATCAAGAAGTCGCACCTGTACCCTGCGCCTGATGTGGTGAGTACGCGAGATAGCCGCGAGTTTTACTTGTACACGTTCTTAGAGTGGGCAGGACAGCGCGATCTCATCCGTCCCAGCGCGATCACCAAACCGATCTTGGAGCGGTTCCAAAGCCAACATCGGCAAACGCGGAAGCTGCCACCTGTTCCGCCACACCATGGCCACGCTCATGTTGGTAAACGGGCCCGACATCCGCTTTATTCAAGCCATGCTCGGCCATGTAAAACTTGATACGACGCAGATCTACACGCAAGTGAGTATTAAGAAACTAAAAGAGATCCACACCCTGACGCATCCAGCGAAGCGAACGAAGACAATCGACTGGCAAGACAACGAACCAGAAGCCACCGAGGACAACTTGTTCTCTGCGTTAGCTGCCGAAGAAAACATGGAAGAGGAGTAGATGGAGTGTTATCGTTGTTAAACAATGTTGAACAACTGAAAAGGTGACCTATGTTAGGTGTCCGACTTGATGAGCAACTTGAGAGCCGATTGGCTGCGTTAGCGGCCAAAACACAACGTTCCAAGAGCTTTTTAGCGAAAGAAGCGTTAACGCGTTACATCGAAGAAGAAGAGCATAAACAGCGTGAGAATGAACTGACGATGGCGCGTTGGGAGGAATACCAGGAAACGGGTGAAACCGTCAGTAATGACGCCATGTCGGAATGGCTAGACTCCTGGGGTACGGATCAGGAGAAACCATGCCCGGTGAAATAACGTGGTTACCGGGCGCAGCCAAAGATGTAGAGCGCCTGAGAAACTTTATTAAATCTGAAAATCCCCGCGCGGCACGGCGTGCCGCCAAACGCATCTTCGAAGGTGTAAATATCCTACAAGAGAACCCAGAAGCGGGCGTGCCTGTGGAAAGCCTGAGCGATTATAGAGATCTAATGCTGGCCTTTGGTGCTGGTGACTACATCATCCGGTATCGCAAGGAAACCACGAGTCGAATCGTGATTGTTCGAGTCCGTCATAGCCGGGAAGACGGCTTTAAGGATTGAGAGCACAAGCAGTATCGTGGCTTGGACAGCTAACCGCACGGCCCGCTGTCACATGCTTTGCAAACAAGACCGCAAACCAAGCGCCAGCTCACCCGCGGGGGTCTTGCGTTTTGCCTGTTAATCCCCTTGCTGCATAAAACATAAAAAAGCCGAGCTATTTCTCTACTTTTCTTGTGCTTGTTTGTCTTCCATGAATTTGATCATATCTTCGTTCTTAACACGTCGGTAGATCTCTTCAACTGAAAGCGTTAGTCCTATGGACTCAAGTGTTATGTCATCACCCAAGTAGTAGCGTCTTGATTGCCATCCTTCGCTTCTGCTCACTACTTCGATATCTACTAGGTCTTGATCGATAAGAACGTATTCTTGCAGGGTGGGGATGTTGACGTACGACAGGCGTTTCGTGGTCTCATCTGTCCTACGAGTAGACTTCGATAGGATTTCTACAATGAGCGTTGGAGACTCCGTGTAGTAAGGTTCAGAGTCATCAAAATTACAATCCACAAGCACATCAGGATAGAAAAACTTTGAACCAATTCTTACCTTCATGTCTGAGCCGATGGGTTCACACGGGGAGTTTTCCAGGTGGTTACCGAATGCTCTAGTAAGGTTTTGAGATATTCTTTCATGGTTGGCGCTTGCACCAGCCATTGCGTAGACATGACCATCAATATACTCATGTTTTACTTCGCTGGATTGCTCGCCTTTTAAGTATGCTTCAACACTTACAGGATGCATCTCTTCTGCGGTAGGCATCTTTATATCATCCTATATTGAGTGTGCTTATATAATATTGATTATTTTAAATAATCAATTTTAATTAAGGTCTCAACTTTTAGCGGTGTGGGCTAATAAATCCTAAAAAAATCTATTGTTAACGGCATGAAATCGATAGCTATCAAGAAATCTAACGCAGGTGCTAAGGAAGGTCTGATTAAGTCCCGCTGTATTGCATGGCACAATAACACTCTACTTTTTTCATCAGTAGAGACCGCCCGTGGATCAGTTCAGGCTTTCAAACGCATAACACCACACCAAGCCCAAACACACTGGTCGAGAGATTTTTCTCGATAAGATGGACTGTGTCGGGCCTTGGGCGCTACTGCATTCTAGCATTGAGATCTTCTAGCTCAAAGCAGGTAAGGGTCGTCGGTCATGTGCAAGGGCATAAGGGTCATACATGGTCCGCCCCGCGATGCAAGACAAAGCTACCGGGTGGCTAAAAGAGTATTGCTCCCATATATCCGGCCTTGGAGTGAGGAGGGATCGCCTGTGGGCAGGCTCCCACGGCACTATCTATTTGTCTTGTAGGCGTCGGGCTCCCGGCGAATCCAGCGAGTGTACTGAAACCCGACCTGCCGGGTATTATCCTGATACAATTACCTGTGTTGATAGTCTCTGAACCAGACCGGTAATTGAATAAAAATTGAGAGCCTTGCAACGATATGCGCCTAACTCCGAAGCAGCAGCAACAGATCAGAACCACGCTTAAACGCTATTTTGGTGAGGCTAGCGAGATTAAACTCTTTGGCTCACGCGTTGATGACTCGGCTAGAGGTGGCGACATCGATCTTTACATTGAACCGGAAATACAAACGGCTGCAGAGATTGTTGATGCTCGCCTATACTCCATGATGGAGCTGCATAAGACGCTGGGCGAGCAGAAGATAGATCTGGTCATCAACCGGTGTAACGGTCGTGAACTGCCCATCTATGATATTGCTAAGAAAACAGGTGTGCCTTTATGAGCCATAGCGCTTACTCTGGAGCTCTACAGGTCTGTGAAATCCATGCCGAGCGGCTGCGCTGGGCGAGGTCCACCCTTTCTGCATTGATGCCGCTAACGCCGGAAAAACTCCAGCAGCTATCAGCCATCGACCTTGCGGTGTTTGACCAGTTCATCGTCCGTTTTTCTAAACTACAGGACGCCATGGGGGCAAAGCTGTTACCCGGAGTGTTAGCACTAACCCATGAGCAGGGATCCCTGGATACATTTATCGACAAGCTTAACCGTCTGGAAAAAATTGGGGCCCTCGCCTCTGCTGACCAATGGCTTATCCTGCGGGAAATGCGAAACCAGTTCGCCCATGACTACCCAGAAGACCCTGAGATACAAGCAGGACTGCTCAATAAAGCCTTTCTACTGGCTGATAACTTGCTGCAGAGCTTAGAGGCCATTAAATTGTTCGCGGCGCCCTATCTTAATAGCTCCTCTGTATCAAAAGGACAGTCGCGATAGGTCTGCCCAACAAGGCCGGTGTAAGCTGGCTGGTTGTGTTTGCGGGGTCCCATTAGGTCTTGCGTTTTGCCTGTCAATCCCCTACCTGCATAAAACGTGTCGAGGGGATTACCTTTCCAGCCCCGCGCCGGTTCGTTACAACAATCCGCTAGCGGATAAGGTACGATTACATATTGCGCGTGCTAGCAGCCGGTCTGATGGCTGTGATGACTGTTGGGTATCCTCGGCCTTCAGGGCGATGTGCAAGTCAACGCCATTCACTGTTCGGCTGAGCAGGCTAATGAAGTCACTGACTTCAGGATTGTGTCAGCGGGTTAACCCTATCGTTAATAACGCCAAACCGAATCGATCGGAGCCGCCGTAACTGTCCAGCCTTCGCCAGTCCCGGTGAATCGCTC
>JBALTG010000211.1:0-4051 GCA_036964625.1 Motiliproteus sp.
CGGGGGCAAGATTCGAACTTACGACCTTCGGGTTATGAGCCCGACGAGCTACCAGACTGCTCCACCCCGCATCAACGAGGGCGTAATATACAAGCCTAATAGCCCTAAGTCAACCGTCAAACCAGAGCCTTGCCAACAAACTTGATGGAGAGCGAATTGACGCAGTGGCGGGTGTTTTTGTCGGTCAGCCCCTCCCCTTCAAACACATGCCCCAAATGGCCATCGCAACTGGCGCAGACTATCTCGATGCGGCGACCATCGGCATCGGGCTGATGCTTAATCGCGCCGGCAATTTCATCGTCAAAGCTGGGCCAGCCGCAACCTGCAGAAAACTTATCGGTGGAACGATAGAGTGATGCATTGCACTGCCTGCAGATAAACACCCCCGCATCTGAAAAGTCATTGTATTCACCGGTAAAGGGCGCTTCGGTGCCCTTATGGAGAATAACGCGCTGCTCGTCGGCAGTAAGCGGATTAAGCGATGCTTTTCGTGGCTGAGTCATATGTACTCCGCTGCTATTAATCGGGTGACCGGTTAGGGGAACGTGCCAACAAGCGTATCAAGTGTCAAAAAGCTGATCTACGACACGACTTCAAACGCGAGACATGGACTTTTAGGCGATCTGATCGATACTGAATAATAGAACATTAACTGAAATCCATGGAGCGGCTGATATGAATAGAATCGAACCTCATACGCACGTCGTGGTCATGACCGGCTATCCGGACTGCCAGCTGCACTATCAAGGTTTTAAAGCCGAGGTAGTGGCAAACGAAGGCTCTGGATATCTGGTTCGCGACCTGAACGGTCAGGAACATGTGTGCGCGCCCAGCGAACTACTGCTGGATACGGAACCTCTAACCGGGCCTTTAACCGACCGTCAGTAACCTCGCCCAGCACTCAGCAAAACGCCCGCAGTGTGCGGGCGTTTAGATGACAGCCGTAACGGCCTGCCGTTCTCGGTTTAACCGCTAAAGGGTCAACACCTTCTCGCCGCGGGAGATGCCAGAGACACCACTACGCACCACCTCCAGCACGTTGGTGGAATCGATCACTTTGATAAAGGCATCGAGCTTGTCGCTGGAGCCTACCAGCTGCACGGTATAGACCGAGCTGGTGACATCGATCACCTGGGCGCGGAAGATCTCGACATTGCGGATCACTTCGGCGCGCTGCGATCCCAGGGCTTTGACTTTGATCAGCATCAGTTCGCGCTCGATGTGATCGCCCTCGGTCAGATCGACCAGCTTCACCACTTCGATCAGCTTATTCAGATGTTTGGTAATCTGCTCAATCACCCGGTCATTGCCTGCGGTGGTCAACGTCAGACGCGACAGAGTCGGATCCTCGGTGGGTGCCACGGTCAGCGACTCGATGTTGTAATTACGCTGCGCGAACAAGCCCACTACGCGAGACAGGGCGCCCGCTTCGTTTTCCATCAAAATAGAAAGGATATGTCTCATGATCAGGTTCTCTCCGTCTTGTTCAGCCACATGTCACGCATCGCGCCGCGCGGAACCTGCATCGGGTAAACATGTTCAAACGGGTCGATATGGACGTTGACGAACACCAGCCGATCCTTCATCGCAAAGGCTTTTTCCAGCGTATCCTCTAACTCCTCAGGCTTGTGCACCTCCATCCCTACATGGCCGTAAGATTCCACCAATTTGGTGAAGTCCGGTAGCGATTTCATGTAGGACTGCGAGTGTCGGCTCTCATAATTGAGATCCTGCCATTGGCGTACCATGCCTAAGGACTGGTTATTGAGGCAGATAATTTTAACCGGCAGATTGTACTGCAGACAGGTGGACAACTCCTGAATGTTCATCTGAATACTGCCCTCACCGGTGATGCAGACCACCTCTTCGTCGGGGAAGCTTAGCTTTATCCCCATGGCGGCAGGCAAACCAAAGCCCATGGTGCCCAAACCACCGGAGTTGATCCAGCGACGCGGTTTATTGAACTTGTAATACTGCGCGGCGAACATCTGATGTTGACCCACATCGGAACAGACATACGCATCGCCTTGGGTGACTTTGCACAGCGTTTCGACCACCTTCTGCGGCTTCAGCTGCTCAGAATCATCCGTGCGGTAGCGTCCGCCGTGGCGACCACGCCACTCTTCGATCTGCTGCCACCAGCTGTCATGCGATTCGCTATCGAGCGCAATGCTGCTGGCATGAACCTGCTTCAGAATCTCGGTCAACACCGAATCCAGCGGCCCGACGATAGGCACATCGGCAGCGACGGTCTTGGAGATCGACGAGGGGTCGATATCGACATGGATCAGCTTGGCGGTGGGGCAGAACTTCTCGGTGCCATTGGTGATCCGGTCATCCAGACGCGAGCCCAGATTGAGGATCAGATCAGAATGGTGCATCGCCATGTTGGCTTCCACCGTGCCGTGCATACCGGGCATGCCCAGAAACTGCCGGTCGGTGCCGGGATAAGCGCCCAAGCCCATCAGGGTATTGATAACCGGGTAGTTCAGATGCCGCGCCAACTCGATCAGCAACTCCGAGGCATTAGCAGAGATCACCCCGCCACCGGCCAGAATGACCGGACGCTTGGCATTGAGCAACAACTCGACCGCTTTCTTGATCTGGCCACTGTGGCCACGTGTCACCGGGTTGTAGGAGCGCAGCTTGATCGACTTGGGATAGACATATTCGTAGCGTTCGGTCGGCGTGGTCATATCCTTGGGGATATCCACAACGACGGGGCCGGGTCGACCGCTGGAGGCGATATAAAAGGCTTTCTTGAGGATCATCGGAATCTCTTCCGGCGATTTAACACTCAGATTGTGTTTTACGATGGGGCGCGATATCCCCATCATGTCGCATTCCTGGAACGCATCTTCGCCGATCAGGTGGCTCATCACCTGGCCGCTGAGAATAACCATCGGAATCGAATCCATATACGCGGTGGCGATACCGGTAATCGCATTGGTCGCACCGGGGCCGGAGGTCACTAACACCACTCCGGGCTTGCCGGTAGCACGCGCATAGGCATCGGCCATATGGGTTGCCGCTTGCTCATGCCGGACCAGAATGTGTTCTACCGCATCCTGCCGAAACAGAGCATCGTAGATGTGCAACAGCGCGCCGCCCGGATAGCCGTAGATGTATTCAACACCTTCGTCCTTCAGGAAACGGGCAATCATGTCACCGCCAGATAGTAATTCCACTTTTTCCACCCTCAAAATCTTTCGCAACCAGGATTCGCTATTGGCGGCCTTTGCTGCTGTATCAAAAGATTGTGTATAGATACACGACCACAACACTCAACACCCGACCAGTCACATCCATGCAGATGTGTCATTTCATTACCGGGCTGAAGCGTTACCGGACAGGAAGTCCGATGCAGGTCGTTCAGGGTGTGTATCGGGACGGTACGCCACCAATACGGGTTGAGTTAAAATAAGCCCGGTAAAGCCTACTTCAGATAACGCCAGTGGTAACCGAGCGTTACTGCCTAAACAAGAGTCAGCAATACTGCCAGCATCGATGGCTCGCAGCAATACCACAATGGCATAAACTCAGAACTTCTAGGGCCGCAAAGCAATCTGATTTATAGTGGGCTGAAGCTAGCAATAATAAATACCGATTTACAGGAGTCGCCATGAGCGCCATCGATATCCGTAACCGCGACCGCACCATCGAAGAGCTGCGCGGTTTTATCAAGAAAGTACTGGTTGAACCGGAGATAGTGCCGCATTGCCTGGGGATCGCCCGCGAGCTGATCGATCAAGACAACGCGGACAACGAAATCGCCGAGAAGATCAGCGGCAGCACCAACGTTAAGATTCCAGCGCAGCACAGTGCCGCCGATACCATGTTTATCGACCTGCTCAAAGAGGTGGTGCGGGACGAAAAAGCGCTGTATTGATTTGAGCTAAATCCAAATAAAAAACGCGAAGCCCGATGGCTTCGCGTTTTTTTGCCACGCCAGATTGGCTCAGGAGCCTGTCGGACTTGGCCGATCGTAGCGAGGGAAATACGATTTGAGGCAGATTTTTCGATCATTCGAGGCGAATAGCGAGCTATTTAA
>JBALTG010000212.1:0-3940 GCA_036964625.1 Motiliproteus sp.
AGAGGCCGCCGTCGGCCTCTGTTCGCACATTTATCAGGTCCTACCTCAACGACTGCAGCTTGGCGTAAGCCGCCTCTCACTTATTCACAATTCCTGTGGATAGTTTTGTGTGTAGCATCAGGGTATCTGTTCAACCGCTTGTTCTAACGGGCACTCTTATCAATCGCTCAATATATAATCAATTACTCGAGAATGGCGCTTAGCCGGTCTCGCTACTCTTAACCCGCATTCTCTCGGCTGCATTTACAGCCCTACTTTGCCCTAACAAATCGTTATCCATTGCTGCTCGTTCGGTCGCTTTTTGACTCGGCAGCACCCATATCAGTAGACCGCCCGGTATAACCTAGTAAAACTCGCTCAAAGCTAAGGCCGGTCTGCAGGGGGTGTATTGAATTTAGAGAGCCGTATCTTTACACTCCCCGGCCTGAATTTTTCACCGGTTTTCTTTCTACTATTTTTCTGACCGATTTAATCTTCTACATCGGCTTCTTCAATGAAGCATCAAAAAAATAGCTAGACCAGGCCTCTCACTGTGGCACGCATAAATTCTGCTCAGGGTCGCTGAATTTCCGATAGTTAGAAAATAGGGCTAGGAAAACCACTTCATACATCAACGATAACCTAACGGTAAGAGCTGTTATCTATGCAAGAAAATCGAGGACAATTTAGTTCTAAATTGGGCTTTATTATGGCCGCAGCCGGTTCCGCTGTGGGCTTGGGAAATATTTGGGGATTCCCGACGCAAGCAGCCAGCAATGGTGGTGGTGCCTTTTTATTGGTGTACCTCATATTGACGTTTTTACTCGCTTATCCCGTGTTGATGGCGGAGCTGCTCATTGGTCGTTATGCCCGGTCCAATGCCGTAGAGGCCCTGCAGCAGATTGCTATCGGCAGCAAAACCAGACGATTCGGTTTTCTGGTCGGCAGCGGCGGTATCCTCGCCGCCACATTCATCCTCAGCTTCTACGCTATCGTAGCCGGTTGGATGATCGCCTTTGTTGTTGAACCCGCCGCAATACTGATGGGCGCACAGAGCACCGCCGAGTGGAGCGTCACCTTCGGCAACGAGCGTAATATCGTCTTCACCCTGATCTTTATGTTGCTCACTATTTTTATTGTTAACGGCGGCGTAAAGGACGGTATCGAAAAATGGTCATCCCGGTTGATGCCCATGTTATTTGTCATGCTACTGGCGTTGGCCGGATATGTGTTAACCCTTGATGGCGCGATGGAAGGCCTGCAGGTCTACTTAGTACCTGATTTTAGCCAGATTTTTAATCCTGAGCTGATTATCAGCGCTCTGGGACAGGCCTTTTTCTCCATGTCCCTGGGTGTCGGAACCATGCTGATTTATGGTTCTTATGTCGGCAAGCAGGAAAATCTGCCGAAGCTGGGGGCCTATGTCACCTTAGTGGATACCGGTATTGCCTTTATTGCTGGCCTGCTGATTCTACCCACCATGTATGTGGCCAAGGCGAACGGCGTCGAAATCTTCTCCGAGTCAGGCACCTTGCTGAACTCCGATACCTTGATTTTCAACGTATTACCCGCATTTTTCGACACGATGGGAGAAAGCGGCCTATTGGTTTCCATCGTTTTCTTTATCCTGATGACGATTGCCGCACTGACCTCCTCAATCTCCATGCTGGAAGTCCCCGTCGCCTATGCCGTTGAGCATGGCAATTTGGCACGTAAAAAAGCCGGATACCTGATCGGTGGTCTGATTTTCGTAATCAGTCTGGTGATTATCTTCAACTTTGGCGCGCTGTTTGGCCTAGTCATCACCATTACCACCCAGTACGCCCAGCCCATTATCGGCCTGATGTTCTGCCTGTTTATTGGCTGGATTTGGCATCGCAACAGTATTCTTCAGGAGATCAAGCACGGCTATCCGCAAGCTGAGCACAGCTTTTTCTGGAAAGTATGGCCAAATTACGTGAAATTTGTCTGCCCGCTATTGATCGTCTTGCTGGTTGCGCAATCCCTGGGATAGAGCGTCCCTACTTCTACTCGCCTTCGATCCCCGTTTTCAACCGAGGATTCGGGGATTCGAGGACAGCGTAGAAGGCGCGTAAAAGGGGGCAGTATCCTTAAAAATTATCGGTCACGGGGTCACTCTTACATAGGCCCCCCAAACTTTTTTACGGCCCGACTGACCGTGGCATAACGGACCCCGAACGGCTTGCCAGCCGCTGCCAAGGTGTAATGCCCACTCCGGTAGGCCATCGCCATGGCGTCACCGCGGTCAGCATAGGTCTGCTAATAGTATTCCAAGGCGTTAGGGGGAGATTGCCGCTGCGATTTGGGAATATCCAGCAACGATTGGTCGGGGTTGATCTTGCACTGCATCGATTCGACGAAGTCTGGAGAGCCGAGATAGATCTGGTTTTTTAACGACTCCCATGGCGAGGACTGGTTTTTATCCGGTCGCACAAATTCCCGATACTTCTCACCAGCCCATTGCCGCTCCTGGCCGAAGCCCGACATCCGTCGATAGCCACGGCTCTGGCGCAACCAGCCCTGCCATACCGCGATAATGACTCCAAGGCCAGTCCTGCACCATTCGCGCCCTACCGGGTTCAAAACGATAACGCGCTAACTCAAGCAGATAAGCGGAGCTATCAACCAGGATCACCAGAACTGCCCCTGAAAAACAGGCCCTATCCGCCTGTGGCGGCGGTTATAGCACTGTGTATAAGTACCGTTGAGGTATTTCATGCCCCTTGAGAGCGTAGGGTTGGTTATCTCTATCAGCAGATGATAGTGATTCGACATCAGGCAGTATGCGTGACACAGCCACCCGTGACGGTCGCAGCTATTGTTCAGCAACGCGAGCAAAGCGACCCGGTCAGAATCATCGCGAAAGATATCCACCCGCCCATTTCCGCGAGAGGTCACGTGATACTGCGCGCCAGAAAACTCGATTCGAAGTGGTCTGACCTCCCCCCCCAATCCCTTCGCGTAAAGACCTATCGTTGCTACCGAATGTAGGGGCTGACCGCGTCCTCCAGCGAGTGATTCCTCGATTTGCTCCTGTCCGGATGTCGATCTGCAAGAGCCTCTCCAATAATCAACAAATATTTCCTATACGAAATTTAGTTGATTTTGTTTCCTTTCAGATATATCTTGAATTTCGACTAAAACGCTCGGCAGCAATCAGCAGGGCCGAACTTGAACGACCTCACGCTGCTGATACAAGGGGGGGGGCTCGGATTGACCCTCAAAGAAGCTGAGGCAAATATGCCCTGCTCACTCAACTCGCCTACTAAACATCAATAAAAACCGTATGGCTCTGTAATCGACACAGGGCTCCGCATAGGAAACACTTATTATGAACAACTCTCTGATTTTGACTTTTATCGGCCCAGATAAGCCCGGACTGGTAGAGATGGTGTCTGCCACCCTGGCCCAGCATCACGCCAGTTGGCAAGAAAGCAGCATGTCCCGGCTGGCAGGCAAATTCGCCGGCATCCTCATCGCCAGCGTCGATAGCCAACAATTACAGCCCCTGAGCGAAGCCCTCACGCGCTTGGAGTCCAAAGGTCTGAAGATCACCATTGAGTCCGATCAGAAAGCGACCTCCAAACGTGATGGCATGGCTATTTCGCTGGCCTTGACCGGTCATGACAAGCCAGGGATCGTACGCCAGATCTCCCAGGCCCTGGCGGCGCAGGGAATCAGCGTTGATCGACTGGAAACCTCTATTGTCAGCGGCTCCATGTCCGCCGAACAGCTATTTAAGGCCGAAGCAGATCTGCTGGTACCTACCGATGTGGATATCGATTCGCTACAGGAAAATCTGGAGGCAATTGCTTCCGATCTAATGGTTGATATCACCCTCAACCCCTGAGCGCGTTGCATCGCTAGGAGGATGACCGAGAATGCAGAGATGCCTCCAGCCGAGCGCCAGTGAAAACCCTTACTGGCTAATATTGACCGC
>JBALTG010000213.1:0-3881 GCA_036964625.1 Motiliproteus sp.
GGAGCGTGAAAATATGACCAAATTCGGGTTTTCCGCAGTAGATTAGTGTTAAGTCCGACAGGCTTCTAGGGTGTGTTTATATGATGGCAATCCGTAACGGCCCCCGGCGGTGAAAAAATCGCGGCGTCTGCAGCCGGTCCAGGATTTGGCGGAGCGGCGTAAGAAGCAAGCTGAGCTGCAGCTGGGTCAGGCGCAGCAGCAGCTGTTGGCTGAGCAGCAGAAACTACAGCAGTTACAGGATTATCTGCAGGAGTATCAGCGTGATCTGCTGCAAACCGGTCAGGCGGGTGTGACTATGGAGAAACTGCAGCGGTTGCAGGCATTCAAGCAGCGATTGGTGGGGGCGCTCGACCAGCAAAAAAACCAGATAGCGTTTTGCGAACGAACGCTCGCCTATGCCAAGCAGGCGTGGCAGCTGGCCAGGGGGCGCGAGCGTGCCATGGAGTCGTTGATCCAGCGGACTCAGCAGCAGGAGCAGCAGCAGCAGGATAAACAGCTGCAGAAGCAGATGGATGAGCTGGCACTGTTGCGCCCCAGGCGAGATTGAGCGGTTTCTTGTACGTTGTCTGTGCTCCTCGTAGTCGATATGGCCCTGTCCTTGCAAAGTGATTCTTGCAAAGTGATTCTTGCAAAGAGTTCCTTGCAAAGGGTTGCTTGGAATAGAGTGTTGCTTGGAACAGGGTGTTGATTGAAGCAGCGTGTTGATTGGATTGCTGCAGACAAGGCATAAATAGGAGAGTCAAATGGCGTCGATGTCTACGATAGCGGGCGTATCCCCGGTAACGCCACGCTATGGCGCAAGTACTCAGGCTACTACCGCGGAGGGTGAATTAGATTCGCTGTTTGCGCAGATGATGGACCAGTTGCAGGCTTTGCTGGATCAGGCCCAGGGCCGGGTAGGTGGCGCTGAGTTGCCGTTGGACGGCGATCCCTTGCCGTCGGAGTTGGTGACCGATCTGGTCGGATTTGCACAGCAGCTCGAGGGTGAACTATCGGCATCCGAACAGGAGCAGTTGGCCGAGTTGGTGCAGCAGCTGACGGCGGATGGCGTGCCCCAGGAGCAGGTGCGGCAGTTGGCACAAACCGCACTGTTGCTACAGGATGCGCAGCGCCAGAGCGAGTCTGCGGATCAGGAACCTGCGGCTTCTCTGTTGCAGTTGGCACAACAGCTTGTGAGTGCGCCCGCGGACGGCGCTAATCCAGCGACTGCGCTGGCTGATACGCATTCCATCGATGAATTATTGCTGCTTGCAGAAACGCTGCGTAACCAACCCCCGTCAGCGTCTGCTGCCGTTGCGGTCGCTGTTGATTCTCAAGCAACGCCAGCAGCGCTTGATGCGGTTGCTATGGCGCAGCCGATACCTTCCGAACAGGTCGGACAGGTCGGACAGGTTGGCGTAGCGTCGGTGCAGCAGGGTGCCCGAGCGGAGCTGGTGAGCGAGGCAGGGCGTAGCGCAGCAGTTACGGATTCACAATCAGCAAAGGCGTTGCCAGGCGGATCGGTGGCAGAATCCGAGAACGTTTCGAGCGACGCCGAGTCACGTCAGGACGGGCGCCAGGACGGGCGGCGTGACGGCTTGAGAGAGCAGGGTTTAGCGCGCTGGGTTGAGTTGCGTGACAGTGTTGTCGCACAGGGCCAAAAGTTGGCACAGAGCGAGGCGGCAATCAAGGATGCGCTAGGATCGCAGGGTACGGCGGCAAGGGGTGAGGCCGGGGCCCTGTCTCTGAGCGGGACATCGGCGAGTTTGTTGCAGTTGCAGCAGGCCTACCAAACAACGTCCTCCCCGGCAGCTGCGGCGGGGTTCGGTCAGCGCTTTGGAAGCCAGGCCTGGACTCCGGCTGCGTCACAGCGTATTAGCTGGATGGCGGGCCAGGGTGTCAGCACTGCGGAGTTGCGGCTCGATCCGCCAGAGTTGGGTAGTCTAACGATCAGGCTGACGATCCAGGGTGATCAAACCAGTTTAAGTTTTACCAGCCCGCATGCTCAAGTGCGTGATGTCCTTGAGCAGCAGATGCCAAGATTGCGGGAGATGCTGGCCGAAAATGGATTGGCGTTGGGTCAGGCCGATGTGTCGGATCAGTCTTCGTCCAATGAGCCAAAAGAGGGTCGGCGCGGGCTTGTAGGGGGCGAGGAGCTTGGCTCTGATGGGCAGCCGGACGGGGTCTTGGGTCTCGTGCATAACGCATTAGGATTGGTCGATTATTACGCCTGATCGGCGCTCTGGTGGTAGCGCTACTGGATGCTGGTTTTATGCTATAGTCCGCGGCTGTCTGGGGAGCGGAGCTCCGTTCTGGGGGCTGGTGTGGGTTTGAGGATATTATGGCTGAAGATATAGCCCCTGCAGAGGGTGCCGATAAAAGTAAGAAAGTATCGACTAAGTTGCTGATTATTATTGCGGCTGTAGTGGTGTTGTTGGCTGGCGGTGGTGGCGCAGCTTGGTTTCTTCTGAGTGCTGGTTCGGCGACCAAGGGCGATCCAGTCAAGGTGGCGGTCGTTCGTCAAGAGGCGCTCTACATTAAACTGCGTACTCTGGGTGGCAAACCCTCGTTTATCGCCAACTTGGCTGAAAAAAATGGTCGGCAACGGTTCCTGCAGATCTATGCCGAAGCGATGACGCGGGACCAGAGCGTTGTTGATGCGTTAACCAAGCATATGCCGCTGGTGATTCACGAACTTTCGACCCTTTATTCCAGCCAGGAATTTACCGACATGCAGACGGCAGAGGGTAAAGAGCGTCTGCGAAAACAGTCGGGGCAAAAAGTGCAGGAACTGTTGCAGCGGGAGATTCAGCGCCCGGGGGTTGAAGAAGTGTTTTTTACCAATTTTGTGATGCAATAGGTTGCGGTCGACATGAGTGTCCAGGATCTTCTGTCACAAGATGAGATCGATGCCCTGCTGCACGGCGTTGACGACGGTGATATTGAAACAGAGGCTGAAGAGGAGGCCGAAGGTGCGCGCTCCTATGATCTGACCAGCCAGGACCGGATCGTCCGGGGGCGAATGCCGACCCTGGAGATGATTAACGAGCGCTTTGCCCGCTATACCCGGATCAGTATGTTCAATATCTTACGCCGCAGTGCCGATGTCTCCGTCGGTGGGGTGCAGATCCTGAAGTTTGGCGAGTACGTCCATACCCTGTACGTACCCACCAGTCTGAACCTGGTCAAGATCCGCCCGCTGCGGGGCACCAGTCTATTTATTATGGATGCCAAACTGGTCTTTAAACTGGTGGATAATTTCTTTGGCGGTGATGGCCGCCACGCTAAGATCGAGGGACGTGAATTTACCCCGACCGAAACCAGAATTGTCAGAATGTTTCTGAATCAGATATTTATCGATCTGCGCGAGGCCTGGAGTCCGGTATTTAAAGTTGATTTCGAGTACCTGAATTCTGAGGTGAATCCGGCGATGGCTAACATCGTTAGCCCGAGCGAAGTGGTTGTTGTTAGCACCTTTCATATCGAGCTGGACGGCGGTGGTGGGGATTTCCATATCACTATTCCTTACTCGATGCTGGAGCCGATCCGGGAGGTGCTGGATTCCGGAACCCAGAGTGACTCCGATGATAAGGATGCTCGCTGGGTCAATGCGCTGCGGGAGGATATTATGGATGCCCGGGTGAATCTTGAGATGACGGTGGCTCAGCGGCAGATATCCTTGCGCGACATCCTTAAAATGGATGTCGGGGATGTGATTCCGGTTGATGTCCCCGAGCAGTTGACGCTGACCGCCAACGGCGTGCCGACGTTCACCTGCACGTTGGGGTTGTCGCGGCATAATCTGGCGATCAAGATCGTCGACCAGATCAAGCGTAAACGCTAGGAGCCTGTCGGGCTTGGCCGATCGTAGCGAGGGAAATACGATTTAAGGCAGATTTTTC
>JBALTG010000214.1:0-3778 GCA_036964625.1 Motiliproteus sp.
GCCAGCACCCGTTCGGTTGCCAAGGCCACCGGCTCGCGCTTGCGCATCTCGGCGTGTTCGGCTTCGGTTCGGTCCACCCAGCCCTTGAGGTCGGGAGTGCCAATATCATGTTCGTTGTAACGCAGCGTTTTACACTCCACAAAGGTTGGGCCCTCACCTGCCCGGGCGCGAGCGATGGCGGTCTGTGCCGCTTCTGCCACGGCGAACACATCCTGACCGTCGACGATGATCGCTGGCATGCCATAGCCCAGAGCAAGACTGGAAATATCCGCCATCGGGTGCATCTCAGAGGCACTGGAGAAAATCGCCATGCCGTTATTCTCACAAAAGAAGATCAACGGCAGCTTCCAGTTCTGGGCCATCAGCATCGCTTCGTGAGCACGGCCTTCGCCGTAGGAACCATCACCGGAGCAGTTCATCACCACCTGGCCCTGATTGCGACGCTTGGCCGCCCAACCCCAGCCCACGGAAGGGGCGAAGTTGTGACCGATAAAGCCCGACTGCTGATACACCTTGTGCTCGGGATAGCTGAAGTGCCATGCGCTGCGACCGGCGCAACAACCGGTATCCTTGCCCGTGTGCTCGGCCAAGAAGGAGCTGACATCGATCCCCTTGGAGATCATGTGGGTGATGCCATGGCCGCGGTGGTGGGGGTTGAGGTTGTCATCCTGATTGAGGAAGGTGCAACCGCCAACGCCCGGTGCGATGGCACCTCCGGCAGGGTGATAGAAGCCAATCAGCTTTCCCTGCATCATGCGCCGATACATCATTTTGTCGTACTGAAAGGCCCGCACCAGGTTGGTGAAGAGCCGAATCATCTGCTCGTTGCTTAAGCTCATTTTGCTGTCCTTTATGCCGCTCATATTCTTATAAATCAGAATGCTATAGATACCTTCTTATCTATAAGCTCACCTTGTGAAGGTTCGACATCAAGCCTGATCGAAAGGCGCCATGATCGCGCCTATGGCCGGCAGGCCGGTGCCGGCAGTCATGCCGCCATCGACACAGATCTCCTGACCGGTGATAAAGGTGCTGCCACTACCTGCGAGGAAGTTGTAGATTCCCACCACCTCATCCTGGCGCCCCATACGCCCGAAAGCGGTCTGGGCGGAGTAGAAGGTCGCGTCGGGGCCACCGTCGTCTTCGGCCATCATTCCAGTACCGGCAATGGCGGCCGGACAAACGGCGTTAACACGAATATTGTTCGGCGCCAGCTCAATAGCAGAAGTGCGTACTAGGTAGGCTGCTGCGGCCTTGGAGGCGGCATACTCGCCGTGGGCAACGGTGGTGGTGCCGGAACCCGCGGCGGAACCGGTCACTATAATGGCACTGCCATTGGGCATATGGGCCGGCGCATATTTGAGGCCGTAGTAAACCCCCATGCAGTTCACATCCAAGCAGCGCCGCATAGTGTCGGAGGAGGATTCGGTCATCGTGCCGGCGTCTTCGGCGATTCCTGCGTTTAATACCAGCACATCCAGCTGGCCATATTCTCCCGCCACCTGGGCCAGCACCTGCTTGACCTGGTCTTCCTTGGTAACATCAAGGGAGATAAAGTGGGCCCCGATCTCTTTCGCCAGTGTATTGGCATCGCGACGTCCAGTGATCACCACCCGGGCGCCCGCTTCGACGAAGTTTTTGGCGACCGCAAGGCCGATTCCGGAGGTGGCACCGGTGATCAGTGCTACTTTGTCTTTGAGTGAGAACATTGCTTATCCCCTGATTTTATTTGGCTATTGTTAAGCGGAAGATGTGATCCAAAAGGAGGGTCACGTTGATGAAACCATTGTTGCGGTTCGGGGTGGGAGCAACAATGTCGGGCCGGGACAGCCAACCTGTCATTTAGGGACAGGCTGTAGACGGGGGGCTGGCGCCAGCAACGTGACAATAAAAAAGGCTATGTATGAGCTGTTGATAAGAGATTACCGTTGCGAACTGGACCTCGAACACCCTAATGACATGACCCTATAGCGCCGTGGGAGCCTGCCTGCAGGCGATTCTTTTAGCTGTTACTGTGCGAATAAATGACAAGATCGCCGGGAGCCCTGCTCCCACAAGGACCTGGCCCTCGTCAGGGCAGTCTGGCTTCTGGGTGATTCTGGCTAGCAACCCAACAGATAGTGCCAACAGCCAATTAGTACATATCCATAAAAAAGCCCCTGTACGGAGCTTTTATTTAATCACTTTCGACTAGACAGTCGCGCTGGATGATCACTCCCCTGCTACGACCGGTAATTAACACCGGGTAACACACAGAGCATTTCGTACAGCAGCGTGGCACCCAGCAGTGCCGTATTGCCAGTTGTATCGTACGGCGGGGACACCTCGACCAGATCGCCTCCTACAATATCCAGTCCCTTGCAGCCGCGCACGATCTCCAGCGCCTGGGGCACAGTCAGACCGCCGAACTCCACCGTGCCGGTACCCGGCGCGTAGGCCGGATCGATGCCGTCGATATCAAAACTGATATAGACCGGGCCGCCGCCAACCTGGGCGCGCACCTCCTCCATCAAGCCCACCAACGATTTGTGCCAGCACTCTTCGGCGGTCACCACGCGAAAGCCTTGCTCCTGGGGCCAGTCGAAATCTTCGGCGCTGTAGCCGGTGCCGCGAAGACCGATCTGGGCCACCCGCTTACAGTCCAGCAACCCCTCCTCCACCGCACGACGGAAGGGAGTTCCGTGGGCGTAGAGTTCGCCGAACTGGTGTTCATTAACATCGGCGTGAGCGTCCACATGCACCACCCCGATGGGACCATATTTTTTCTTCAGTGCCCGCAAGATGGGCAACACGATGGTGTGAT
This sequence comes from Motiliproteus sp., assembly GCA_036964625.1. Lineage (GTDB taxonomy): Bacteria > Pseudomonadota > Gammaproteobacteria > Pseudomonadales > Balneatricaceae > Motiliproteus. The sequence continues at coordinate 2,804 of JBALTG010000214.1, forward strand.
CGCCGCCCAGGGTCAGCGGCTTACAGCCATCGATGATCACCTCGTCATAAAACGACTCGATAATCCCCAGGCTCTTTTGCAAGTTGAAAGTATTGATCGGCACATCGCCGATATCCGCTACCTGCAGGCTGTCGAAGGGTGCGGCGCGGGTCGCCATGTTGTAGGGGCGCAGCATCCGTGACTCGTCGCGGATCTGCCGGGGTGCCAGGCGTGCGCCGGGACGGTTAGAGGTGCCGATGTCGAAGGGTACGCCGATAAAGGCCACATCGAGGCCCGCCGAGGTCTCTTGGGTCGGCAGCCGCATCATGGTGGCTGGGCCGCCAAAACGGGGCATGTCGTTGCCACCTAAAGGCTGGTTTAATTGCTTGCTCATGCTCTGCTCCTGATCCGTACCGTGGACATCCTTCTGCATCGCGCCGCAACAGGCAGCCAAAGGAATGGGTTGCGCCAGTATCTCGTGCCTGCAAAATTCAGGCATTGGCCGATCAGGTCAGCCAACGTGTCATTGCTGGCCAGCCGATCCAGCCGCGCACAAAAACGGCCAATTACGGCTAGGCTTGGAGGTAACTCATACAACAGGAAACAGGGGCCTTATGCGCAATTTATCAGTCTTACTGCTGTTGTCGGCCCTTGGTCTGAGTGATGCACTACGGGCGGAAGAGATCACCCTCGCCTCCGAGCCAGTCTGCCCCTATATCTGTGCCGACGAAAAAAGCGGTGAACTGCTCTCCCCTCCAGGTATCGTGATCGAGATTATCCGCGACGCCCTGAGCCTGCACGGGCACCAGATACAGTACCAAATGCGTCCGCTTACTCGCGCCCTACGCGAAGTTCAGGCCGGCCACCTCGATGCGGCCCTAACCTGGCAGGCCAACGTCCCCGATTTCGTTCTACCGGCCGAACCGGTCGTGACCGTCGATACCTGCTTTTTCACTCGCGCCGACAGCAATTGGCACTACCAGGGCGTGTCGTCGT
>JBALTG010000215.1:0-3752 GCA_036964625.1 Motiliproteus sp.
GTTCTATTAAACGAAAAAGAGGGTGAAAAATGGCCAAAGTCGGCTTTCCCGCAGTAGATCAGCGTTAAGTCCGACAGGCTGCTAGCGGCGATGATAGCAGGCCCAAGGGGTTCCTGCCGAAACAAAGGCGGCGCCAATTAAAAAGAACCTGTCCAACGTCAGTAGTCGGCCTTTTATAGTCACCCAGAAGAGGACGCGAGGCGGCTGCTTAATCTACAAAGCGGCCATGCCTCAGGTGTCACTGAAACTTCGGGAATTGGCGTGAAGGAGCCACTAGAGGTCTGTGACCACGGCAACCGCCCTTGCTAGCCAGGAACTTGGAAGCGGACGCTAGCTTTACTGTTCTGAACGTCAGGTAACGGCAAGACCTGCGACAAAGCGGTCACACGGGTTAGTTCCATTGGTCTGCCAGAACATCTCTGATCAATTGGTATCTTGAGGCCAAAGTGCGGTGTTTTTTTGTAATTATAAAAGCTGTTTCGTTAATTGGAACCGTGAGCTTGGCGCTACGAATACGATCAGGGTAAGGAAATGCATCCAATGACGACTGTGGAATAACCGTAAATCCTAAACCCAGTGAAACAGGCAATAATATTTGGCTTAGTTGATTGATATAGCCAGACTGCGGTATTCGATCCATCCCAATAAATTCGCTCGAAAAATTCACTTCTAAAAGCTGAATAGCATAATGATGCCCGTCAGGGTGGTTGATAAACCCTAGTTGCAATAACTCTGGCCATGTTGACTCGGTTTGAGCGGGCATCACCAAGCAAAGTGCGTCTTCACCAAGCCGCTCTTGAACCAGCTTAGGGTCGCTAACAGGCTGAGTGATGATACCCATGTCTGATTTGTTGGCTCTAATCCGTTCAATAATGGCCGCGTTAGGTGCCGCTTCAACACTCACGGTTAGTCCTGGGCATCGCTTTTGAAGATTAAGTAACGCAGGGTAAATCTGCATTGCCATCGAGCCTGAACAAGCAAGCCTACATTCACCTGAATGCAGGTCATCCCCATTGATGCTGCTGAGCAGCTCAGACTCCGCTTCGGCCTGTTGCAATCCGTATCGATACAGGTTGTCGCCAACGGTGGTTAACTCGAAAGATTTTCCATAACGATTCAGCAGTGGCTTGCCAAGCTGCGCTTCAAGTTTCTTGATATGTTGACTGACACCTGGCTGTGTCATGTTGAGTAGTTCCGCAGTATGGGTGAAGTGATTAGTTTTCACCAAACGCATAAAGGTCCGCAGGAATACCGGATTAATCATAACGATCCATTATCAAAATTATAGTAAATGATAATTTCATCTTAGCATTATAGCTATGTACTATGCCCAACAATATTAACAATGCGGAGTAAAAATCATGACTGATTCGCACCCTGAGGCATCTGCTAACCCCTATCCTCGTACGTTTTCCCATATTGGAATATCAGTGCCAGATCTTGATGCCGCAGTGAAATTTTATACCCAGGTACTGGGTTGGTATCTGATTATGGAGCCCACCGAGATTGTCGAGGATGACAGCCCGATCGGAGAGATGTGTACCGATGTATTCGGATCTAACTGGCAATCCTTCAAGATCGCCCATCTATCAACGGGCGATCGTATCGGCGTTGAGTTATTTCAATTTAACAACCAACAGAATCCCGATGATAATTTTGAATATTGGAAAACGGGCATCTTCCATTTCTGCGTTCAAGATCCCGATGTTGAGGGGTTGGCGGAGAAAATTGTCGCCGCTGGCGGCAAGAAGCGAATGGCTAAACCTCGCTATTATTATCCGGGTGAAAAGCCCTATCGAATGATCTATATGGAAGACCCGTTTGGAAATATCCTTGAAATCTACAGCCATAGCTATGAACTGCACTACGCATCTGGAGCATACAAATAAATGACTGATACCCTTTTTCAATCTTATGCACTGAACGACACTATCACCCTGAATAATCGCATTCTAATGGCACCGTTGACGCGCTGTATGGCAGATGATGAATTAGTGCCCACTCAGGCGATGGCAGCCTATTATGGTCGCCGTGCCGAAGCGGGTTTGATTATTTCCGAAGCGGTGATTATCCGTGCAGATGGTCAAGGTTATCCAAACACACCCGGGCTATTTACTGCTGCGCAGATAGAGGGCTGGCACAAAGTCACTACTGCCGTACATGACAATGGTGGCAAAATTTTCGCTCAACTCTGGCACACCGGTCGGGTGTCGCACCCTCATTTCTTTGGTGGTGGGCATGTACTGGCGCCCTCCGCAGTTGCTGTAGAGGGCAGCGTACCAAGAATGCGAGAACTGACCTACCAGGTGCCTAAAGCCGTTACTCATGAAAACATTGGCCAACTAGTCCAGGATTATTCTCAAGCGGCTGCCAATGCAATTGACGCTGGGTTTGATGGCGTAGAGATCCATGGGGCGAATGGTTACCTTATCGATCAATTTTTACACCATGATAGTAATCATCGAACGGATGAGTACGGCAGCAGCGTAGAAAATATGTCTCGCTTTGCGTTAGCCGTGGTCGATGCGGTTACGGCGCGCATCGGCAATGACCGAACGGCTCTTCGGCTATCACCAGGTGCCTATTTTAATATCGCTGGCGACAGTCGCGATCGAGCAGTGTTTGACTATCTCCTACCTGAGATTGAGAAACGCGATCTGGCTTTTTTGCACATCGGTATCTTTGATGACAGCTTGGAATTTGACTATCTCGGCGGCCGCGCATCGAGCTATGTACGGAGTATTTATACAAAGACACTGGTCGGTGTAGGCGGTTTTAATGCAGAAACCGGAAGCCGTGCAATTGCCGAAGATAAATTCGATTTACTGGCAATCGGCAGACCCTTTATTGCTAACGCAGATTACGTTGCCAGAATCCGTGGAGGCAAAGAAATTGTGGCCTACAGCGATGAGATGCTGACCCGCTTGGATTAACAGAAACAGCAGGATACTGTCGAGCGAGGCTTTAGATAGTTTAATTAAAAAATGGTTATTAACCCGGCGGGTTAATAGGAGACGCAAGGATGCGTCAACATTGGTCGAAGACCAATGCGAGCCCCAGAAAATCAAGCAGTTCCACGCAACTGCACCAGATTTTAGGTGCGACGGACAGATAGGTATGGAACCTATTTGACCACCAGGTTAATAACCTCTGTGTTCGCCCTTTTTTACACGTTTTAAGTAAGACTTCATCCCACCAGAACTGTCTCGCTGAATGACAGTTCACCAAACATTAGTACCTAATATGGATGCATTGAGCTCATAGTGTAGAGCTAATCGACAATCGTTTTAAAACGTATTTATTACCGCGCGGCTGTCATCCAGCGATATCCTGAATGTCTGCTTAGTAGATACACCTGCCGTGAGCTTTAGCTCCGTTGGGTGTCCGCTATATGGAACGCCGTAACCTCATCAACAGCCCATTCTGGCCAGAGGTGAGAGACCGCTTCACGCCCTGAGTTAGTCCGTCAAGCGTTTTCCGGTTTCCGCAGACCTTTCAGCAGCGGTGATCCACGCCGTTCTAATGCCTTTAGATATAGCGACTCATTGTATGGGGTGCGTGTTTTCCAGCAACGGAACAGGATACGAATCCATTTGAAGGCTAAGGCCCTTAGAGCTGCCTGGTAGGTGCAGCCCTTTGATCGCTGTTGCTGATAGTATTCACCCGCCCAAAAGGATTTGTTGATTGTTTGAGCGGCCCATTCAACAAAGGTCTGCCGAAGGAATGTCGGACACTGCCAGCGCCAATGTACC
>JBALTG010000216.1:0-3732 GCA_036964625.1 Motiliproteus sp.
ATTGAACGAAAAATAGCGCGAGAAATGACCAAAGCCGGCTTTCCCGTACGACTGCATGGATGCAGGAGATAGAGCAACGCAGGAGCGGTTGCCGAGTAGATCATCTCATCGACAGGCTGCCTGGGTTAACTCAAGTCAAGGAATATCGTTCTTTCACGGCTCTTTTTCATGCATTGGTGTAGCTCTTCACGTATCATTCGCAGCCTCATGGTAGCGCAGTTACCAGATCGTCATACCCACGACAGGATCCACCCATGCAACGGCTCACCCAGTTTCTGAAACACAGCGAAACACCCGCAGATTTGGTCGAACTGATCAACCTATTGATGTCCGCCTGTAAAGAGATCAACGCCAAGCTCAACGATGGCGAACTGGCAGGCATCCTGGGCGCCACCCAGACCGAAAACATCCAGGGTGAGACCCAGAAAAAACTGGACGTGATCTCCAACGACCTGATCAAGCTAACCCTCAGCGAATCAGATCTGGTACGGGGCATGGCCTCGGAAGAGGAAGACCTGCCGGTGGCCTGCAACCCAGAAGCCCCTTACCTGGTCACCTTCGATCCGCTGGATGGCTCCTCTAACATCGACATCAACGTCACCGTGGGCACCATTTTCTCGGTCTTGGAAGCCCAGGATGGATTCGATCCGGCGGAAGAGCACGCTTACCTGCAGCCGGGTTACAAGCAGGTGGCTGCCGGATACGTCCTTTATGGCCCCTCGTGTATCCTTTGCCTGACGACTGGCGATGGCGTCAACATGTTCACCCTGAGCCACAACGGCGAGTTCTACCTCACCCGTGAACAGGTAGTGATTCCTGAGTCAACCCAGGAGTTTGCGATTAACATGTCCAACCTGCGTTTCTGGGACGAACCGATCCAGCGTTATGTCGGCGACCTGCTGGCTGGCGAAGAGGGGCCCCTGGGCAAGCGTTACAACATGCGCTGGATCGCCTCGATGGTGGCAGAAGTGCATCGCATCCTGACCCGCGGCGGCATCTTCATGTATCCCTGGGATTCACGCGAGCCGAAAAAACCCGGAAAACTGCGTCTGATGTACGAGGGCAACCCGATGAGCATGCTGATCGAGCAGGCGGGCGGCCGCAGCATCAACACCCAGATCGATATCATGAATGTACAGCCCAAGCATATTCACGAACGCGTATCTGTCGTACTGGGGTCAAAGCAGGATGTGGAAACGGTCCTGAGGTATCACCAGGAAGCGAGCGCAAAAACCAAGACGGCAGAAAAGACTACCGCCTGACACATGTGCATGCAGCCCCGCAGTACGCTGTGGGGCTGCACGTTTACTCCCTCGCCTCGGCCTGCGCCCGCACGGCACCGAACTAAACCGAAATACACAGAACTACACAGCGGCAACAGCTGCTGCAATCTTCGCTGCTAAATCCCGTACAACACCCCGCTGCCACACCCAACGGCAGTACCCAGCAACAATACCCGACAGGAATACCCGACAAGAACCAAAGGTATTATTGACAAAAGCCAGCAGTGTTCACCTATAATGCGCCTTAACCAGCTTAGTTTTTAACCGTTTCAACACCTCAGAAGGCCACGCCATGAGCTTTGCAAAAGTACCTGCGGGCAAAGACCTGCCCAACGACATCTATGTCATCATCGAGATCCCTGCCAACGCCAGCGTACCGGTAAAGTACGAGATCGATAAAGACTCTGACTGCCTGATGGTCGACCGTTTCATGACCGCCCCGATGTTCTACCCCGCCAATTACGGTTACATCAACAACACCCTGGCCGATGACGGCGATGCCGTCGATGTACTGGTGATCACCCCGCACCCGATAGCGATCGGCTCGGTGATTCGTTGCCGCCCGGTCGGTGTGCTTAACATGACCGACGAAGCGGGCGAAGATGCCAAGCTGATAGCGGTGCCTCACGAGAAGCTGACGCAAGCGTACAACGAGGTTCAGGACGTCGAAGATGTGCCTAAACTACTGCTTGACCAGATCAAACATTTCTTTGAAAACTACAAGACCCTGGAGCCCAACAAATGGGTCAAGGTTGAGGGCTGGTCGGACGCCGCCGCCGCACGCAGCGCGATCGAAGCCGGCGTCAAGGCGTACAACGCGCAGAAGTAAACACTGTAGGCCTTGCGTTAACAAGCCGGCGGATACGTCGGCTTTTGTCCAAAAATTAGTAAGAGCTCACCCGCTCTTTTTACACTCTCGGCTCATACCTGGATTCATAAGCCTCAGCACCTAATCCGTCAACTTCCGACCCCACGCCATTACGGTTACATTACCCTTATTAATCCCAGCATACCGGGTCAAGATCAAGCGCAATAAACACCGTCTATGACCAACAGAGAAGCATCGCCTGTGCAGCATCACCCTTCGCTCATAAGAGCCCTCCTAATCATCTTTATACTGCTGGCACTACCCAAGCCGGGCTACGCCGAGCCGCGCCCCAGGGTACTGGTGATTGAGAGCTACCACGCCTCCTACCAATGGGATGCGGATTATACCCGGGCGATACGGGACAGCCTCGCCAACCAGGCAGAGCTGCAGTTCTTTCAGATGGATACCAAGCGTCGACCGATATCTGAGCATGTCACGCAGGCCGATTTAGCCTGGCAAACCTACCTTAAAACGCGCCCCGATTTAGTCATCCTGGGAGATGACAACGCGCTCAAACACCTGGGACCCCGTTTTGCAAAGACGCAAACGCCGGTGATCTATCTGGGGATAAACAACAATCCGCGTAACTACCTGGCAACATTACCTAACAACATCACCGGCATCCTTGAACGCCCCTTATTGAAAAGATCGATCGTCCACATCCAGGCAATCATGGCCGGTAAGCTGAATAAAATCCTGGTTCTGTTTGATGCCGGCATCACCTCGCAGACCCTGCTCAAGGAGCAGTTCCTCGATGACAACCGGCTTTCCATCGGCTCTGTTGCTGTCGACATTAAGCAAATCAACCAGGTTAGCGAGTGGCACAACGCGATCGCAACTGCCCCAGAGGCCGGTTATGACGCCATCATTATCGGCCTCTATCACACCCTGACCACGGCCAATGGCGATCATGTTCCCGAACAGGAGATCATCACCTGGTCTTCGCACCACACCCAGGTCCCTCTGTTTGCATTCTGGAAGTTCGCCGTCGGTGAGAACATGACGATCGGCGGACTGGTGCTCGATGGTTACGACCAGGGAATGCGGGCAGCACTCATCGCCCAGCAGGCGCTTAGCGGCGAAGCGTTACCGCGGATACCCCAGTCTTCAGGTGAAGGCGCGTTTGTATTCAGCCGCAGGCAATTAAACAAATGGATGATCAAGCTTCCCGACAATATCGCGGCTAAGGCAACGTTGCTGCCTTAGCCTCCTAGCGCACCCTCAAAGCTCAGAGATCAGGGCTCGGCCATTATCAGGGGGACATACAGTTCCTCGGCACTTAAGCCTCCGTGCACACCGCGCTGGGTGAAGGGCCGCTCCTGCAACAACCGGTCTTTAATGATCGCCTGCTGCTTGGCCAGCACGGTTATATCACCGATACGATCACGCAACCTGGGCGAAGGCTCGCCCCGGCCAAACAGCTGCTGCTCCAGCAACTGGGCACTGGGCACCAGCTCAAACAGGTCGCTAAAGCGCTCGGAGAAATAGCCTTCAAAGTCATCTTGAGCCCCTGGGCGCAGGTAACAGAACGCTGCCCGCGGCTCACCACAAAGGGGCAAGCGCAACATCGCGTCGAGGTCC
>JBALTG010000217.1:0-3692 GCA_036964625.1 Motiliproteus sp.
CCGCACCGATCGCGGTGAGTCTGGCGGAGCTATTGGGGGGGATCGGCAGTTTGGCCGTGGGCATCGTGGCCCTGACCGGGGTGGTCGGCTCGCTGTTCGCGCCGTTGCTGTGCCGCTGGATGCGTTGTGAGGACGAACGCATCCTGGGGTTTGTGATGGGCCTCAATGGCCACGGCATCGCCACTGCCCGCGCCTTTGAGATCAGCCCGACCACCGGCGCCTTCTCGAGCCTGGCGATGGGCCTGACCGGCGCTTATACGGCGCTGTTCCTGCCGTTATTGCTGCCGCTATGGTTGTAACAACCCACCCGCACGGCTAACGCTAAACTGGCGGCTAGAAACAACACAGGCGGCTAAAAAAATCGGGAGCTAACAACAAAGCACCGAGTCTAAAAGCCAACGTGCGCTGTTGCAACAACCCGCAGATCTCTACAACGAACAGCCGTGCTGCTACCGACGGCAGTGCGATCTGGGTGACCCGGCTACTGCGGATCCGGGCGATATTTGAGCTGCATCCCTTTCAAGAAATTACGCAGCACCTGGTCTTTGCACTCGCGGTAGTGCTTATGCCCCTCTTTGCGGAAGAACGCACTCAGCTCGTGCTTGCCGATCGGAAACTCCGCCAGCGTCAGAATCTCCAGGATATCCTCGGCCTTCAGGTTTAGGGCGATCTTTAACTTATTGAAGATCAGGTTATTGTTCAGGCGGGTCTCGGGCAGTGGCTGAGCCCCCTCACGCTTACCACGCTTATCGTTAATCAAGCCATTCAGAAACACCGCCAGGCGGGTGTCGCTGAACTTTTTATAGGCCGGATCTTCCTCTTTTTTCAGCCAGTCGCTGATCTGTTCACGCGTGACCTCCTGATCGGCCAAGGCAAACACAGCGATCATTTTTGAATCGCTGAAATCAAAGGTGTAGCGAATACGGCGCAAGATATCGTTATTTTCCACAAGCATGCTCTGATCTGAACTGCAGTTGTGTCACCACGACTCACTGCCAAGTTATTGGCAACACTTTAACAGGTTTTGAGCCGATCTTTGACCCGGATCGTTAACCGACTTGCGCGACGCTGTTTCGGTGCGGATACCGCTGCTTTTTGCTTGCTGCTGAAAAAGGGCGAATTTTCCTCAAACTGAATTAGGTAGCTGAGTTATTATCGCTAACCTAAAACATTAGGACCGCATAGTCGCTAATATAGATATAGATTTGTACTCAGCTAATGGAACCTGCCCTAGGAGGACAACATGAGACAACTGAAACGGCTACCCGCTGGGTTTGCACTATTGCTGGGAGTGATCTTGCTGGCTGGCTGCTCGTCGCAGCGAACCCTCGAGAGCGATCTGGGGCTGTCCGATGCGCCCGATTGGGTCAATATTGGCACCCAAGCGGTTGATAATGACGAGGGCCGTCTGCTGCAAGGCGTCGGCATGGCCGCCACTATGAACGATCCCTCGTTGCAGCGCAGTACCGCCGATAACCGGGCGAGAACCGAGATAGCGCGGATTTTGTCCACCTATGTCGACAGTGCCATCACCGATTACAGCGCCAGTTCGGGCACCCAGAACAGTGCCTCGGTCGAACAAGCGTTGAAGAGTTCGACCCGTACCGCGCTGTCCGGTGCACGTATTATTGCGCGCTGGTTAGACCCGGATAGCGGCAACCTGTACGCGTTTGCCGAGTTGGATATGCAACAGTTGGAAAAACTGCTGTCGACCTCATCCGCGCTATCGACTGAACTGCAGAAATATATCGCCGACAATGCCGACAAAAAATTTAAACAGTTAATAAAGGAAACTCGCTGATGATGCGCTGGCTGACTGTACTTTTCACTCTGTCCCTGCTCGCCGGTTGCGGGACCCAGGTGACCCGGCTCAATCCGAATGACACGGTGGATTTAAGTGGTAGCTGGAACGATACCGATTCCCGTATGGTGGCCGAGGAGATGATTCAGGATGCGCTATCGCATCCCTGGATCACTCAATATGAATCCCGCGCCGGTCAGGCGCCGACGTTGATCGTCGGCAGGGTTCGCAACCTCAGCCATGAACATATCAACATCAATACCTTTGTTAACGATATGGAACGCTCGTTGATCAACTCCGGGCGCGTCAACTTTGTGGCCTCCAGCCAAGAGCGAAGCGAGATCAGGGAGGAGCGAATCGATCAGGATCTGAACGCGACCGAGCAGACACGCAATGCCGCCGGCAATGAAACCGGCGCTGACTTTATGCTCAAAGGCCAGATAAATACCATTATCGACGTGGCCTCGGACGATCAGGTTCGCTACTACCAGGTCGACCTGACGCTGATCAGCATGAAGGACAATCGCAAGGTGTGGCTGGGGCAGAAGAAGATCAAGAAGCTGATAGAGAACAGTAAGTTGCGCTATTAACCCCCGTCACAGCGCGTTGCTAGCGACTTTTCGCGCCTTGACCAGACCCGCGATCCGAACATTGAACCGAACGCTGACTCAGACATTGCCCCGAATGCTGCCCCGAGCGTTGGCCAGTGTGCTGTTGCTACTGCTGGTCCAAGGCTGCGCGGTGCAGCAGTGGCAAAGCGCCAGCATCGGCCGCTACCGCGACAGTCATTCGCTGGCCGATACGCTGGCGGAACTAGAGTCGCAGACGCCCTTCAACCGAGACCGGCCGCTGTACCTGCTCAATAAAGGGTTGCTGCACCATCTTGTGGGTAACTATCCTCAAAGCAACCTCGATCTGGAAGCCGCCAAAGTTGCGCTCGAACAGGTCCAGGCACTCAGCGTTACGGAGGGATTAATCTCCACGACCCTCAACGAGACCTTCAATGATTACAGCGCCACACCGAGCGAGCGGGTGTTACTGCATACGGTGATGGCGCTCAATTACCTGGCCCTGAACGATCTGTCCAGCGCCAGGGTGGAGGCGCTGCAGTCCGACCTTAGAATGCGCGAGATCGGTGACGATGATGCCCAGCTGGCCAGTGCGCGCTTTATCGCTGGGTTGGTTTTTGAGCTGAACCAGGAATGGTCCGACGCCATGATCAGCTACCGCAAGGCCGAGCAAATTTTAACCCGGCGCCAGCAGGCGGTGCCGGCGGCGCTGCAGGCACGATTGCTTAACAGCAGCCGGTTGCTGGGCCTGGACAGCGAGCACCAAGGCTACCTTGAGCGCTTTCAGTCCGCCCCCACGACGCTACCCGACAACTACGGCGAGGTCCTGGTGCTGTGCTTTAGCGGCCGGGTGGCGGCCATGCAGCAGCGTAGAATCAGCATCTATGCGCCATCGCTGGAGCACAATGTCACTATTTCACAACCGTTCTACCCCCCTCGGTTAGCGTTGCCGACAGCCCGTACGCTGGCGCTGGGTGACGATCAGGTCCGCCTTGAATTGCTGGAAGATGTCGATAATTTGGCCCGGGAAGCGTTGCAAGCCAGTCAGCCCAAGCGCATCGCGCTTAGCCTTGCCCGTGTAACCAGCAAGCACATGCTGGTTAAAAAATCGCAAAAAAAAGACCCCATGCTCGGTTTATTGACCGATCTGGTGTCTATCCTGACCGAAGTGGCCGATACCCGTAGCTGGAATCTGCTCCCCGCTACGATCCTGATCGGCACGCTGCAGCTGCCCGCCGGTACCTATCGTCAGGGCGGCGTTAGCGGCTCCGGCAAGACCCTATTACAGCAGACCGCGTCACCGCAGACCGTGTCAACACAGA
>JBALTG010000218.1:0-3664 GCA_036964625.1 Motiliproteus sp.
GCAGTTGCGTGGAACTGCTTGATTTTCTGGGGCTCGCATTGGTCTACGACCCATGTTGACGCATCCTTGCGTCTCCTATTAACCCGCCGGGTTAATAGGTAGAGGGGCGCGGCTGCACGCCGCATTGCCGTAGCCCTGTTTGTGCGTGATCAAGCCGTGTAGCCCAGCTGCCGAGAAATGCCGACACCGGCTCGCTGAGGTTCGGTGATCCAGGCGTACTGCCTGCGCTCGATGGGAGCCGAAACCGACAGGCCTGCGGTGACGTTACCGGAGCGGTCGTAAATCAGTACCCCGATGCAGCCCACACCGATCTCCGCTCCCTCGTTATCCAGACGGATATTTCAGCAGGATACTCACGAAATTGTATGGAATGCTGTATCTTAAGCCCGTTGTCCATTCTTGATGGAGCCAATGACAATCAGACCTTCCCTAGAATCACACTGCCCGGACATGGATAGACGGTATGCTACAAGAACTGAAAGATATTTTTGCAGGGGGAGGAGCATCAGTAAGCGGAGATACTCGTAACCATCGGAAAGAATCTGCCAGTTCTTCTGCCGCGCCCGCGAACCCCATCGACGCACGTATTCGCCCCGTGCCGGCTGTCTTAGTGATGGTAGGGTTGTTCCTTGTTGCGGCGCTCGTCATTTACCAACGTCCCCTATTTTATGGCGATGCGCTCTATTTTAGAGACGTCCAGATCTTTTTCGCGCCGATGAAATTCTTTTTAGGATCTGCGTTACTTGATGGATACTGGCCCTGGTGGAATCCTGCTATCCAGATGGGCACGCCTTTTTTTGCCGACCCTCAGTCTGGGGTATTCTACCCTCCGTCGGTAATTTTTGCCTTTTTTGACACCCCGCGTGGCATTGCTGTTTCTCTTGCTCTTCACCTTGTGATTGGGCAGTTTGGGGCTTATCAACTGGCGCGTTATGGCGGCTTCGGTCGGCTGCCATCGATAGCCGCTGCACTGGTCTACGGTCTTGGTGGTTGGTCACTTAGCTCCGGCAACATGCTCACGCTGGCGCACAGTATCGCTTGGGCCCCTTGGTCAATTCTGGTCTGTGAACGGCTCTGGCGGCTCCCGGATCGGCGCAATATAGCCATCGCTGCAGTCATCTTGGCAATGCAGATGTACAGCGGCTGGCCAGAAATGTTTATTCTGCTCGCAATTGTTCTGCTTGTTCGTCGTATTTTTACAGCAGGAATTTTGGAGTGGCGTTGGCTGGCCGCCTGCCTTGCAGCTGGCGTTATTGCCGCTGGGCTATTCATGCCGCAGTTTTTGGCAACATTGGAAGCGTTTAACGCTTCGGCGCGTGTTGGCGGGCTGCGCACTGACGAATTGTTAGAATACTCGGCTACCTCCGCTCAGTGGTTGAGCCTGTTACAGGCTCCAGTGCTTAGTGCTGATAACTGGAACATTTTTGCCGCGTTTTCCGACGGTCATGTGCCGATATTTCTGTCGCTCCATATCGGCTGGCTGGCGTTGTTGTTCGTGGCTATTGCCGTAATGAATCCCTGCAGATTCAGTCTTGCGTGGATTTACATCGCGGCTATCGGCGTGTTCTTAGCGCTTGGTAGAGAAAATCCACTGGCGGTGCCCATTCTCGAACTACTTAATCCGTTCCGCACGCCGGAAAAGTATCTATTTCTGTTCCACCTTGGTATCTCCATGCTGGTCGCACCGGGAGTTGAACGGTTGCTCAGCAGGTTACCGCTAACGCTAACCCGATGGTCCAACTTGATTGCATGTTTGCTGATCCTGATACTCGCGGGCGAATTAATTCAAGCAGGGCGCAAGATCGACCTGCTGGCGCCGGCAAGTCACTATGACCTTTCCATGACAGATGAGGCACGCTTGATTGCTCTCAAGCCGGGACGAATTTACACGCGCTCGATCGCACAAGAAAACACAGACAGCGTCCGCGAACTCTATTCTGCCTTCCGTAATTCGATGACACCGAATATGGGTGTTATGGCTGGACTCAGTTATGTGGGCGGCGTTTCTTTTTTAGCGTATAGCGAGAATAGCAATGTCCTCGGGCTGCTCAACACTCTGCCTCCGAGCGAGTTGTTGGCTAGGCGCCTTGCCTTTTTCGGCGTTCGTTATGTTGTCACCGATGACCCATCATTTGCCTTCCATGGCGGCTGGAAAAAACATGCCAAACAACTGACCCCTAAACTTTGGCAGCTGAATTTAGCCGCTCCATTGCTAAGCTTTTCCCGTCAGGTAGTCCATGGTGGTGACCAAGATCTGTCCTTCGCGGCGTCGGATCACAATTTTGCAAACGGCAATCTTGCCTATGTTTCTCCCGCCCACGCAGTCACCGGAGAAAAAGCAGCCGGTCGTGTGCTCTCTCTGCACAACCGACCAGGCCTGTACAATGTCGAAGTTGAAACTTCCGGCAGTGGCTGGCTCGTCCTGAGGGAGAATTACTATCCCGGCTGGACTGCACAAATAGACGGACAGCCCGCAGAAATAGTTAGAACTAACCGAGTATTCATGGGCCTGTCTATCCCGCCGGGTAAGCATGAGGTGACTTTCGAATTCCGCCCAACTCAGCTTAACTTAGGTTTACTGATAGCCGCTCTATCCTTTACTGTGCTCGTTATACTTTTTTTCACAAACAAAAAACGACGTACTAAGAACGGTAACACCTGTAAAGAAGCGTAGCTGTCGCCGGCTCATGTTTGGATACTGAGATATGATCTTTATTAATGTGTTTTCAGTACTCGTAATAAAATGGATTTAATTCATGCTGTTAAAACAAGCTTCTTATAGAAAACGCACATGCTTCGCCAAAAAACATGTGCTCTAGCTTCTAGCTATCCACGTCTACATAAGCGTTAATTTTGAGTTTACTTTTAGGGCTGTTCTGATATGCGTAGAAAACCGGATGTTTCTATTGTTATTCCAATGTTCAATGAAGCGGGTAATGTTATCCCCCTCGTCACGCAAATACTTGATCAGATTAAACCACTGCTCATTACCTTTGAAATATTGCTGGTGGATGATGGTAGTCAGGATTCAACGTGGAACAAAATTGAAGCGGCTTCTTCAGAATACAACCAAGTTTTTGGATTAAAACTATCGAGAAATTTTGGCCATCAACATGCATTGATAGCAGGGCTTAACCTTACCAAAGGTGACGCGATTATTTCTATGGATGCCGACTTACAGCATCCCCCAAGCGTCTTGCCGAAGCTCATTGAGCGTTGGCGTTCAGGTAGTAAAATTGTTTACACAAAACGCCACAGCTCTAAACATACAAGTGCCTTTAAGCGGACTTCGTCTAATGTTTTTTATAAACTGTTTTCTTGGTTGACGGGAGTCTCTATTGGTCAAGGAAGTTCTGATTTCAGGTTGATTGATCGCCAAGTGCTCACTGAATTGATCAAATTTAATGACGTTGACCCTTTCGTGCGTGGTGCTGTTCGCTGGTTAGGTTATGACCAGGCTTCTTCAACCGTAGAGTTTACTGTTGGTGAGCGTCTTAGTGGAGAATCACAATATTCACTAAAGAAAATGATTTCACTGGCCAATGCTGCGATTGTTTCTTTCTCCACAAAACCTCTCATCGTTGCAATGTAAACGTGGCATACGCCCCACGTTGACTTAGTCGATAACGATATTCCAAGGCATCAGGCTACTCAGATCGTCGTC
>JBALTG010000219.1:0-3499 GCA_036964625.1 Motiliproteus sp.
ACGTTGTTTGGCCGATATCGGCGCCACCGAACAACTCATCCAATCCGGGTATCTGCTGGTCTGGGAATCTGCGGATAAACTGGAGGATGCCAAGACCCATGCTCGATATTTAAAACAATGGGGCATCAGCACCGAACTGGTTAGCGGTGCCACGCTGAGCCGGATGGAGCCTGAACTGGCAGAGCGTGTCAGTCATGCGTTGTTTTTCCCTGATGCCTCTCAGGTACGGGAGCCTTATCAGCTCTGTATGCAGTTGTTTTCTGCTTTTCAGGCGCGTGGCGGGCAGTTTATTCAGCAGGCCGTGAACGCCCTGTCGCCGGAAGATAAGGGCGTAACGCTGCAGACCCCATCCGCATCCTTGATGTTTGATCATGCCATCATCTGCACCGGGGCCTGGAGTAAACAGCTGCTGCAAAGTGTCGATTTACAGGTGCCGTTGGAAGCCGAGCGAGGCTATCACCTCAGCATCGAGGCTAAGCATATCAAGCTCAATCACCCCATTGGCTCAGCAGAGCGCCGCTTTGTCATGAGCCCCCTAGATTCAGGGCTTCGGGTGGTCGGCATGACGGAGCTGGGGGGGCTGGCATTAAAGCCGATCAAGCGCCGTTTTGATTCGCTGCGGCATCATTGCCGGAAACTGCTGCCGCCTTTGGACGATCCGTCTCTGGAAATCAGCGAGTGGATGGGCCATCGTCCTACGCTGCCGGACTCGTTGCCCGTCATTGACCGCCACCCCGGTCATTCTCAGCTGTTGTTTGCCTTTGGCCATCAGCACTTGGGGCTGACTCAGGCAGCCATCAGCGCGGAGATGGTAGTGAGTTTAATGGCTGGAAAACCGCTGGCCGTTGACCCGCTACCGTTCCGGGTGGATCGGTTTTAAGGGGCATTGGAGCGAGGCTTAGATCTGTTCTGGCGCCTCCCTGCTAAAAGGGTATCGATGCTAAAATCTGCTGCAGTTGCGTGGAACTGCTTGATTTTGTGGGGGTCGCATCGGTCTTCGACCCCTGTTGACGCATCTTTGCGTCTCCTATTACCAACTGGGTTAATATACTGGGCTGCGCGGATATCCGTTGCAGCGGCTCGCCAACAGTTTTTCGAGGTTTTCTAGTGGCCCTTTCTCTGCATAACTACAACATTGTCCGCGTCAGCGATGGCGACAAGATTGTTAATTGCACGGTGGTGAAAATGTGTTTCGATTACGCCGTGATCAAGTACGAAGGCTGCCAATACAAGGTCCCCTACCGCATGATTCACCAAGTGGTCGGGCATGAGTTGTTGATGACCGCCCAATAGCGGGGCTGGTGACTAACCGGGCTGACAAGAAGGCAAGGTCTGCAGAGGGTCGGTAACAGCGAGTAGATGAGGTTTCATAGCCAAAAAAAATGGGCACGCCTTATCAGCGGTGCCCAAACGGTTTTTCTCTTTTCTTTCTTGTCGATCGCAGGCTCCTCTCGCCCCCCCTTTTTTTGTTAAGGGATTAAGGAGCTAAGGGGTGAGGCGTTCGCTTAGCCTTTGGTGAACTCTGGATACGCTTCCATGCCGCACTCGGCAAGGTCGGCGCCTTCGTACTCCTCCTCTTCGGAGATGCGGATCCCCATCACTGCTTTGAGTACCGCCCAGACGATCAGGCTAATCCCGAATACCCAGACGAAGATGGTTAGCGCACCGATGATCTGGCCGGAGAAGCTGACGGCAGCATTGGTGATCGGTACCAGCAGCAGTCCCAATAGACCACAAGTGCCATGCACCGAGATCGCACCGACCGGATCATCAATGCGCAGCTTGTCCAGAGTAATGATGGAGAACACCACCAGCACACCACCGATGGCGCCGAACAGCGTTGCTTGCAGCGCGGTCGGGGTTGAGGGTTCTGCCGTGATCGCAACCAATCCTGCCAGCGCACCGTTAAGTAGCATGGTCAGGTCGGCTTTGCCGAACAGAATCCGTGCTGTGATCATGGCCGCGATGGCGCCACCGGCGGCGGCAGCATTGGTGTTCAGGAATACCATGGCGACCGAGTTGGCGCTGCTGATATCGCCTAGTTTCAGTACCGAACCGCCGTTAAAGCCGAACCAGCCCATCCACAGGATGAAGGTACCCAGGGTCGCCAGCGGCAGGTTGGCACCGGGAATCGCATTGATCGAACCGTTGGCGCCATACTTGCCTTTACGCGCGCCCAGCAGTAACACTCCGGCCAGCGCCGCAGATGCGCCTGCCATGTGGACGATACCGGACCCGGCAAAGTCAGAGAAACCCAGATCAGCCAGCGTGTACAGGCCGAACACTGAGCCGCCGCCCCAGGTCCAGTTACCTTCCATCGGGTAGATCACCCCGGTCATCACTACAGCGAAGGCCAGGAAGGCCCAGAGCTTCATACGCTCGGCCACGGCACCGGAAACGATCGACATGGCGGTTGCGACGAACACCACCTGGAAAAAGAAGTCAGACGCCGTGGAATAGATGGAGCTGCCTTCAAAACCGTCCTCACGACCGGCGAAATCTGCCAGTACCGCTGCGGTATCCACCTCACCAATGCCGGTCAGGAAGAGCTCGCCGCCATACATCAGCGCGTAACCGCACACCATGTACATGATGCAGGAGATCGCGTACAGGGCGACGTTTTTGGTTAGAATTTCGGTGGTGTTCTTGCCCCGAACCAGGCCCGCCTCGAGCATCGAGAAGCCTGCCGCCATCCACATTACCAGTGCGCCACACACCAGGAAGTAGAAGGTGTCCATCGCATACTGCAGTTGAAAAATTTGGTTTTCCATGATGATTCCCCTTGATTAACGCAACCAACAACAGGTCGCTTAGAGCGCGCTGTTACCTGTTTCACCGGTACGGATACGGATAATCTGTTCCAGATCGGTGATAAAGATCTTGCCGTCGCCGATCTTGCCGGTATTGGCGGTCTTGGTGATGCTCTCGATCACCTGGTCGACGATCTCATCGCTCACCGCCGCTTCTAATTTGACCTTGGGTAAAAAGTCGACCACATATTCCGCACCGCGGTAGAGCTCGGTATGGCCTTTTTGACGCCCGAAGCCTTTGACCTCGGTAACGGTGATCCCCTGGACGCCGATTTCAGACAGCGCTTCGCGTACGTCATCGAGCTTGAAGGGCTTAATTACCGCCGTAATAAGTTTCATGGCTACATCTCCTGATGGCTAAGTTTTTAAGGTACCGGCTTAAACGACGCGAGGTTGAAACGACGTAGTAAAAGGAGTGCCTGTTGCGAAAGGTATAGCATTAGCTGTGCCAATGTTGTTTTAATCTATTAAAACAATGACTTTGCTGTTTTTAGGGTGATGGGTTGAGTCATGTTGAGATGTGGGGCGTGGACCCGGCACAACAATCAAGCGCTCCTTGAAGATGTGCACCTCATTGGTGCGTGGTGCGGCCTTGCTGCTTTTGGCATGACGTAGCAGCCTGTCGGACTTAACGCTGATCTACTCGGCAACCGCTCCTGCGTTGCTCTACCTCCTGCATCCATGCAGTC
>JBALTG010000220.1:0-3341 GCA_036964625.1 Motiliproteus sp.
TTTTCTAAAACAAGCCATAGGCTCTGTAAACATCGGTGTTACAGGTCAGTTTTTAGCGCCTTTGTGAAATGTCCGGGCTAGCAGCCGTCTAACCTTTTGTGCCTGCTACAGCGGCTGCAGTTTGGCATAACTGACCACCAGCCACTTACTGCCCTGGGTATCGAAATTAACCTGGACCTTGGCATTGGGGCCTTGGCCCTCGTAATTGGTGATCACCCCCTCACCGAAGATCGAATGCAGCACCCGCTGCCCCAGCATCAGCCCGGTGTCGGGAATATCGGTACCGGAAAAACGACTCGACATGGGCGCGGAGGCCTTAGCGAAGCTGACCGGCCGCGAGAACTGGGTTTTAAGCCGAACCTCTTGCAGCAGTTCCGACGGAATCTCCTGGACAAAGCGCGACAGTCGGTTGCGGTTGTCCTGACCATGCAAACGCCGCGATTCAGCATACGTGAAGTAGAGTTTCTGCATCGCCCTAGTGATGCCGACATAACAGAGCCGCCGCTCCTCCTCCAACCGGCCCGGTTCCTCCATCGACATCTTGTGCGGAAATAAGCCTTCCTCTACGCCCGCCAAGAACACCAGCGGAAACTCCAATCCCTTGGCCGAATGCAGTGTCATCAGCTGGACGCTATCCTCGAACTCGTCGGCCTGACCGTCGCCAGCATCCAGCGCCGCCTTATCCAGGAACGCGGCCAGGACAGGCAGGTCCTGCTCCGCGTCATCACGCTGCCACTCCTGGTCAAACTGTCGGGTGGCACTGACCAGCTCCTGCAGGTTTTCGATCCGTGACTGGGCCTTCTCGCCCTTCTCTTTGAGGTGATGTTCGATCAATCCGCTGTGCGCGATCACGTGCTCGGTTTGCTCGTGCAGCGGTACCCCTTCGGTCTCGTTATCGAGCCGGTCGATCAACTCGATAAAGGCGCCCAGCGCGTTGCTGGCCCGCGCTGGCAGCAGTTTAAGCCCGATCACCTCGTGCGCCGACTGCCACAGGCTGATCCCCTCGTCACGGGCGCGTTGCCGTACCACCTCGACGGTCTTAAGACCGATGGCGCGCGTGGGGATGTTGTTGACCCGCTCAAACGCGGTATCGTCGAGTCGATTGCCCACCAGACGCAGATAGGAGAGCGCGTTCTTGATCTCCAACCGGTCGTAGAAGCGCTGGCCACCGTAGATTCGATACGGTATTCCGGCACGAATTAAAGCCTCCTCCAGCACCCGCGACTGGGCATTGGAACGATACAGGATGGCGCTGCTGGAACGGTCGTTACCCTTGCCGATCCAGTTTTGAATGGTATCTGCGATAAATCGCGCCTCGTCCTGCTCGTTAAACCCGGCGTAAAGCGAGATCGGCTCGCCCTCACTGCCGCTGGTCCAGAGCTTCTTACCCAGGCGGGTAAGATTGTTAGCGATCAGGGCGTTGGCGGCATCGAGAATAGTGCCGGTAGAGCGATAGTTCTGCTCCAGCCGCACCACCTGAGAATCTGGATAATCGAGGCTGAACTGCTGAATATTTTCGATCTTGGCGCCGCGCCAGCCGTAGATCGACTGATCGTCATCGCCCACCACCATCAGCTTACCGCTATCACCCGCTAACACCCGCAGCCAGGCGTACTGAACCGTGTTGGTATCCTGAAACTCGTCCACCAGAATATGCGCAAAGCGCTGTTGGTAATGCTTAAGAATTTCCGGTTTGTTAAGCCAGAGCTCGTGGGAGCGGAGTAATATCTCGCCAAAATCGACCAACGAGCTGCGCTGGCAGGCCTGCTCGTATTGATGATAAAACTCGACTTGAACCCGCTTGTAGGGATCACTGCCGGGATCGATATGCTTAGCGCGCAGCCCCTCATCTTTCTGGCCGTTGATAAACCACTGCAGCTGCTTGGGCTGGAAGCGATTCTCATCCAGGTTCATCTCTTTCATCAGCCGCTTGACCAACCGTAGCTGGTCGTCAGAATCGAGAATCTGAAAGCTCTCCTGCAACCCGGCATCCTGCCAATGCATCCGCAGCAGCCGGTGCGCCAAGCCGTGGAAAGTGCCGACCCACATCCCCTGCGGATTAAACCCGAGCATCTCGGTGATCCGCCCGCGCATCTCCTTAGCGGCCTTGTTGGTAAAGGTCACCGACAGGATCGAGTGTGGCGACACATTTTCGGTCTGCATCAGCCGGGCGATCCGGTGCACCAGCACCCGGGTCTTGCCGGAACCGGCACCGGCCAGCACCAACAAGTTGACCGGTGGTGCAGCCACCGCTTCGCGCTGGGCATCATTGAGGGGGGCGAGAATGGTAGAATCATCCATCGGTGCAAACCTGCGTCACAGTCAAAGCGTCTGATTATATCAGGCTGATTCGGCAACGGTGACCAAAGGCGCTAAAATCGTACCTATAGGAGGCTGTCCGAGAACAGACAGACCTACTGCGAAATTCGCATTTCGGCCAGATTTCTCGCTCATTTTTGTCAAATAGAACCACTATTTTTCGCAAATGACCGATTAATCTGACTCAAAATGCGCCTCTCTCGCTACGGTCGCTATTCTAGGACAGCCTCCTACTTATCTACAACAACCCTGCTAAGGAGCGAACTATGCCGCTGGCCATGGCGCGCCATATTCTGGTCAAGACCCAGAACGAGGCCGAACAACTGAAACAAAAACTGGCGAAGGGGGCTGATTTTGCGCTGCTGGCCAAAAAGCACTCGCTCTGCCCCTCGAAAAAACGCGGCGGCAGCCTGGGCGAGGTACGCCCCGGACAGATGGTGCGGGCGGTGGATCAGGTGATCTTCAAGAAGCCGTTAAACCAGGTGCACGGCCCGGTCAAAACCCAATTTGGATTTCATCTGATTGAGGTGGTCTTTAGGGATTAACTCTCAGCGCTTAATCTGAAGAGAGTAGCGCTATTACTCCAGCGCCGCCTGCGCATGGAGCGCGGTGGTATCGAACAGCGGTAGCGCCGTATCGGCTTGCGACAGCAGCAAACCGATCTCGGTACAGCCCAGAATAACCACTTCGGCACCTTGCTGCTGTAACGCCTCGGTAATCCGCAGATACTCGAGCTTCGACGGCGCGTTGATCTGCCCCAGACAGAGCTCGTCATAGATGATCCGATGCACGATCTGGCGGTCCGGGGCGTCGGGAACCAGCACCTCCAAGCCGTAGTTGGCGCAGAGCCGTCCTTTGTAGAAGTCCTGCTCCAAGGTAAACACGGTACCCCGCAGGCCGACCCGACGGAGACCCTGCGCCTGAATAGCCCGCTCGGTAGCATCGGCGATATGCAGCAACGGAATCGAAATCGCCGCGCCGAGCTGCCTGAATCAAAATCTCGGCAGCGCCATCCCAGTCAC
>JBALTG010000221.1:0-3255 GCA_036964625.1 Motiliproteus sp.
CCCAGCGCCTGGGTACGCTGACCATCCTGATATCGATCCTGGCGTTCGGCTCCTGGATGTGGCTCGCGCCGCTGCACAGCGCGGTGGTGACGGTCGGACAGGTCAAGACCGCCACCAACCGTAAATTCGTGCAGCATATTGATGGCGGTATCGTCAAAGAGATTCTGGTCAGGAACGGCGACAGCGTTAAGGAGGGGCAGACCCTGGTGGTACTGGAAAATGTCCGGGTCGATGCCAATCAGCAATTACTGCGCGAATTTGCACTGCACGAAGCGATCAAGTTCGACCGGCTGGACGCTGAACAGCAGTTGCTGCCGACCTTTACCTTCAACCCGGCGCAGCAGACCGCTGACGCCGGGCTGAAAGCGAAAGCGTTCCAGCGCGAGGCCAATATATTTCGCACCCGGCGTAGCCTATTGGATGAAAAACTAGCCAGTTACCAGCGCCAACTGGTGGCCGTCGCCGCTGAACAGCAAGCCCTGGTTCGGCAACAGGCATCTAGCCAAGACGCTGTCCGGCTGGCACGCGACGAACTGGGCATCAATACCGCCCTGGAGGGTAACCAATACGTCTCCCGTGCCCGGCTGATCGGGCTCGAGCGTACCGTCGCCGAATTGAGTTCCCGCCAAAGCGAGCATGAGGCGATGCTGGCGAAATCGGAACAGCGCAAAAACGACCTCAGCCTGCGCATGACCTCGGCACGCAGCGAATACCAACGGATTGCCGCCGAAGAGTTCAAGGAAAGTAACCGCCGCCTGGTGGAACTGCGGGAACAGTTACGGCCCGCCGAGGACGCCGCTCGGCGCAAGAGAGTCGTGGCGCCGGTGTCCGGAAAAGTGGTGGGGTTGCGCTTGAATACGCCCGGTGAAGTTGCACCGCCCCGGGAGCCCTTGATGGAGATCGTGCAGGACAACGAGCCGTTGCTGGTCGAGGCTCAGGTGGGGGTCGACGCCATCAAACACCTGCGTCTGGGCCAGCTCACCGAGCTGCGCTTCACCACCTTCAACGCCCGTACCACCCCGCTGGTTGAGGCCGACCTTAGCTACATCTCGGCCGACGCCATGACCGACAAAAATGGCGTGCCCCACTACGTCATCCAGATAAAACCCCGCGCCGAGGCACTGCGCAAGTCGGGTATCCCAGCCATCAAACCCGGCATGGCTGCCGAGGTCTATGTGCTCGTCGCCAGCCGCAGTACCTTTGATTATCTACTGGAGCCCATCACCGATACCTTGCGGCGCTCGTTTAGAGAGCCGTAAGTGCTGCTGCGGCGTCAGCGAAAAGGGGACGCAGGGGTGGTTTTTAATCCCTCCGTCCCCTTAACCCTCTTAACCCTCTCCCCTTAACCCAAGCTTTTAGGCCCGGGGGTAGATCATCACCGTTTCAACCAAACACATGAAGCACCCTTGTTGGAATAAATCCCAACCCACTCATGAATATCGGATTTTATGGATTGGTGTTCAGCCCGATATGGGCAGCCGCTTGGTCGCTCTGTCGGAATGAATTCCGACCCACAACTACGTACCTGTAGGTCGGTCTGAAATTGCTCCTGCATTTAAGACACTTCCTTTCATTACCCCTGTGTGTCGGGGTTCAATACAGGCATCGGGATAGCGCTATCCGTGCCAATGACACCTCCGCGGATACATCACCGGTCATTTTAGTGTTTGGTATCAGGCCCGCATCGCTGCCATACTGGCGCCATGTCAGCCATCCTCGCCACCGCTTCCGCCAAACTGATCGACCCGGTCATCCAGGTCGCGCGCCATTCACAGCAGGATCCCGGCGCGCTGCTCGCCAGCGTCGGCATCGACCCCGAGCATATCGCCCACAGCGGCGCACGCATCCCCGCCGCGCTCTTTTCTAGCCTGCTGCTCGAACTGGCGCAGCGTACCGGCAACCCGCGCCTGGCATTAAGGATCGGTGAGGCGACCCAGCCACGGATGCTGGGCTCGGTGGGCTTCCTGATGTCCACCGCCGCCAATCTGCGCCAGGCCTATCAGTTACTCAACGACTACCTGCCGCTGCTGATTGAGGGGGTCCATCTGAGCTTGGAGCAGGAGGCGGAACAGGTCACGCTGGTGCTTGACCTGGCGGACGACAATGACCGCCCCCTGGTTGAATGGCTGCTGGCCGGTCTGCATAACTGGACCCGCTGGCTGACCGGCAAGCAGGTGCCGCTGGTCAATGTGGATTTCGCTTTTCCAGAGCCAGCATCGGCGCAGAGCTACGAGCAGTTCTTTGCCGCCGAGGTGCGTTTCAACGCCGACCGTAACCGGCTGCGGTTTTCGGCCAGCCACCTCGAACTGCGCTGCCTGGATGCCAACGAAGAGATGCAGCGCCTGCACCAGAGCTTCGCTGATCAACTGCTCAGCAGCGCGGGCCGCGACGGCACTCTGGTGGCGCAGATCAAGAGCCTGATCCGCAACCAGTTGAGCAGCCACCAGGCCATCAGTCGACAACAGGTTGCCGCTCACCTCAACCTCAGCCTACGCACCATGCAGCGCAAACTGGACCAGCAGGGCACGCCGTTTCAGACCCTGTTCGATCAGACCCGTAAAGACCTGGCGCTGCAGTTGATCCAACGCGGCGACAGCAGCTTCGGCGAGATCGCGTTTCAGCTGGGTTTTTCTGGCCTGTCGGCCTTTCAAAAAGCGTTTAAGCGCTGGACCGGTATGGCGCCGGGGGCCTATCGGAACGCCCAACGTCCGGTCACCATTCTACCAGTACGCAGCCAGCCGCGCGCCCTCAGCGACCTGATCGGTACCCACGGCGTCGTCGAGGAGCAGTTTTATCCGCTGGCCCTGCAACTGCTGACACAGATTAGCGAATGGCAGCAGCGCAACCTTAAACGCCCCCTGCTTAGCCCCGCTCGGATCGGCATCAGCAGCGACGACCAGCAGGATTACCGGCTGACGCTGATAGACCCCGAGCCGCTGAATCGACCGGAGCTGCTCGAACAGCTCAACTACGAGGCACCGGAGACCAGTCTGGCACTGCCCTACGCCGTTGATCAGCGGTCCGAGCTGTACCAGCTCGGCTGCCTGTTTTACTGCCTGCTGCACGGACACCCACCCTACCAGGCACCCGACCCCGGCGAGCTGCTGCAGGCTCATCTGCAGCAAAGCCCGGTACTAAACCCAAACCTGTCCACCGCGCTGAGTCGGATTCTAATCAAGCTCCTGGCGCTCCCCGCCGAGGAGCGCTACCAGTCGCTAACGGGGCTGCAGAGCGATCTTAAATAGAGCCAGCTGG
>JBALTG010000222.1:0-3100 GCA_036964625.1 Motiliproteus sp.
CGATTTATCTTCGCAAATGAACGATAAATCTGACTCAAAATACAGCTCTCTCGCTACGCTCGCTATTCTCGGTCAGCTTCCTAGATTGGTCACACAGAACCATCAGCAACTCGATGATAGCTGACCGTGCTTTATCAGATATTTGGGCACAATGAGTCCTCCATTAATGCCCCCATAGGCCAGTAAGAGCAACCATCCGGCCTCAGAGATCGCCTCTCTGACTCCTCTGACTCCTCTGGCTGTAAGTGGGGCTGATCAGTGAGTGGATGTTGTTGGATTATACACTCGGTCTGCTGCAAGCAGGAGGTGTTGTACAGGTCATGATCTGGCTGCTAGTGAACAGTTTTGGCCGTACGCTTTTCAACGATACGCACCAATTACTTGATATTCTTGAGTGATCGACAAAACTATAAGGGGCCCCTTAGTTTAGAGAGGGCTGAATGAGAATCGGCAAAACAGGAGTTGGGAAGGTGGCTAGCTTGCTAGATGACGCGGCGATCTCAGCAGCTTGGAAGAATAACAGCGGCTGGTCACTACAGCCGTTGATCCTCTGGTTGGCCAACGAAGGGCGGCTGATCCGTAATCCTGCGAAGCTGATCGAGGCACTCTGCAGGCGCTTGCAGACAGCCGGTGCGCCCATCTATCGACTACGTTGCAGCTTCAACACTTTGCATCCAGAAGTGGCGGGGCGGAAATTCACTTGGTGGCGGGATCGGCCGGTCGTTGAGGAGTACAGCGCTCTTCATGCTGTCATGGATACACCCACCTATATCGGCAGCCCTATCGAGACCATTCAGGTGCGGTGTGAACCGGTACGTTTCCGGCTGGATAGAGAGGACTTGAGCCAGTTACATAGCTCTCTGCAAGGGGCGGCGAGTGAAGGGGGGGGTGGATTACCTGGGCCTTCCGATGGCTTTCAATGACGGTAATGTAAACGCCTTTCTGGTGGGGACCGATCGAAAGCAGGGTTTCAGTGACGGCGATGTAGCCAAGTTTAAACTGCTGGTGGCTTTTTTTGCTCCGGTGCTTGAAGCGATCGCGCTACGCTTGTTGGCCCGCTCACTGCTGGATACCTATATCGGTCCTCGGAGCGGAAAAAAGGTCCTCAAAGGCCATATCCAGCGGGGAGATAACGAGCAGATCGATGCGGTGATCTGGTTCAGTGACCTGCGTGATTTTACAGTACTCTCTTCGCAGCTATCGAACGACGAACTCCTGCGCCTGCTGAACTGTTACTTCGAAACCGTTGCCGCGGCGGTAACCCGTAACGGTGGAGAGGTTCTCCGCTTTATCGGTGATGCGATGCTGGTCCTCTTCCCCTGTGCGGCTCACCCGACGCCGGAAGCAGCCTGCCATCAGGCGGTGAAGGCCGCTGAAAAGGCGTTAGCTGCGGTGCAGAGCCTTAACCGTGAACGGCAAGTGCTCAAACAACCGCTGCTTAATTTTGGTATCGGCTTGGATCAAGGCAAGGTGATTTATGGCAATGTCGGCGCGCCGAACCGGTTGGATTTCACTGTGATAGGAGTAGCAGTTAACCGTGCGGCACGGCTCGAAGCCTTGACCAAAACTCTGGAGGTTCCCCTGCTGATGAGCGAGGAGGTGGCTCGATGGATGGACCCCATCGTCAAGCCCATTGGGCATATACCGCTAAAAGGGATGCCTGTGCCGCAACCGGTTTATAGCCTGGCGGGGATGCCATCGGCCCGGTCGTAAAAACGCAGGTTTTTCTACCGCCTAACCGAGCCGAGTCATTCCAGCTCTTCATCCAGGTAGTCAAGCAACATGCGCACCTTGGGCGATAGGTGTCTGTTGTGCGGATACAGCGCCCAGATACCATCGTCCGGCTCGCGAAGGTGTTCCAGCAGCGAGACGAGCTGACCGTTTTCGATAAAACGCAAAACATAATAGTCCGGTAGTTGCACTATACCGATGTCTTTCAATGCGGCATCAACCAGAGCGCGACCGCTGTTGCAACGGAAGTTACCCTTGACCTTAATGTTGCGCGCTTTGCCATTTTCCTGAAATCGCCAGTAGTCCAGCGTCCCTTGCAGGCAGTTATGCTGTTCCAGTTCCGATAGCGAGTGCGGCACCCCATGGGCTGAGAGATAATCGGGCGATGCACAGACGTACTGGGTTCGTGAAGCCAGCCGCTTTGCCATCATTGTCGAATCATCCAGTTTGCCTAGGCGGATGGCCAGGTCATAGCCTTCGTCGATCAGATCTAGCGTTTGGTTGGTGAGGTGCAGCCGCACATCCAGCTCCGGGTATTTCGCCACAAAGCTGTTAACCAAAGGGGCGATCGTCCTCTCACCGTAGGTGACCGGAGCGGTGATTTTCAGCTTTCCAGTCGGAGTGCTTTGTAGGTTGGTGATGACGCGCTCCGCTTCATCTAAGCCGTCCAAAACCTGCCGACAGTGTTGGTAGTAGATATTGCCCACCTCCGTCACCGACACCCTGCGGGTGGTGCGATAGAACAATTTGGCCGAAAGCCGGGTTTCCAGTGCGCTGACCTGTCTACTGACCTGGGCGGTTGATATACCCAGCCGTTTGGCTGCGGCAGTAAAACTTTCCGCCTCGGCAACAGCGACAAATTCACTGACGCCTTCCCAATTGAACATGGTTACTACCTCGAAAAATGATCTAGTACTGCGCTCACATTATCCGTTATCTGTAGATGAGCATACAAATGCTATGGCCACCCCATTCTTGGCGTCTTCTGCTACAGGCTCTGAGGCATATGATCGATTTAGTTGTGATTGTTACAAGGTAGCAAAAGTTATTTCCAGATTACAGGGATTATATTCTCCTAATAGATCAATACACTGTCTTCATCGAATACAGGTAGACACGGCGATTGCACCAAGCCGGTCAGTCTAAAGATCACTCGTAAGCCCGCCAGCGATACTTTAGGCGGCGGCCTTCACTGGTTTAGGGAGCA
This sequence comes from Motiliproteus sp., assembly GCA_036964625.1. Classification (GTDB taxonomy): domain Bacteria; phylum Pseudomonadota; class Gammaproteobacteria; order Pseudomonadales; family Balneatricaceae; genus Motiliproteus. The sequence goes on from JBALTG010000222.1 coordinate 2,939, forward strand.
ACCCCGTGAGTCCCCCAATCCCGAAAACGCAGGCCATTGATACTGCCCTATGTGCAGCATCAGAACCTAGGAGGCTGACCTACTTCGAAACCCGTATTTTGGCCAGATTTGACGCTCATTTTTGGCAAATAGAACCACTATTCACAAGCTGCGTCCCTGCAG
>JBALTG010000223.1:0-2939 GCA_036964625.1 Motiliproteus sp.
ACCCACAGGAAAGCGGGAAGTGCCTTAAATGCAGGAGCAATTTCAGACCGACCCACAAAAGAGTCCGGCTGGGGTTGTTGGTTTATGTAGGACGGGTCCCTAAGCCTCCGCCAGCAGGCTATTGAGCAGCTGTTTGACCTGATCCGCTGCAAAGGGTTTATCACAGATAGCGGAGACACCGGCCTGCTGCACCGCCGACAGGCGGCTCTCATTGTCTTCACTGGTCACCATCATGATCGGAACTGATTGCTGCGAACTGTTGCTGCGGATCTGCTCAACCAGCTCGTGACCGTTAACATTAGGCATATTAAAATCGGTCACCACCAGATCAAAATAATCTTCGGATAAATGCTGCAATGCTTCGGCGCCGTCCGAGGCCTCGACAAAATGACTGATCCCCAACCCTGCCAACACCTTACGGATAAATTTACGCGCCATTGGGCTGTCATCGACGACCAGCACCTTGAGCAGCTCAGGGTCGCGGATCTGCGCCCCCTCTTCGGGTTCGATATTATGCAGCGTGGTTTTAAGCGCGGTGGCAAGCTGTTGGTCGCTGAACGGCTTGGGCAGCACTGCCGTAGCGCCCGCTTGCTTGATCGGGTCCAGATAGCGAAATTGAGTCTCACTGGAGATCAGCACAAAGGCGATATCCCGCAGAGTGGCATCGTTGCGCATCCTCGCCAGCAACTCCGCCCCAGAGATACCCGACAGATGGAGACTCGAGATGATCAGATCGGGTGGATCCTCGGCCATAATATCCAGGGCCTGAGCCCCCGTATCACAGCTCTTGATACTGGTAATGCCAAATCCGTGCAGATGCTTCTCGATCACATGCCGCTGCATCTTCGAGGGTTCAACCAACAGTATGTACAGATCACTTAAACGAATAACATCTCGCTCCTATGCAAGCCACCCCAGACTATTTATCACTAACCCTAGACTAATAGAACCACCGCGACTCAGGCAAATCATAGTTGGTTATTATTGATATTATTGAGAATAATATGATCTGAGTGCAGTTATGGGGTCGCATTTTTTCAGCAGCAATTTCAGCAGGCCCATTTTAGCAAACCCATTTCAACAAGCTATGAATTAGCCTAAGATCCCCCTTTCTTGCCCACCCCAACCGACCTGAGTAGCAACGATGAATTCTGGCGTTTTGGCCGCTATCGGCGCCTTCACCCTCTGGGGGTTTCTGCCGCTCTATCTGAAAGCACTCGATCATGCCCAGCCCGGTGAGATCCTTGGCCACCGGGTCGTCTGGTCGTTGCTGTTTATCGTCTTGCTACTGGCCGTTAAGCGACGCTGGGGCTGGATAGCGCAGGTGCGCCAATCACCCCACCTGATCGCGGTGGCCTGTGGCTGCGCACTGCTGTTGGGGACCAACTGGCTCACCTATATCTGGGCGGTCACCTCGGGACATATCGTCGAGGCCAGCCTCGGTTACTTTATCAATCCGCTGTTAAATGTACTTTTGGGGATGCTGTTCTTAGGGGAGCGGCCGCGCCGAGTGCAGTGGCTGGCCCTGGCGATCGCCGCCAGCGGTGTTCTGTATATGACCGTCGCCTACGGCGAACCACCCTGGATCGCCTTGATTCTGGCGTTCTCCTTTGGTTGCTACGGATTGGTCCGCAAACGCTCGCCATTAGCCTCGATCGAAGGCTTATCGCTGGAGACCGTTGTCATTGCCCTGCCCGCACTCGCTTACCTGTTTTATCTCGGCAGCCAGGGGCAAGCCCAGTTTGGACAAGGCAGCTTAAGCGATGACCTGCTATTTGCCGGTACCGGTATCGCTACCGCCCTGCCGCTGATCTGGTTCGCTTACGGTGCGCAGCGGATCACCCTGACCCAGCTGGGATTATTGCAATATATCGGCCCGAGCATTCAGATACTGCTCGGGGTCTGGTTATTTAAAGAGGAGTTCAGCGGCCCGCGCATCGTCGGTTTCAGCCTGATCTGGCTGGCATTAGCGATCTACAGCCTGGAAGGCTTGTACCTTCACCGCCGCGGCATTAACGCGCGAAAGCGACTCGTAACGACACCTGCCCGGGATTAATGGAACTGGCCGCAATCCGCCCCCGTTGCGGATAGATCAGTTGCGGCCAGATCGCGCGGGTGTCGGCTTGCAGCACCCGCTCGACAGTGCCCGGTAATACCAGCCAGTCTCCATTCTCAATCTCCCGCTCTAACTGTGACCGCGTCCAACCGGCGTAACCGGCGAAGATCCGAAACCGCGGCGAGCGCTGATCCTGCGGCTGTTGCAGCTGGCTCAGGTCATTGGTCAGATAGAGCGTTTCCAACACCGGCACCAACGTCTCGGAGGATTCCACCCCTGCTGATTTTTCCACCAGCATCAGCCGTTTGTCCATCTCCACCGGCCCGCCCCAGAACAGCGCTTCGCGGCTCTGAGACTCGCTGATCTGACCCTCAAACTCAGCCGCCAGCGTGATCCGCGTCGGACGATTGATGATCAGCCCGGCAGCCCCGGCTGGTGAATAACGCAGCAGCAGGATCACCGTGGCACTGAAGCGCGGACTGTCCAAACCCGGCATCGCCACGAGCAACTTGCCAACCGCCGGAACATGGGTGCCCGACCGGTCGTTTAGAAATGACCAGGCATGCACCGGTAGCAGCCAGCCTGCACAGCAAAAAAACAGTAACCAGCGGCTAATAAGAATGAATCGTCGAGGCATGCTGCGGCCTCCAGCAAAGAGAATGGCTTAAGCATAGCGGGCCACGAAGCGAACACCTGTCGAACCGCTTCAAAAAACAACCCTGCGATGCATCGGCAAGGTTTAAACGCCAAGCGTTAAGGTGAACTCTCAGTATAGACCGATCTCAGAGCTCTTTATTATTAACCCGGAGGGTTAATAGGAGACGCAAGGATGCGTTAACATTGGTCGTAGACCAATGCGAGCCCCTTAAAATCAAGCAGCTCC
>JBALTG010000224.1:0-2911 GCA_036964625.1 Motiliproteus sp.
GGCAATACTCGCGGCTTGATTCCGATAGTTATGCACTTCGTCGGCCAGCCCCTCGACATATTTAGCGCTCAGCTCGGTTTCTATCTCGATGTTCTTGCGCGCATAGCTACTCATGATCAAATGGGTTTCTATGCCAGGAATATCGCGTAGTAGCTGCAACAGACGGATGCCGTAGATCACACCGCTGGCACCGCTCATACCTACAATCAGTCGTTTGGTCATAAAGCTTGTAGTCCGTAAAAGTACTCGCATCAGCCGTCTTGAACGGCTTGTGACAAACAAAACTCGGTGAAGACACCCTGAATCGGTGACTTTAGCAGATCAACATCGCCAGATCTGTTAAATCCCGCGCCGCTGTTTAAAAAGGCGATGGCGGAGTTAACGGCTATGGACGAGCAGAGACTCTGGATTAACCGCCGGGCGAACGCGCTATTGAGATCCCCAACCCGAGCATGCATGCTATGTTTGATCGCAACGGCTGTCTTTGAATAACCCACAGGATTCTCCATCATGCAGGACTCCCAGCCACTCCCGTCGACTATTCCGGATTCGACCCAGGCAGCCGACAATGACAGCTTGCCCACCCAGTATGCGGCCATTGATCTGGGCTCGAACAGCTTTCACCTGATCGTGGCGCGCCTGGTTCAGGATGAACTGCAACCGATCGACCGCCTGGGCGAAAAAGTACAACTGGCTGCAGGGTTGGATACCCACTGGCAACTGGATGAGGCCGCCCAGACCCGTGGCATGGCATGCCTGGAGTTGTTCGCGCAGCGGATCGCCGGGATCCCCCGCGAGCAGATCCGCGTCGTCGGTACCAACACGTTGCGCGCGGCCTATAACCGGATGGCGTTTATCGAACCGGCCGAAGCGCTGCTGAATTGCCCTGTAGAGGTGATATCCGGACGCGAAGAAGCGCGCCTGATCTACCAGGGCGTGGCGCACTCGCAGGCCGATGACGGCGATCGGCGCCTGGTAATCGATATCGGTGGTGGCAGCACCGAACTGATCATCGGCGAACGTTTTTCACCGATCGAGCGGGAAAGCCTGCATATGGGTTGTGTCTCCTACACCCAGCGTTACTTTGCTAACGGCCAGCTCACCCACAGCAACTTCAACAATGCGATCCATGCGGCCCATGTCGAACTCCTCAGCATTCGCAAGCGCTACCGCAAGCTGGGCTGGTGCGATGCCCTGGGCGCATCCGGGACGATTAAAGCCGTGCTGCGTCTGTGTCAATTTGACCCAACCGGCCCCCAGCACCTCTCGCTGCTACATCTTAATCAACTGAAACAGCGACTACTGGAATTTGGCAGTGTCGAGACGATCCAGTTTGATGCACTCAAGCCGGAGCGTGCTCGCGTACTACCCGGCGGTCTGGCGATCCTGATTGCGGTGTTTGAATCGCTGCAGATCGATACCCTGGGTTTTTCCACCGGCGCCCTGCGCGAAGGCCTGCTCTACGACTTGGTCGGCCGACGCCAGCATGAAGATGTCCGCGAACGCACCATCAATGCGCTGATGCAACGCTATCACATCGATACCGAACAGACCGCCGCGGTGGAAAACACCGCCTTGGTATGCCTCCAACAGACGCCTTTTTCAGCCGCTAAGTATCGTAATCTGATTAGCTGGGCTGCGCGCCTGCACGAAATCGGATTATCGATAGCGCACAGCCAGTTCCAGAAACACGGCGGCTATCTGATTCAGCACTCCGACCTGATGGGATTCAGCCAGAGTGAGCAGCTGCAGCTGGCACTGTTGGTGCGAGGTCACCGGCGTAAACTGCCGCTACAGGAACTGGAACAGTTTCGGCCGATGCGGCGCCAGATCCTAATGGCCCTATGCATGATTTTGCGGCTGGCGGTGCTGCTCAATCAGAGCCGGCTGGCCGAGCAGATCCCCGAGTTAACACTCGACTATCACGAAGACCATCTGCACCTGATTTTTACACCAGGCTGGCTGGATGAGCACCCACTGACCCTGACCAATTTGCAGCGGGAGGCGGATTACCTGGGGGTGGTTGGTTATCGGCTTACATTCCGTTAATAGGCCCCCGGGCTCGTTAATCCAAGCCTGTTAATCTGAGCCACTTAATTTGGGCCACTTAATCTGCGTCTCTTAATCTACGATCATTTTATCCTCGCCTATTTAATCCAGAAGACCACTACCGAGGTGGTGTGCTCGAACCGCTCGATATGCGGCGCGTTGGCAGGAACGTGAAACCAGTCACCCTTGCTGTACCCACGCTCTTCACCGTTGAGGGTCAGAAACAGACAGCCCTCGGTAATGGTGCCGTAGTTAGTGGTTTCATGAGTATGCTCAGCGACGGTGCAGGGTTCGCGGGTACCAAAGCTGACATCGCAATGCTCGGCTTCAACTTTGGCCAGTTGACGGATCGCGTCGGGGAGGTGTGCCATCGGGTCTTCTCTCTTCAAATAGGTAATAACAGGATTCAGAGCGTGGTCAGACGCCTGAGCGGTTCGGGAAAAATAAGCGCTAACGCGATCAGCAGCGGTAATACATAAAAATAGGCCAGCATCATCCAACGTATCAGCGGCGGTGCATGCCGCAATCCCATCAGCCGATCGACCACCAGCTGACCTTTGATCGCCACCACCAGGCAAACCACGATCACCACCCCGGCGGTCGGGTCAATCGATTCGGCGATAAACGCCGAGGCCAGGGTCAGCACAATCAGTAGCATCCAGGCGCGCTGCAAAACCTTGTCACTCAGCAGAGTTTTTTTATCATTCATCACAAAACAGCCTTATAGCAGTCTTTATAACCGCGTTATAACTACCTCATCACATACAGCAGCGGGAAGATAATGATCCATACCAGATCGATCATGTGCCAATAGCAGGCAGCCCCCTCCAGCCCTTCGTGCTCGGCCGGGGTAAAGTGTCCC
>JBALTG010000225.1:0-2790 GCA_036964625.1 Motiliproteus sp.
CCGGTCCTGCTGCTCTCCTGGGTACCGCTGCTGGGCGATCCGCTCTGTTTTATCAGTGGCTGGCTTCAGCAGCGCTTCTGGCTCTGTATCCTGTTTATCGGATTCGGCAAGGCGGTGCGCTATCTGTTGCTGTCGAGCCCCTGGATGTGACTGTGCGGCTGGTTGTAAAACAACCAGTCGGCTGGTTCCGTGACCCCTTTTGGCGTACAATCGCGCGCTGTTTTTTGATCCACTCAAGTGAGTTTTCCGTCGATGTCGAGCCACGAAATAATCCCCGCCGTGCAGTTGTACTCAGCGCCAGACCTAGCCCCAGAACCAGCCCCAGAACCAGCCCCGATGGTTGTCGCTGAATCCGCTGAAGCTGGGGCTGGGGCTGAAACGGCAGCGGTAGATGCGTCCAAACAGGCCAAGACACGGCTGAATAAACTGCAGCGGCGTTTGCGTCGCGATGTCGGTCGGGCGATCGCAGATTTCAGCATGATCGAGGCGGGCGACAAGGTGATGGTCTGCCTGTCGGGGGGCAAGGATTCTTATGCCATGCTCGATATTTTGCTCAATCTGCAAAAGAGTGCGCCTATCCCGTTTGAGTTGGTGGCGGTCAATCTGGATCAGAAGCAACCGGATTTTCCCGAGCACATACTGCCTGAGTATCTGCGTGCCAATGGGGTGCCGTTCCATATCATCGAACGTGATACCTACTCGGTGGTCAAAGAGGTGATTCCCGAGGGTAAGACCACCTGTGGTCTGTGTTCACGGATGCGCCGTGGCACTCTGTACCGGTTCGCCCAGGAGCATGGCTTTACCAAGATCGCGTTGGGACATCATCGTGACGATATTCTGGAAACGTTCTTTTTGAACATGTTCTACGGCGGAAAACTCAAGACCATGCCGCCCAAACTGCGCAGTGACGACGGCAAAAATATCGTTATTCGGCCGCTGGCCTATTGCCGTGAGAAAGAGCTGATTGAGTACGCTGATCTGCGCCAATTCCCGATCATTCCCTGTAACCTCTGCGGTTCGCAGGAAAACCTGCAGCGGCAGGTGCTTAAGGAGATGCTGCAGAGCTGGGACAAGCAGTTCCCAGGGCGGATCGAGGTGATGTTCAGTAGTTTGCGCAACGTGGTGCCCTCGCATCTGGTGGATAATAAACTGTTTGATTTTAATCAGTTTGTCCTGGATGGGAGCGCAGCGGACGAAAAATCCGAGCCGGTAGATATTCTGGCGTTATAGGCGCTGCGACTGCGACTGCGGGAGCGTTAATGCGGACCCGGTCTGTGCGCCTAGCTACCTAGGTTAATAGTGCGGTTAATTTCACTCTGAGAACGTTATGATGCGCATACTTATCGTCATCTCCGCGCTGTTGTTGAGCGCCTGTCAGCAGAATCCGGCACAACCCTCGGCTGTCGCCTTGGACGCCGCAGCGGCTTCGCGCTCTGCCGAACTTGCCGAGCAGCTCAATGCTGCCAGCGGTGAGCGCTTTGATACGGTCGAGCAGCGGATTACCCTGATCCAGGAAAAACAGATCGAGCAGAATCAGCAGTTGCAGCGGGTGACTGTCGAGAGCCAGCAGCAGCTAAAGCTGTTGCAGTGGCTGCAGCAGGCGCAGCAGATCCAGGCACAGCAGCTTGCCGATCAGCAAGATGCGCCCTCGGCGCTCGACCAGCTGACGGAATTGGTGTTTCGATTGGAGCAGATGTCGGCAGAATCGCGGCAAGCGTCCGAGGAGGATGCGCAAGCGCCGAGCGTTATCGTCGAGCCGTTATTCGAACTGGTCTCGGTCTATGGGCCTAAAGGCTGGGTGGTGCTGAAGTACGATAATCGTACCGGTAGCAGCTGGAAGGCGGAAGCGGGCGACTGGGTTTCTATCACTGAGGTTGGAGTGCTACCCGAGTCGGATTATCAGGTGGTTATGGAGCCCATTGCTAATGATGTCAGAGGGCATGTTGCTGCGAGAATTGATCGTAACAACGGCATCACCTGGTGGCTGAAAGATAATCAATGGGAGCCGTTTTAAGGTTTATCAGGCTGTTGAAAAACTACCTGTTATGGCTTAGGCATCGACATCGGCATGTTGTGCGGCTGATGGTGTTTCTTTTCAGACTCTGCAGTGGGCTGGATTTTTCGTACAGGCAGGGTCAAGTGAATCATTTCACCGCTGGACAGCGTTAGCATCAGCATCTGCTCGTCACCCTCTTTGAGTGCTGTTTTGAGTCCGATGAGCATGATGTGATAGCCCCCCGGCTGCAGGCGGACGCTACCTTGAGCCGGGATCTCGATGGCATCAACCTGGCGCATCTGCAGCATGCCTTCATGTTCTATATGGTTGTGTAGCTCTGCGTTGCTGGCGGCGGGGGTCTGCGCGGCGGTGATTGATATCGGCGCGGTGCCGGAATTATGCGCGCTGAGAAACACGGCGGCGGTGCTGACGCCAGGGGGTGATGCGCGAAAATAACCCTGCTCGATATTGACTTCAGCCCGGACCCCGGCGCTGCTAAGGATCAGTCCTGCTAAGAGCGCGAAGCGTAGTTTCAGTGTCAGTTTCATTATCAGTTTCCTTGCAGTAGCTGCCGAATCGCGGTGGCGAGTTCCGCAACCGGGGTGTTGTGGTTGAATAATTGCATCAGTTGACCGTTACGATCGATCAGGTAGATACGGGCGCTGTGGTCGACGCTGTAGCCGAGTGCGGAATCCGGCATCTCAACCCTGCGGTAGAAAGCGGCGTAAGCGCCGACAACCCGGTCGATTTCGATTTTACTGGCCGTTAATCCCAGCAGTGTGGGGAAAAAATAG
>JBALTG010000226.1:0-2717 GCA_036964625.1 Motiliproteus sp.
GCGGCATCATCATCGGCGCCACGGCCTCTGCGTTCCCCGGTGGCGTCATCGCTATGGTCTCCAGCGCTGCGGTGTCCTGCGGCATCATCATCGGCGCCACGGCCTCTGCCTCGCTCTCCCGTTCTATCGTCGCTGTCATCAAACTGGTCTTGGAAGTCGTGGTCCCCCCGTCCTAAGCCTCGACCGCCATGGTTGTCTCCGTCGTCACCGCCGCGGCCTCTGCCTCTGCCGCGACCTCTGCCTTGGCCCTGCCCGTCGTGATCTGCGTCGTCAGCGCTACTGTGATCCCCGCGACCATCGCCATCATCGCTGCTATGGTCGCTATCGTGACTGTCTCCATCATCATCACTACCGTGACCGCTATGGTCGCTGTCGCCATCATCCCCATCATCACCACCATGACTGTCATTGTCGCTTCCTCCCGAGCCGCTGTCACTGTCATTACCGTCACTATCACCGCCGCCACCGCCACCGTCACCATCGCCGTCTCCACCGCCGTCTCCACCGCCGTCTCCACCGCCGTCTCCACCGCCGTCTCCACCGCCATCTCCGCCGCCGTCTCCACCGCCGTCTCCACCGCCGTCTCCACCGCCATCTCCGCCGCCATCTCCGCCGCCACCTCCATCACCACCGCCGTCACCTCCTTTGTTGTGCACCAGGTAGCCGTCGGCAATGTAGCTGTGGTTGCCGTCTAACAGCAGGTTGTATACCCATAGCGCAGGATCGGCCTCTATCGCGTCGAGTTCGACCAATGTAACGAATTCAAATTCGGCTTCGGCATGCGGCTGTTGTGCTAGATTGCCCTGTATGTCCGATACCAGGTTGATCTGCTTGAAGCGACTGAGCTGGTCCTGTAATGCCAGTCGGCCGGGCAGCAGTAGCGGGTTTTCTGCTTGGGTCTTGGCCGGATCGATTGATTTCCAGCCTTCTGTGGTCATAAATGGATGTTCAGCGGTAACAAAGTGGCTGCTTTGATTCAGGCTGTAGAGGCGACGATCGCCCAGTGGCACTTGCTCGATGCCGATGACCCTGTTGAGCTGGCCGTTATGACCGATCACGTATTCGCCCGTGCGGATCGATTCGATCGGTCTGGATGATCCGTCGGCCATGATGACCTGAGTGCCAGCGATGAAACAGGATTTTGCCTGCGCTGCCGAGTAGCTGAGGAAGCCGCTATCCTCTGTATAGAGGTTGGGCCCCATGGCCAGCACTGCTGCCAGGGCACCGCAGGTGATGATGCGAATCGCCTGGCGTTTGAAGGGCTTCTTGGTGGTTTTCATGGCGAACTCCGGAACCGGCTATTGGATTGTTTGCAGTGATAACGGTCCAGCGAGGGTTTTAATCCCTAAAAATGTAAATAAATAAATAATTAGTTTTTAGGGATGGAAATGCATCCCCAGGTGTTGTCGCGTTATGAGTGTAGATAAATGGTCATGAATAATAGGGATCAAACGAATGACCAGCTAACCCAGGCGATGGTGGCGTTGCAGCCACGCTTGCGCCGTTTTGCGTACGGTTTATCGGGTTCACTGGATGAGGCTGATGAGCTGGTGCAATGCACCTACGAGCGTGCCTTGCCACGGTTAGGGCAATGGCAGGCCGGGACGCGGCTGGATAGCTGGTTGTATCGCATCCTGCAAACTATCTGGCTGAATCAATTAAGAGCCAGGCGGGTGCGAGGCGAGCATCTGCCGCATGTTGAGAGTGATGAGCAAGGCAGTGATAGTCAGCAGCGGCAGACCGAAGCCAGGATGATGCTGGATCGGGTACGCCTGTGTATCCAGCTGTTGCCGGAAGAGCAGCGGGCGCCGTTGTTACTGGTCTCGGTTGAGGGGCTTTCCTATAAAGAAGCCGCAGAGGTGTTGGAGATACCGCAAGGGACGCTGACCAGTCGCTTGTCACGCGGCCGACTGGCCTTACAGGTATTGATGGATAAACCCTCTGCAGCGGTGCAGCCGAATGGACTAAAGAGCCAGGCGGGCTCAGGAGTTTTAATATGAACAACATCGATTCGCAATCCCTGATGGCCTATGCCGATGGTGAATTGGATGCTATAGAGCGACAGCAGGTTGAGCGGGCATTGGCAGAGAGCCCCGAACTGCAGCAGCAGCTGCAGCAGATCTGTCAGTTGGATACGCTCCTGGGGGCTGCATTTAACGATGCCATGCAGGGCCAACAACCGCCGTTGCGTGCGCTGGATCCAATAGGTCATGCGTCGGGACCGGGATTGCAGGTGTGGCAGGGGCTGAAATTGTGGCAGGGGCTGAGCGAGCGCTTTAGCTGGCAGGCCAGCGCTGCGGCTGCTGCACTGCTGGTGGTGGGAGTTGCGATCGGTGGCTGGTTCGAGCGCCAGTCACTGCAGGCTGAATTTGCCGTCAATCAGCAGCAGCTGGAACAGGCGATCGACAAAGCGCTTGAAACCCGTCTCAGTGGTGAGTCGCTGCAGTGGAGCGGCGCTAAGGCGAAACGGGTAGGGAGTATCACCCCGGTACGCACCTACAAGTCAGACCAGGGGCAGTACTGTCGCGAGTTTATACAGCGACAGAGTGAAGCGGGGCAGATCAATGAGCTGCGTGGCGTCGCCTGTCGTGGTGAACAGGGCTGGAAACTCAAGGCCAATTATTATCTGTGAGGCCGGTTGTTATTAACCCGGCGGGTTAAAAGGAGACGCAAGGATGCGTCAACATTGGTCGAAGACCAATGCGAGCCCCAGAAAA
>JBALTG010000227.1:0-2476 GCA_036964625.1 Motiliproteus sp.
GGTGCTGCAAAGAAAAGTCGCCCCCTAGCTGCGGGTGGGAGGGCTGCTCTGGATTAAGCTTGGCATAGAGGTACAGCCCGCCGGAGAGGAGGAGTAGCAGCGCGCAGAGTAGCAGTGCAAGCCGCTCCATGGGGTTAAGTTTACTGAGCATAGGGCTGTATCAATGGGTTGAGTTTACTGAGCATAGGGCTGTATCAATGGGTTAAGTTTACTGAGCATAGGGCTGTATCAATGGTCGGCTCTCAGGTTTATTCGTGTCACTATTGCTGACACTGAATTAGCGGGCAGAAAAGTCAAACCAGCTGCCGCTGAGTCCGCTGGCCTCCGTGATCCAGACTCTAGCCCGCCAAGTCATTAAACCAGTGGTGCACACCGGGAGTTGCCCCAGGACGCGATATTGGCCATCGCTGCCGCGCTCCAGTACCCTGCGCAGCTCACCCATATACATGTCCCGCCCTTGGAGCTCTATCTCTACCAGCTGCGGATCAAAGCCCTGCAGGTCGATCCGAAACGCGATCGGGGCATGGCTGTCGATGGTTTCCGAATCAATAAAGAAACGGATCTGTCTGGCGTTATTCTGGGCGCTACAGCCTTGCCGCAGCTGCTCGGGATTGCAGGGCAGGGGCGCGAACAATCGTGCGTCACCACTGCGTTGTTGCAATAGCGCCTGGCCAAGCCAAAGACTGACGCCCAGTAACAGCGTACAGCTTAGCAGGAGTATCCACAGGCGCCGATTGTCGGCAGGCGGCTGCGGCACTATTCGATCAACTCGTGGTCGGTGCGGAATGGGTGCTGCTCATAAGTGCCGAGATTACGAATATCCAGGGCGAAGAAATCCAGTTCTTGCAGCGCCAGTTGCATCGAATGCTGGGCGGGATGGGCGGCGACATCGAGATGGAAGCTGCAGTCTTTGAGGGTGCCGCCGGCCATGTAGCTTTCTAGTTTGAGCAGGTTGACGTTGTTGGTGGCGAACCCGCCCATGCATTTGTACAGCGCCGCGGGAATGTTGCGAACCCTGAATATCAGCGAAGTGATATAGCGTTTGTCCGGTTCAAATGCGGGCATGTTGCTGGTTTTTGACAGGATCAAAAATCGGGTGGTGTTGCCGTTGATGTCCTGCATATCGGTTTGCAGTATATCCAGTCCATACAGCTCAGCAGCCAGCGCAGAGGCGATTGCGCCGCCGCTGAGGTCCTGGCTCTCCTGGAGTGCCATCGCAGCACCTGCGGTATCAAACATCGGCACCGGCTCAAGCCGCAGTGCACGAAGATGGTCGGCGCATTGGGCCAGCGCCTGGGAGTGCGAGCCGACGCTCCTGAGCTGCTCGATACGGCTGCCTTTGAGTCCCAGCAGGCAGTGGTTAACGGGCTCAAAATGTTCCCCGATAATGTGTAAGCGGGTCTTGGGCATCTGTCGATAGATCTCCTCGACCCGACCCGCCGTAGAGTTATCAAGGGGGATCATCGCCAGCTTGGCCTGGCCTTTTTCAACCAGGTCCATTGCGTCGACAAAGGAGCTGCAGGCCTGGGCGGTCATCGTTGCAAAGACCTGGCGGCACGCTAGATGGGAGTAAGCACCGGGGCGGCCCTGGTAGGCGATAATGTTCTCGTACATAAGGGACTGTCACTGCTGTGCCGAGCCGGTAAAAGCAGGGCGTGATCGAAAAAAGTGAGTTATGTTAACAGGGAAGGCGCGGCGCTGCATTAGCCAATAACGGGGAGCCATTAAGCGTGAGCGTTGGCTAATAGGCAGAGTCTCTGCGAGATGGCTACAATCAGTATCCGATTTGGTTCCGTGCTATTCATTGATTTACATCGCGGATGTGGATTATCATCACCTATGCTGTTTATATTACAATACCCCCTGTATTCAGAAGGCGATAATGCCGCTACCGTGGCGCAATTTTTTGTGCATATCCTTGCTTGCTGAGTGCGCAGTAGAGGGCACCGGTTTTAGGTATATCGCCGCTTGCCTAGTCAACGAGAGGGGCTCTTGCGCCTCCATAGACCCATAAGGATTTGTAACGACAAATCATGGACAGAGAGCGTATGTCTACTTCCCAAACCGCATCATTAACGAGACCCCTGATAGTCACTCTAGCTGTTTTGATGTTGGGGTTGATGTCTGGTTGCGCAGCGACCCCGGAGGAATTAGCCGCCTATAAAGCTGCAATGCCTGGCGGTCAGGGCCAGGAGCAGGTGATGCGTAAACGCTGGATGGATAAGCCCTATCGTGAACTTGTTGCGCATATGGGCCGGGAGGGGCTGGTAATGGATATTCCTCGTTATGGTTGGCCTCCCAGCTCTGCCGTGGTGTACGGATATAATGAGGCGACGGGGTGTGTAGATTCGTTTCTGGTTATGCACGGCGAAGAGCCAATGATTAAAGATTACTTTTGCCGCTAGGAGCCTGTCGGGCTTGGCCGATCGTAGCGAGGGAAATACGATTTGAGGCAGATTTTTCGATCAGCCGAGGC
>JBALTG010000228.1:0-2451 GCA_036964625.1 Motiliproteus sp.
GCCAACACCTCCGCCTGCACCCAGCTCGCCATCGGCAACCCTGCCTCTCTGCGCTCAGCCATCTCACGTACCTGCTGGGCGAACACCTCCTGGTAATCCTCACCCATCAGCGCCAGCTCTTTCTCGTAGGTCGACAGGCCGGACTCGATCCTCAGGATCGCTTCTTTGACCTCTTTCAGACCATCGATCGCCAAGCGTCCGGAGCCGATCCAATCGGAGTTGCACCAGGCACCTTTGGCTTCGTAGAAGCCGCGAGTGGCTGAGCGTGGCAGCGTGCGCTCGCGTCGCTGCAAAGCCTCTTCCAGCACCAGGGCAAACAGTTGTGAGGCGAAGCGACCGGCTATGATTTTGCGCCGACCCATAAAGTAGCGCCAACCTTCGAGCATCGACGCGCATGAGCTGGAATAGGCGCTGTTGCGGTAGTCTTTGGCGAAGGGTTCGTAAGGGACGTTCAGGCCCGCTGCCATCCAACGCAGGATCGACGACTCCAGATCGGTAAAGCCGTTGTCGACATTGCCGCTGGTGTGCATGTTAAGCCGTTCGCCCGGTACCAGGTTCGGAACCTTGACGCCGTTGAGTTTGATGCCGGCACCTTTGTGGTAGTCGTTCATGGCCATCAGTCAATTCTGAACGCCCTGCACCCCTTCATCAGCGCCAGCCGATCCGGCGGCACATCGATACCGAGGGCGATTCGATCAGCGGCGCGGGGAATAACCAGCGGTGGGTACTCCTCGGCCCGCTCGCGCAGCTCCTCGGCGGTGGCTTGATCACCCTTGATTTCATAGGGCAGCCCGAGTTTCTGGTTAACGACCTTAATCAGCGCATTCTGGCTGCCCTTGGCGGCTTCGTACTCGGCGGCCAACTGGCCCTGTACTCTTAACCCGGCGGACAAATAGGCTTCATACCTATCTGTCCATCGCCCCTAAAATCTACCGCAGCTGCGTGGAACTGCTTGATTTCCAGGGGCTCGCATGGGTCTTCGACCCATGTTGACGCATCCTTGCGTCTCCTATTAACCCGCCGGGTTAATACATCAGCCAGCGAAGTATCCGGCATACAGACATACTATTCACTCAGGCCGATAAATTCTGCGCGGCCGTGGATCTCATCGTTAGTGATCCAACCGCTGTTCTAATCCTGAATGATGAGTCAACGTGCTGAGCAGCGCTCGGCGCGCTCCAGAACCAGAAGACGATTAAAGCGTACGCATGCGCATCCCGCTCAATGCTGATGCCCGCCAACGCCATGGGCATGGCCGTGGGCTTGCTCTTCGGCAGTCGCATCGCGCACAGCGACGATGTCGATAGCAAAGGTCAGGGTCTTGCCTGCCAGCGGATGGTTGGTATCCACATCGACGTTGAACTTGCCCACCTTGATAATCACCATCGTGCGGTTGCCCTGCTCGGTCTGTACCGGCACCGCCATACCCTTTTTCAGGTTGCGCTGGGTCTTGGCATCAACGTTCAGGTGTTTGATCGGGATACGCTGCTCTCGGCCCTCCTGACGTACTCCGTAGGCCTCTTCCGGCGCCAGGATGACGCTTAGACTCTCCCCGGCCGCGCGCCCCTCCAACGCCTTTTCCAGCCCGGGGAGAACACCCTTATGGCCGTGCAGATACAGGAGCGGTTCCGCGTCCAGGGAACTCTCCAGCTCTGCACCGGTTTCATCGCACAAACGGTAGTGGAAACTAACAACACTGTTGGCGGTAATACTCATCTCTCTCTCCGGTCTATCGTATTCACTCACAAGGAACTCGATTATCTTCCGCGTCTGCGGGCATGGCAACATCCGGCACCTATTCCTGCCCCGCGTGCTGAGCGACAAACGCCTGCATATGAAAGCGCCCCTGCGCCGGGGAATACTGGCAGCGTCTGCCCCATCCACAGGCGCGCCGGGCAGCACACCCGAGCGCACTGCATGCATGCCCGGTGGTTTGATACAGAAAACGGGCACAGCGCAGATGCTGGCACTCATTCCCATCAAAGGCCTCGACCGGACAGGCGCTGAGGCAGCAACAACCAAATCGCGGGGAAGCACCCGTGGCTTTAGCGGTGATACGACGCATGCACCAGCCGACGCAAGACACTCTCGGTGTTCAGATCTGCAATCGAATTCACCCCCAGCAAGGCCATAGAGCGTTCCAGTTCGGTTTTGAGCAGATGTAAGGCCCGCTCGACGCCGGGCTGACCGCCTGCGGCCAGCCCGTACAGATAAGGACGACCGATAGAGCAGGCATCGGCCCCCAGGGCCAGGGCTTTGATAATATGCGTGCCGCGGCGTATGCCCCCGTCAACAATCAGCTCCAGCTGATCACCCACGGCGTCTCGAATCGGGCGAATGCAATCCACCGGTGCCGGCGCGCCTTCGAGTTGACGGCCGCCATGGTTGGAAATCATCACCGCACTGGCGCCGATCTCTACCGCGCGCTTGGCATCCTCGGGGGATTGCAGC
>JBALTG010000229.1:0-2370 GCA_036964625.1 Motiliproteus sp.
TCCTGAGTCATTACCGTCTGTCCAAGATCCGCCAGCAGGATATCCAGCTACAGGAAGACACGGCGGATTATAAGCTCGAACCGAGTAGCGACATCGGTACCGCCAAGGCGAAGGACAAGAAAGAAGAGTTACTATCAGAGATCCTGGTGCGGCTTAATGAGTTGTTCATCACCGACGAGCTGACGGATAAGGACCTGATCAACTACGCCAATGCCATACGGGACAAGCTAAGTGAGAATAATTCCGTAATGCAGCAGATCAATAACAACACCGCCGAACAGGCGATGCTGGGCGATTTCTCCAAGGCGTTGGATGACGCGGTGATGGACAGCAGCGAGGCGCACCAGAATCAAATGATGCAGATTCTGAGCAATCCCCAGGTAGCACAAGGGTTCGCTCGGGTAGTGTTTGATATGCTCAGTATTAGCCATAACAAGCTCTAATATTCTGATGGTTACCGGATTATTATGAGAATGTACGTTACCAGGACGCTGACTGAAAAGCGCCAACAAGCAGGGTGCCCAATTGAAGATAACCCTGCTGAAAGCTCCTCGCTAGAGCCTTTGTGCGCGCATAAACCAAGTCAGCCAGCTTAGCTGATAACACGGTGGAGAGAAGGCCCACCATAACTTCATTTAACTCAAATTATCACTGGCTTCAGAAGGACTATACTAAGCCTGATCAATATCTCTAAATATTGTGAAATATCATTAACCAGTGCTTTGCATAGATACCAGTTTCAGAGTTTCAATATGTCTCAGCAGATCTGACAGCTTGTTAGGAAAACCCCTGTTATAGAGGTTTTTCTAGGTTCCTCTATTACTGGCAAGTTTGCCGACTATGGAAATGCGCTACAGCTTGAGGGGTTGGCTATGACTGACGTAGAGGCTCGAACGCTTAACGGCGAAACTCAGCGATTGGATGAGGATGCACTGAACGACCTACGAGGACAAGTACGAGGTCAAGTCGTACAAGTTGGCGACTCTAGCTACAACGAAACGAGACAAATATGGAATGCGATGATCGATCGTCATCCATCAGTCATCGTACGCTGTTGCGGAACTGCTGATGTACTTTACGCGGTAAAATTTGCCCAACAGCATCAGCTGCTCACTTCGGTTCGTGGAGCAGGCCACAACATAGGCGGTATGTCATTACACGATGGTGCGATGTTGATCGATTTGAGCACCATGAATTCAGTTCGGGTTGATCCTGAAGCTCAAGTAGCGGTAGCAGGTCCAGGTGCCACTCTAGGCGATGTCGATCACGAGACCCAAGCCTATGGGTTGGCAGTCCCCCTCGGGATTAACTCAACCACCGGGATTGGAGGGCTGACGCTTGGAGGCGGTTTTGGCTGGCTCAGTCGCAGTTACGGCATGACGGTTGATAATCTCATAGCAGCTGAAGTGGTGACCGCTGCAGGTGATCGCCTAAGGTGTGATGCAAGCCATCATGAAGACCTGTTCTGGGCTATACGCGGTGGTGGGGGTAATTTCGGGATAGTCACCTCGTTCGAGTACAAGTTGCACCCCGTTGGTCCTGAGATCATGTCCGGCCCGATCATCTTTCCCTTCAGTCAAGCCAAACCGGTACTGCATGCGTACCGAGAGTTTTGTGCCAGTTGTCCTGATGAGCTCACCGTATGGGTAGTGATTCGTGATGCCCCGCCACTACCATTTCTCGCGGAAGAGCTACACGGAACGCGAGTTTTGATTTTGGTCGCCCTTTATAACGGGGCTTTAGATGCTGGAGAAAAAGCCTTAGCCGCATTGCGTCAGTTAGGGCAGCCCATTGCTGATGGCTTTGCGCCTCATCCCTTTGTTGGATTCCAACAAGCGTTTGACCCGCTATTGACTCCTGGAGCACGTAAC
Source organism: Motiliproteus sp. (assembly GCA_036964625.1). Classification (GTDB taxonomy): domain Bacteria; phylum Pseudomonadota; class Gammaproteobacteria; order Pseudomonadales; family Balneatricaceae; genus Motiliproteus. The sequence goes on from JBALTG010000229.1 coordinate 1,872, forward strand.
TATTGGAAGTCACATAATTTTACCCAGCTGAGTGATGAACTAATTGATTCCTTAGTTGATTACGGCGCCAGACTTCCAAGCCCGCAGTCCGAGATCTTTGTTGCGCAACTGGGCGGCGCGATCAATCGTATCGCATCTGACGCCACGGCATATCCACACCGTGAAGTGGAGTACGTTTTGAACGTGCATACCCGCTGGGATGATGTAAGCGATGACGAAGGCTGTGTCACTTGGGCTCGCCAGTTTTACGAAACGACCAAACCTTTTGCCACTGGCGGCGTGTACGTTAATTTCATTAGTGAAGGTGAAGACCGGGTTCAGGGTGCCTATGGCTCTAATTACGATCGGCTCGCCCAAGTAAAGGCCAAATATGATCCGGAAAACTTCTTCCGGGTTAATCAAAATATTGCACCGGGATGACAGCTAGGAGGATGACCGAGAATGCAGAGATGCCTCCAGCCGAGCGCCAGTGAAAACCCTTACTGGCTAATATTGACCG
>JBALTG010000230.1:0-2316 GCA_036964625.1 Motiliproteus sp.
GCATACCGTACATCCTGTACATCGCCCCTACCGCCATCCATGGCTCTCGGGGCATACCGTACATCCTGTACATAAAAACCGGGCATTAGCCCGGTTATAGAACCGCAAAGGGAGGCAGAACTCGGTTCTGCCCCTTACTTAACGCACCGCCACTTCATCCTTCTTCGGCAGTTTAAAGGTCCACACGGTGCCGCCCTGATTCAGGTGCTTGGTCCGCTTGGCCACTTGGCCACCCCAGAGCGGTACCGCACCACCCCAGCCGGAGACGATGGCGATATACTGCTCGCCATCCTGCTCCCAGGTAATCGGTGAGCCGACGATGCCCGAGCCGGTGTTGAAGCGGTACTTCATCTCGCCGCTCTTGGCGTCAAATGCCATCAGGTAACCTTCAGGGTTGCCGGTAAAGACCAAGCCACCGGCTGTCGCCAGCACCCCGCCCCAGAGGGGGGCGTTGTTCTTATAGCGCCACACCTCCTTGCCGGTCTTAGGATCGATCGCCTTCAACACGCCGATATACTCCTCGTTGATCGGCCTGATGGTGAAGCCGGCACCCAGGTAGGCCGCGCCCTTCTTATAGGCGGTCGGCTCGTTCCAGATATCCATCTCCCACTCGTTGGAGGGCACATAGAAGTAGCCGGTATCCTGCGAGTAAGCCATCGGCATCCAGTTCTTGCCACCGAGGAACGCTGGCGCTGCGACGACTGACGAGCCCTTTTTGCCATCGGCCGCTGCGGTTGGGTTACCCGGACGGAAGTCGTCGTTGTAGATCGGCCGACCGTTGTTATCCAGCCCCTTGGCCCAGCTGATCTTGTCAACAAACGGGAAGCCACGAATAAAATCACCGTTGGTCCGGTCCAGAACATAGAAGAAACCGTTACGGTCAGCAGTTGCAGCGGCTTTAACGGTCTTGCCACCCTCTTTGTAGTCGAATGAGATCAGCTCGTTAACACCATCATAATCCCAGCCGTCGTGCGGCGTGGTCTGAAAGTGCCAAACGATCTTGCCGGTATCCGGATCGATCGCCAGTCGTGAGGAGCTGTACAGGTTGTCGCCCGGACGCAGGTGCGAGTTCCAAGGCGCAGGGTTACCGGTACCAAAGAACATCAGGTCGGTGTCGGGATCATAGGTGCCGCCAAGCCAGGTCGCAGCGCCGCCAGACTTCCATAGATCACCGGGCCAGGTCTTGCCCGCTTCGCCACCGGTGATGCCGTTCTCCTTGCCATCGAGATAGCCCATGTGGCCTTCGACGGTCGGCCGGGTCCAGACCACCTTGCCGGTCATAGCGTCGTACGCTTCCACCTTACCGACAATACCAAACTCACCCCCGGAGACCCCGGTGATCACCTTGCCTTTGACAATAATCGGTGCGGCAGAGATCGAATAACCGGCTTTGTAGTCGGCCACTTTCTTTTTCCATACCGTCTTGCCGGTATTTTTATTCAGCGCCACCAGTTTGGCATCGAGGGTGCCAAAGATCACCAGATCGTCGTACAGCGCCACCCCCCGGTTGATCACATCACAGCAGGGCATGATATTTTCGGGCAGGCGGGCATCGTACTGCCACAGCTCATCGCCGGTCTTGATATCGATCGCAAACACCCGCGAGTAGGAGGCGGTGACATACATCACCCCATCTTTGACCATCGGCTGCGATTCCTGGCCACGCTGCTTTTCGCCACCGAAGGAGAAGCCCCAGACCGGGCGCAGATCCTGTACTGTCGCACCGTTAACCTTAGCCAGCGAGCTGAAGCGTTGGCCGCGTAACCCCATCCCGTTGGTCACGACATCCTGCGTCGTTGCCTGGTCGTTAAGGATATCCTGGTCGGTCACCTTGGCATGTGTCAGGCCCGTCGCAGACATGGCGACGACCAATGAGGTCAGTGCCAGTCCCTTGAGACCATAACTTTGATATTTCATCGTATTCTCCTTTGAGGATGTTCTTATTCGAATAAGATCGATCACCCCGACCAGCCTGCACACGCGCAAGGGTCTGATGATGAAGCCATTGTTGTTTTTGAAGCAAAAACCAACAATCCAACTTGGGGGGCGGTTTTCTACTCTCTTGGTAGTAGTACTCCACCAACGGTCACTTATTGCGGGGCAAACACTTGGCCGTCGGAACAGACTCCGACCCCAGGTACGGTGTTTTTGGGCGGGTTATAGCCCGGCTCGTTAGCCGTCGGAATGAATTCCGCCCCACAGAGGCGATGCTTTGTAGCTAGGGTTTTAACCCGGAACATGCCGCACCCTGGTCGAAACAAATCCCAACCCATGCATGAATATCTGCTGTTGTAGGTCGATGCATCCCGACATAGG
>JBALTG010000231.1:0-2273 GCA_036964625.1 Motiliproteus sp.
GATATGATGCTGGCGACCCGGCTGACTGCCTTGTTTCCGCTGGGATAAAATGCGAAAAAGGTTATAGTTTTGGCTATAACCTTTTTTTGTATGTGATGCTTCAGAGTGGTGAATGGTCGAGAAATGAGGCTCCTAGGGCCGCGCGTCGACGCAACAACGCAGTATCGAAGCAGCGACACAGGGTGAAGTACTAAAACGATTAACCACAATAATAAACGTATCAGGTCCGAGTGATGAGCGTGAGCGCAACAGTTGCAACTAGTTTCTCCAGCCAGGTTCCTTTTCTGGAGTCGATCAACCCCGATGCCGTCAACTCGATTAACGAGGTGATGGCATTCGCTTTTAAACGCTATAGCGACCGTCCCGCTTTTACCAGTCTCGGACGAACCCTGAGTTACCGTGATGTGGATCGGTTGTCGGCTGATTTTGCAGCCTACCTGCAGCAGGTTCTGGGGCTGCAGCCGGGTGATCGGATCGCGGTACAGCTACCCAATCTGATTCAGTATCCGGTGGTGGTGTTTGGTGCCCTGCGTGCGGGGCTGGTGGTGGTGAATACCAATCCGCTCTATACCGCCAACGAGATGCTGCACCAGTTTAATGATTCTGGCGCCAAGGCGCTGGTGCTGTTTGCTGGCTGTGGTGATCGGGCCGAAAAAATTCTTGACCAGACCCAGATCAAGCATGTGATCACCACCGAGGTGGCGGATCTGCACAGCCCGCTCAAACGCTGGCTGCTCAACACGTTGGTTAAGCATGTTAAGAAGATGGTACCGGTCTACAACCTGCCCGGCGCGGTTTCGTTGACTCAGGCGTTGCAGCTGGGCAGTCGGCAGCAACATCAGCCGCCAACCCCGGGACCTGAGGATGTCGCGGTGCTGCAATACACCGGTGGCACTACCGGGGTTGCCAAGGGGGCGATGCTGACCCATGGCAATCTGGTCGGAAACTACCTGCAGCTGGCGGAGCATTTTGGCGATTTTATCGGCGAGTCGAAAGAACTGTTTATCGGCCCGCTGCCGCTATACCACATCTACGCCTTCACCATGCACTGCATGCTGCTGCTGGGGAGTGGTAATCACAGTGTCCTGATCCCTAATCCGCGTGATATTCCGGGTTTTGTGAAAGAGCTTAAAAAATGGAAGTTTACCGGTTTTGCCGGACTCAACACCCTGTTTGTGGCGTTATCCAACAACAAGGAATTCGCACAACTGGACTTCAGCGCGCTAAAGTTCACGGCGTCAGGCGGCATGGCGTTAACGACCGATGCGGCCAACCACTGGCAGCAGATTACCGGCTGTCAGATTATCGAGGGTTACGGCCTGACGGAAACCTCGCCCGGGGTCACCTTTAACCACCCAGGCGCGGTGCAACTGGGAACCATCGGTCAGGCGTTACCCCTGACCGAACTCAAAGTGCTCGATGACGCTGAGCAGCCGCTCCCTCCCGGCCAACCCGGTGAACTCTTTATCCGCGGCCCTCAGGTGATGAAAGGTTATTGGCAGCAAGCGGCAGAAACCGCGTTGGTGATGACCGCCGATGGCTGGTTCCGGAGCGGGGATATGGCGATCATCCAGGAGGATGGGTACGTGCGTATCGTTGACCGCAAGAAAGACATGATCATCGTCTCGGGTTTTAATGTGTACCCCAATGAGGTCGAAGATGTTGTTTCGACCATGCCCGAAGTACGCGAGTGTGCGGTGATCGGGGTGGCCGATGAGCGTTGCGGGGAAGCGGTTAAGCTGTTTGTGGTGACGGATTCCGAGCAGTTGTCCCTGGAGATGATACAGGCATACTGTCGTGAGCGTTTGACCGCGTATAAGATCCCCCGACAGATTGAATTCTGTAATGATCTGCCCAAGAGTAACGTCGGTAAAGTGTTACGGCGGGCGCTCAAGAAACAGCCTGCGGCCTGAGGGATTAAACTAGGTTGTAATTATTAATCATGAGGTTAAGTGTTTTGATGAGTGTTTTGATGAGTGACTTGATCAGGGTTGAACTAGTCGACCGAATTCAGCGGATTACGCTAAACCGTGCCGATAAGATGAACGCGATCACCTTGCCGATGTATGGCACGTTGCTGGCTGCATTGCAGCAGGCGGATGACAACCCCGAGGTGCGGGTGGTCTACCTGTGCGCAGAGGGTGATCATTTCAGTGCCGGTAATGATATGGCAGCATTTATGCGGTCGATGGAAGATGAGACCGGTACTGCGGTGCAAGAGGTGTTGCAGCCTCCGGAGCAGGTCCTGCTGCAGTTGGCTCGCATGAAAAAGC
>JBALTG010000232.1:0-2185 GCA_036964625.1 Motiliproteus sp.
CAGCAGGTACGTGAGATGGCTGAGCGCAGAGAGGCAGGGTTGCCGATGGCGAGCTGGGTGCAGGCGGAGGTGTTGGCGCCTGAAGTGCCGATTGGCGAGCAACCGCAAGGGACTGCGGCCTAACCGGATTGGTGATAAGTAATGCTTTATCAAGCGAGCATAAAGAGGGACGGGTTCTGGAGTGCAAGACCAGCACCCCTTAAAAAGTAAGGCCACACCTTGTTGTTAACAGTGTGACCTTCGTCAGATTCTCCGCAGGAACGGACCGCGAAGATACTTATAGGTGATTTCACGTCCCCACCTACAAGGTGCCAGCGCTGAGAGCTCAAGATCGGCTACGTGCCCGATTCCACCCGAACTACCCCAACTGCCCGATTCGGCAGTTGACCAGACTTACCAGATAACCAGAAGTATATTTTCCGGCCTTCGGATCCGCTTGCTCGTCAAGCTGCAAAGCCGATGTACTCTGGCATTTAAAGTATAGCTCACCTGGGCAAAAACGATGTAGGAAATGCGGGAGGGGGTTTGATTCTTGTTAGCAAAAGGCAGGACCTGATCCCGCTAACACAAAGGAGCCTGGTGTAACTCCGACTGGATCGGCTCTGGCCGTCTGGCGATCGATGGTCTGAAAGAGGTCAAGGAAGCGATCCTGCGGATCGAATCGGGTCTATCGACCTACGAGAAAGAGCTGGCGCTGATGGGTGAGGACTACCAAGAGGTGTTCGCTCAGCAGGTGCGCGAGATGGCTAAGCGCAGAGAGGCTGGGTTGCCGATGGCGAGCTGGGTGCAGGCGCAGGCGTTGGGGGGGTGAAGGGGTGAAGGGGTGAAGGGGTGAAGGGGTTGTAAAATAAAACCATTAGTGAGTTGTGGTTTAGCATTATTTACTTATGATGTCTGCACGCGTAGCGCTGGCCGAGTTGATGGAGATATTGTGGCACCAATCTTAACCCCCCCAAGGAACGTATATAACCGAACCAGCCCCAAAGCTACATTGGGAGCTAACGGATCTTTCCGAATATCGTCAATACTTACAGCATGTTGTTACTCGGAAGATCGCTCATAAAGGCATCATGGATACTGTTTTTTTAACATGGTATGCCAAGTCAGATGCGAGCCATGCGGTTATTCTTAAGTCTTCCAGCAAGGAAGGACCTTTTGACCTTATGTTGGATCTGCAGCTTGCGCCTATTGAACTGAGGGGTGGAGGGTTTAAGAATAGAAAAGCAGTTCGAGTCAAAGGAGTCGATGGACATGAGCTGATCAAAGAACAATTCGCTAATCAGGGCTATGCACAAACATTGTATAAAGTCGTGGCGCAGGCTTTAGAGGTGCTAGTGGTTTCTGATGAGGAACAATATGATCCAGGAAAAGGGCTGTGGCGCTCGTTGGCTGCTGATAGTGATAAGGGTTCCGCAAGGGTAGTCGTTTACGATTTTGGTAAGCAGGCTATTTTGAAATTTTGTGAGCAGCAAGGGTTTCAATACGAGGCAGGTTATCCCGTCGAATATGATGGTGACAATATCCCAGACGATGAGATTTGGGGCTATGATAAAGCTGAAACGCGCCTTGTTGCGGATATGAGAACCATGGATAAGAGCTAAGGAACGTATAGAGTGTTTTGTGTGATTAATGTACAATTTCTCTCAATTCGTGTTTTTACATTAGAAATGTGGTGTAAGTAACATTTTTTGTTGAGGTGATGGTCGCGCCATGTGCGAACAAATTGATTTTACTGGTGGTACGTATAGTCGCGGGACACTAGCGCGTGATTTCGATCTTCTTTCTGAGAAGGTTGTGGATCGTGATGTGAAATTAGATCTTTATCGTGATCATGAGTCTAAGCATGTCATTGCCGTTTGTCCGAGCAAAGTTAGAAACGGACGTTATGACATTGTTGCTGATGTCTATTTGAACCAGAAGAAAGAAGAGGTGGTTCGGGAACACGTCGCTTATAAGAACAGTGTTTCTTTTAAGGACTTATTACCGCTGATGATGCAGGCCATACGCAGCGAAGCTATTGTTTAACAATTAGTTACATTAAGAATTATTAAAAACCCGCTCCGGCGGGTTTTTTTATGCCTGTAGAAAAGCAAGCACACCACACCCTAAAGCACACCTCGAAGGTCACCCATGAACCACTACTCACAGATCGCCAGCCGGGTGTTGAACACACCTCTGTTGCTGG
>JBALTG010000233.1:0-2185 GCA_036964625.1 Motiliproteus sp.
GTTTTTTCATCCCCTACCCGTTCAAATTCGTGCTCCTGCAACGCCCGTAATAGCTTGCCCTGCAGATCGAGAGGGATCTCACCGACCTCATCGAGAAACAGGGTGCCATTATTAGCCAGCTGCATCCGTCCGATCCGATCCCGATGGGCCCCGGTAAAGGCACCACGGACATGGCCAAAGAATTCACTTTCGAACAGATCTTTGGGGATTGAGGCGCAATTCACTTTCACCAACGGCTGCTCCGCGCGGCCACTATGAGCATGAATCGCGCGGGCGATCATCTCCTTGCCAGCCCCAGACTCACCCAGTACCAATACGCTGGCAGGGGTATCGGCTACCGCTTCGATCTGTGCCAGGGTGCGTTTTAGCGCGGGGCTATCACCGATGATCTCACCGAAGTTTGCACTCAGATTAATCTCATCCCGGAGATAATCACGCTCCTGCTCCAGCTGCTCCTTAAGCTGACTGACCTCCTGATATGCCTGCTGGCGCTGCCGCTCCAGCTCTTTGCGCGCAGAGATATCCCGAAACACCACCACCGCACCCTTGAGCGCACCCGCCTCCCAAATCGGCGTGCTGGTGTACTCCACCGGCACACTGCGGCCATCGGCATGCCAAAACACTTCATGCTCGACCCGATGCACCTCACCGTCTTTCAGTGCTGCGTAGATCGGGCAGTCGTCGCGGGGATAGTGGGTACCGTCCGCATAGGAGTGATGATGGACATCATGCAGCGACTTGCCCAGTACGTCATCTTCTCGCCAACCGAGAATAGCGGTAGCGGCCGCGTTCACGAAGGTCGTTTTGCCATCGCAATCCAGCCCATAGATCCCCTCCCCTGCGGCATCCAGGATCAGCTGATGGGTATTCAATAACCGCCGCAGCTCCTCTGCAGTCTGGTCGCAAGCGGTCAGCTCGGGCGTGAGTGTGGGTGTGGGCGTCGTCATCACTAAACTCTCAGTATTTTGAAAATAGTCTCACAGTTTTTTGAGATTCACAAATTCCTGAGACCCCTAGAAACGCACTAAGCGATTGATAAATAGATAGAATCAGTATTGGCACGGTTCGTGTAATAGACATTATCAACACCTGCACACTGGGTTAAAAACAGACCGCCAATCGGAGGCTAACATGACACACCCAACCAGGCACGCGAACCCAGCAGACACTGCCAGCTCGCGACCACCGCTCCCCCCGTTCACCCTAGAGACAGCTACCGCCAAAGTACAGGCCGCCGAGGATGCCTGGAACTCGCGAGATCCGGAGCGAGTCTCGCAGGCTTACACGCAAGACTCCCGTTGGCGTAACCGGGCAGAATTTATTAACGGTCGCGAGCAGATACGTGAATTTCTGGCGCACAAATGGCAGCGAGAACTCGATTACCGCCTGAAAAAAGAACTCTGGAGCTTCACAGACAACCGAATAGCGGTGACGTTTCGTTACGAATGGCGCGATTCGGCCAACCACTGGTTTCGCTCCTACGGTAACGAGTTATGGGAGTTCGCTGCCAACGGTCTGATGCAACGACGTATCGCCAGCATCAACGATCTGTCGATCAGCGAAGTCCAGCGTGAACTGGTCTAATTCGACTTTCCCTTTCACCACTCACCATTAACGATTACCCACTAGGAAGCCACAACCATGTCAACCATTAAACTTTACCGCCACCCGCTGTCCGGCCACTCGCATCGCGTCGAAGTACTCTTGTCGCTATTGAGTATCGACGCTGAAATCATCGATGTCGATCTGATGACCGGCGCGCAGAGAGCCCCGGAATTCATCAACAAAAACCCACAGGGGCAGGTTCCAGTCCTCGAAGACGGAGCGATCACGTTATCCGACTCCAACGCCATCATCCACTATCTGGCCAGTAAATATGATCCGGATCGAAGCTGGTTACCAAGCGCGCCGGAGAAAGCGGCTGTGGTACAACGCTATTTAACCATCGCCGCAGGTGCGCTGGCCTTTGGTCCGGCCAGTGCGCGATTAATCACTCTATTTGGCGCGGATCTGAATCCTGACTACGCCATCGCAATCTCACACAAGCTCCTGCTGCGCCTCGATAGTGACCTGTCATCACGTCCGTGGCTTGCCGGTGATCAACCAACGCTGGCCGATGTAGCTAACTATGCTTATATCGCCGTTGCGCCAGAAGGCAACGTCTCTCTGGATGACTACGCCAACG
>JBALTG010000234.1:0-2021 GCA_036964625.1 Motiliproteus sp.
ATTGCTCCCCGAGCTTCGTTCCAGGATACGATTCGATAATCCCCAGCCCCCTGTTCATAGGCGACCCCGACCTCCAGCCCTAGACAGCCGCGCACCAATCCGGAGTGCCAGAAGCGGCGGGCTCTGCCGGCCAGTCCCTGAGACAAAAACATGCTAGCCCTGCTCCATTATTATTGCTCCCCGAGCTTCGTTCCAGGATACGATTCGATAATCCCCAGCCCCCTGTTCATAGGCGACCCCGACCTCCAGGTAGGCGCTTGCGCCCCCTTGGGAGCGAGCCTCAACCCGAATCAGATAGACCGGGCTAGCAGATGCCAGGGTCCAGCCAGCGTGGCGACCCGCCACCACCTGTTCGTAGGAAGCATGGTTCTGATCGCGGGATAAAATCAAGTCGCTGACCAATTTTTCATTGCCTCCGGTTAATAACAACAGCATCTGCTCATCGGCGGCGGCGGGGTTAACCCCGTCCTGCCCCGAATGCACGGTGACATAGGGCCGCACCCTGGCGTAGAGGTCTGCGCTCATGCCGAGCAACTGCAACAATTCGTCCTCACGCTCGAAATTGGCGTCCTTAGCACCATAGGCGCGTCCCGCCAACCGGTAGGCTCGATCTTCGGCACCGTTGAGGCGCACCAAATCGTTGCTGTCACGCCAGTCCAAGAGGGTATCGACCAGGGCATCACGCTGCTCCAGTGGCAGCTCGAGATGCTGAAATAACAGTGACAGCAGTGACCGCTGCGCGCCATTGAGATCGATAAAACCGCTGGCATTCTGCACCCGGATCCACAGCTGACCGGCCTCCGAGTCCACCCGATTGGTGGCGCCATCGAAGCGCCAGGCACGCACCGAGGGCGGCTGCAGCACCTCAAAAATAGCTCTGGACAGTCCCGCTTCGGCAAGCTGACGGGCTCGGGTGGCTTGCAGCAAATTTTTCGTGAGTAGCGTTTCGGTCCGCACCATATAACTGAAACTCCCCGCCAGCAGCGTGATCAGACCCAGCAGCCAGAGCACCGTCAACAGCGCGATCCCGGCTTGTGTCCGGTGACGCACAGAGCGGTGGCGCACAGAGCTGCAGCCTCCACGCTGCATAGCGAGACGGTTCATGTTCGCTGCGGCTGCGGTTGCAGGCGCAGCGGCAGGTCGAATTCAGGCCAGCCCGCCTTGGCGGTGAAATTGAGCCGGATCCGGATCAGTCGTGGCAACTGCCATTGATGCCGCCACAGGGGTCGCCACTGTTCCAGTTTCGAGGGCGCTAACGCGCCGTAGTAATTCAGTTGCATCGATTCAAGCCCCTCCAACAAGACCACCCGGCGCGGGTCGCGCAGCTGGAACGGCTGCCGGTCGGGGTCCAGCGGCTGATACAACATCACCAACTGGCGCCCTTGGGCAGCATAGGGATCGCCTTCCAGGCGGATCCAGATCTCATGGAGTCCACCTTCGCTGCTAAAAGCCGCCAGCGGAGCGATAAAAACCAGACCACCGCGAGCGCCTCGAAACTGATCCGTATGCCCCTGCCGCAGCTGCGCTGCGCGAGCGCCCACCTTGTTGCCCTGCGGCAATGCGCGGCCATTCCGAAACTGGGGGTCGCGGCTGATGACCTGACCCAGTTGTTGACGCAGAAACTGGCGCAGGCCACGCTCCTGCATCAGGTTGTCGGCAAAGGCCTGCCCCGAGCGCCAGTGATGCATACCCATACGCAAACCGGAGTATCCCAGCAACAGCATCAACGCCATCAGGGTTATCGCCACCAGTAACTCCACCAGTGTAAAGCCTGCCTCTGAGCGATGTTTCATCGCGATCTTAGCCCCCTGTTCACGGCCCCGGGAGACGACAGGCGCAAGGCCTCGAGCCGGAACTCACGCTCACGCCCGGATCGATGCCTACTGAGGGTTAGCGCCAGCATTAGCTCCACCCGTGTAAAGCCTGCCTCTGTGCGATGTTTCATCGCGATCTTAACCCCCTGTTCACGGCCCCGGGAGACGACAGACGTAGGGTCTCTAGCCGGAACTCACGCTCACGCC
>JBALTG010000235.1:0-1919 GCA_036964625.1 Motiliproteus sp.
GGTCTTACAGGTTAGCTCGCCATTGAGCGCCGCTATGACGATCTGGCCGTTCTTAGGTGTTATAGATCTATCCACGATCAACAAATCACCGCTAAAGATCCCTCGTCCCTGCATACTGTCGCCACCCGCCCTGACGAAGATTGTCGAGCTCGGACTGTTAATCAAATGCGCGTTGAGATCTAACCGCGCTTCCAGATAGTCGCTGGCAGGGCTAGGAAAGCCGGCAGAGACGCGATCCGCATACAGCGGTGTGAATTGAGCAGGATAGGGGTGTTTAATCATGCGTAGATTATACTGTATAAGTATCCAGTATTTCTATGCTGGCATCACGCATGTTTTGATCCGCGTGCAGCGCAGATCGGCAACAATCCTTGGATATGGGTCAAGAGCAGGGGGGCTTACATCGGCACAGAACGGCCGCTGGCCTGTGCCGTGCGGTGCCGTGCTGTGGTCCAAATCTAAAGCAGGCACCCCTTGAAGCCACGGGGGATTTTCTAAGCTTTCAGCACTCTGGTCTGCAAATAGGTCTACGCCCTGTGCGGTCGCTATCACATCATCGATGATCCCTCCACCCAGGCACTTATGAAGGTACTGGAAATCACCAAGAACCTGACCACTCAGTACAATATCGCGCCGACCGATACCGTCCCCTAGGTTTGCTTTCAGGCAGATTTACGGTAGTTGACTGATATGGATCATAACTAGTCATTCGTGAATTCGGATAAGGTGATTGAAAATCATACCCTTGCCAACAAATGGACTTGCTATGCGCGCACAATGCCTGCCGTTATATTCATACGCCTTCTTGTGTTACCTCCTGGCAAAAGGGCTGGTGTTAAAGGCCCAACGCAAAATCGTACAGTCCATTATCCTGCTAGGGCTACTGCTGCTCTCCGGGCAGCTATTCGCTGCAACTCTGTCGGGGGTTATCTACGGTGGTTCTGCGTTGCTGGAAAACGCGGTGGTCACCTTGCTGGATGCCGGACAGCAACCGGTTGCGGGGAAAGCGCCAGTCGCGACCAATGCTTCCGGCGCTTATCAATTTGCCTCACTGGCGGATGGTAACTATTACCTGACCGTCACTCCACCAGCAGGGAGTGGCTATGGATCGGTATCGCCGACGCTGGTTGCTCTTCCGGGTAGTGATGTTGAGCAAGATTTTGTGTTGGTATCTGGGGCTGTGACACTTTCAGGGGTGATCAGTGATCATACAGGTGCTGCACTGGCGGGAGCTCGCGTTAAAGCTTATCAACAGGTCGATACTAGCTGGGTGCAAGTTGGCCAAGAAATTACTGTAGGGGCTGACGGTAGTTATGAATGGTCAGTGAGCGCAGGAAATTATTACCTCTATGCAACCTTTAACTATTCTCAGGTTGATTTGGAGGGTGAACCTTACAGCGCCGAAAAGCGTTCTGCCGATTTCTCCGTCACTACTAATTCAGGTCATGATATTCAGTTTGATTTTGTAGTTTTATCTGGACTAACAGTCGATAGCAATGGCGTTCCTGTGCCGGGAGTTGAACTGAGAACAACTAAGTATTGGGAAGGGCCTGAGTCTGGAGCCCAAGGGATGAAAGCATGGCGGTATATTGCCCATAATTACGCTAAAACAATATCCGCTTCTGATGGCAGCTATCTGATGGTGTTGTATCCGACGGATACGTGTATCGGCTCTGGCTATTACAGTAGCGATGCGGACTGCCTCTACGACATCACCATAGTCCCACCATCAGGTAGCAATTTTGTACAGTCTTACCAGAAAGACCTTGCGATAACGAGTGATACAAACAATAACAATATCGTATTGGAATCAGGCCAAACATTATCCGGTGTGGTACGTGATCATACAGGAGCCCCATTGGCAGGAGTTCACGTGAAAGCCTATCAACAGGTCGATACTAGCTGGGTACAAGTTGGCC
>JBALTG010000236.1:0-1876 GCA_036964625.1 Motiliproteus sp.
GATGCTGTTGTGATCAGCTGTTGCAGATCGCCCAGCAACTCTTGCTCGATCTCTTCGGCATGCTGGACGTATTTATGCTCCTTGGTGACCAGGTTGGCCAAAACGTTAACGCGCATCTGCGACACATCATCCTGCATCTTCCAGGCGCCTTCGGTCAGCTCAACCGACCCTTCAAACGCGGTAAAGCCGCTACTGGCGCCGTTGATCGACCAGAACGCCACGGCGGACACCAGCACCAACAGAGCGAGTACGGACGCAAAACCCAGACCCAGCTGCTGGGTCAATTTAAGATTCTTAAACATGGAAAATTTCCTTTTATTGAACGGCGTCTAAATCTTTGACTTCATGCTCAGTGAACATGCGATCCAGATTCAAAATCATGACCATCTGCTCGTGATCGTCGGTGGCCAGACCTTCGATAAACTCGGTGTGGATCGCGGTGCCGAAATCGGGCGCTGCTTTAATCGCCTCGGTGGCGACATTGAGCACCCGGTTGACCGCATCGACCACCATACCGACTACTTTCTGACCGTTATCGGTATGCACCGAGACGACGATGACCACGGTGGTCTCGGTGTACGCTTTTGGCTCCAGCTTGAAGCGCTGGCGCAGATCGATAATCGGCACGATGGTGCCACGCAGATTGAGGATTCCCTTGATGAAATCCGGGGTGTTGGGGACGGTGGTGACCGGGGTCCAGCCGCGAATTTCAACGACGCGGAGGATGTCGGCTGCGTAATGCTCATCGCCTAACCCGAATGCCAGATATTGCATTCCGGTGGCAAATTGATTTGTCTGAGCATCCGCATCCCCTGAGAGAGAGAGAGCGTTTTCCATGTGATGCATTCCTAACTTGCGATTCACTGCTCTTCGATAAAGTTGCAAGTCAAACACCACTAACCGAAGAGAACTTAAAACGTAATCAGTATAAATACGTATAGAGATCAGTTCGTTGATTCAGATCATAAAATGATATCAGTGTGGTTCAGGAGGGAGTAAAAATAGTCAGCAATAATTTATGTTCTGACGCAGTCGGGGGGGGGGCGTATTATTTTCCGATACAGAAAATAATTTATCCCTCCTAGGCCGCTATCTATGCGGTTTTTGTTTTTTATGCAGGTTAAAAGTACCTAGTTAGATACCTAAAAATTATCCTTAAGTATTTCCCTTCTTGACCATTCTCGGTGTGATAGTCTCCGTGATATGGCTCATTTTGAATTAAGGAAGGCTCTATGAAATTCAAGGACTTATTCGTTTTACCGCTCGTGTTTCTTTTTTCAGTAACCGCCAATGCAGCCCTTAACAATCCCTCCATGAATTTTGCTGCTAACTATCAGAGCAGCGAGCCTTCTAGGGTTTACTTAGCGGGATCTTTGGGAGGTCTGGAAACAGCAAATGCACAACTACGAGCTGATGAACGATTGTCATTGTACTGCGTACCCACCACGCTGAGATTGAATGCCGAGAATGCTGTGTCTATTTTTGAGGATGAACTCGCTATCAGATTGGCTGGTGGTATTGTTGATTGGGAGCTTTGGCCAAAAGTTCCACTTGAGCAAGTCTTACTATGGGGTTTAAAACGTACATTTCCTTGCTAGCTTAGCGCCTCGTCACTGGCAGTTGTTGCCGATCCCATTACCTAACATGATGCAGCAAAGATAGCGGCGCTAAGCCCTCCTATCCAATTCAGGGTAATTGATGCAGAATCAATATCCTCTGTTCCTTTTGGTGGGTACATACCGCCCGTATCACCGGAAACTATACATATGGAGTTCGAGTGGAAGCTGCTCTAATTGTTCTTTTAGATAAGATCCCCAGTTGGGTTATTTGGTTCATCCCAATCGCGTGGATAGCACCTAAAGCGTTTGGTCTACAG
>JBALTG010000237.1:0-1756 GCA_036964625.1 Motiliproteus sp.
CCTATGCATCTGATCAAGGAGAATATGGACAAGCAGTTGGAGGAGTGCCACGAGGCGCCCTTCTACACGCTTGGCCCACTGACTACTGATATCGCCCCGGGTTACGATCACATCACCTCGGGTATCGGTGCGGCGATCATTGGCTGGTACGGTTGTGCTATGCTCTGCTACGTTACCCCCAAGGAGCATCTTGGCCTACCCAACAAAGATGACGTTAAGACCGGTATCATTACCTACAAGATCGCTGCCCACGCGGCTGACTTGGCCAAGGGTCATCCCGGAGCGCAGATTCGCGATAACGCCATGTCCAAGGCGCGTTTCGAGTTCCGCTGGCAGGACCAGTTCAATATCGGTCTGGATCCGGATACTGCACGCGCTTACCATGACGAGACCCTGCCCAAGGATTCCGCCAAGGTGGCGCACTTCTGCTCCATGTGCGGCCCTAAGTTCTGTTCGATGAAGATCAGTCAAGAGGTGCGCGAGCTGGACGCGAATCAGATCGCCGCGATCAACTTGGAGGTCGATAAAGGGATGCAGGCCAAGGCCGAAGAGTTTAAAGAGCAGGGCAGTAAGCTGTACGCCAAGGTCTGAAAATAGACCGCTGCGTTTTCCAGAATAGTGACGCGCAGCGGCCGATTTGGGAGTCATTAACGTCAATAGAACGGAGATATCTCGTTGCAGTTAGCCTCACAGGTCAATACCTTTGGCCGCCATATGCAGGCCAAATACGGTCATCGGGTCCATAAGCTGGCGTTGAACGCCAGCTTCACCTGTCCCAACCGCGATGGCAGCAAAGGCATTGGCGGCTGCACCTTTTGCAATAATGTCTCCTTCGCCCCTAACGCCAAACAGCCGCCCAGCGTCGCCTCACAGATCGAGGCGGGGCGGCGAGTGATTCGCAAACGTACCGGGGCCAGGCACTACCTGGCCTACTTCCAGGCCTACACTAACACCTACGCCGATATTGATTACCTCAAACAGCTCTACGACGATGCGCTAACCGAACCCGATGTGATCGGCCTGTCGGTGGGTACCCGCCCCGACTGCGTCCCCGATCCGGTGCTTGATCTGCTGGCGGCCTATCAGGATCAAGGGCACGAAGTGTGGCTGGAGCTGGGGCTGCAGTCGGCCAATGACCAGACCCTGGAACGGGTTAATCGAGGCCATGGTTGGGCAGCATACGAGGATGCCATGCGTCGGGCCAGTGCGCGCGGACTGCAGGTCTGTACTCATCTGATTGTCGGTCTGCCGGGCGAAACCGCCTGGGACAGTGTTTCCAGTTTCGACCGGGTGCTGGATCTTAGTATGGAGAGTAAGCAAACGCAGGGGATTAAGTTGCATCCGTTGCATATCGTCAAGGGTACGCAACTGGCGCGGCAATGGAAGCAGGGACTGTATCAGGGGGTATCTTTCGATGCTTACGTCGAGGCCTGCGTCGAGATCGTTCGCCGGAGCCCTCCCGAACTGGTGTTCCATCGCTTGACCGGAACCGCCGATGCCGGGATTCTGCTATCGCCGAGCTGGTGTGCGAAGAAGTGGCAGGTGCTCAATGCTATCGCCGCGACACTGGAGGATGGGCATTACCAGCCACTGGTCGATGAACGGATCATCTGCTGCGCGTAAATCTTTCTGATTACCCACACAGCTCCGCCATAATGCCGCCGATCTTTTCTCGGGAGCTGGCAGCCTGTCGGACTTGACCGGTCGTAGCGAGGGGAAGACCGATTTGAGACAGTTTCCGAACTCTTTTGAGGCT
>JBALTG010000238.1:0-1637 GCA_036964625.1 Motiliproteus sp.
GTGTCTAAGGACTATGTGTCTAAGGACTATGTGTCTAAGGACTATGTGTCTAAGGACCATGTGTCTAAGGACTATGTGTCTAAGGACTATGTTTCTAAGGACCATGAGTCTAAGGACAATGTGTCTAAGGACAATGAGGTTAAGGACGATGCATTTAAGGAGAAGGCTTGCATGCAAAAGGTCTTGATCATCGATGATGATCCGTCCATTCGTCGTTCGCTGGAACTGCATCTTATCGATGAAGGGTTTGACCCACTGACCGCCGAGGATGGTGAGGAGGGGGTGGCGAAGGCGCTGCAGCATGAGATCAGTTTCGTGCTGCTGGACTTGAGGTTGCCCAGGTTGGGCGGCTTTGAGGTGCTGACGCAGATCAAGGCCGCTAAACCCTCATTGCCGGTGGTGGTGATTACCGCGTTCGACGATATGCAGACCGCCATCAAAGCGATCCGTTTAGGGGCGATCGACCATCTGGGTAAGCCATTGGATCTGGATCAGCTCGATGAAGTGATCGATAAGATTCAGCAAATTGCGCTGCTGTCGGAGAAGGGGGTTCGCTTCAGCGACACGCCGGAATGCAGTTTTGAGCCCAATACCATCGTCGGGCGTAGCCGGGCGATGCGGCAGGTCTTCAAGACCATCGGTGCGGTGGCAGACTCCAGAGATACGGTGCTGATTCAAGGCGCCAGTGGCACCGGTAAAGAGATGGTGGCCCGGGCGCTGCACTTTAACAGCCGTTACCATGACCGGCCTTTTATCGCAGTGGTCTGTTCGGCGTTAGCCGCCAATGTTCTGGAAAGTGAACTGTTCGGACATGAAAAGGGTGCTTTCACCGGTGCTCATCAGAGCAAACCCGGCCGGTTTGAGCTGGCCGAAGGCGGAACCCTGTTTCTGGATGAAATCTCCGAAATATCGGCTGAAATTCAACTGAAGCTGCTGCGGTTCCTGCAGGAGAAAGAGTTTGAACGGGTCGGCGGCTTGAATACGATCAAGGCGGATGTCAGGGTGGTTGCCGCCACCAACAAGGATCTGGCCAAATCGGTTGCCGAAGGGCACTTCCGTCAGGATCTGTTTTACCGCTTACGGGTGGTGACGATTGAGCTGAGCTCCCTGAAAGAACGGGCGGAGGACATACCGCTGTTGGTGCCCTATTTCCTGGAGAAGATCCGCCGTGAAACCGGAAGTCAGATATCGGTGATGCCGCAGCAGATCATGGACCAGATTCAGAGTTATGCGTGGCCTGGCAATGTGCGCGAGCTTGAAAATGCGCTCAGGCGGGCCGTGTTGCTATCCCCGGGCGATGTGCTATTACCGGAGACGTTACAGCTGGACGGAGGGATTGATGACCCCCAATTGCCGTTGCAGATTAAATCGATCCAGCAAGTGGAGCGCGAGCACATCGAGAATATCCTGACCTACACCGGCTACGAGAAAAAACGCGCGGCGCTGATTCTCAATATCTCCAGACCGACGCTGGATAAGCGAATCCGTGAATACCAGATCCAGATCCCTGCCAAATAAGGGGTCATTCAGCCCGTTCCCGACGGGATTGCCACACTTCCCACATTATCCCTTTAGCTCATATTTCAACCGCGACACCCTTCGGTATAAATGACAACCCGCGGAGCCGTTGCGCACCT
>JBALTG010000239.1:0-1262 GCA_036964625.1 Motiliproteus sp.
GCTCATTTTGGGCCAATAGAACCACTATTATTCGCAAGTGAACGATAAATCTGACTCAAAATACAGCTCTCTCGCTACGCTCGGTCAGCCTCCTAGGGGCGGGGCTCTCGTATAAGGAGGGTATTGACGCTCCGTTGGTTTTTGGAAAAAGAACATACTTGAAGGTGTTTTATGGCTAACAGGCGATCGCTTCCCTGTGTTCTCGCAGTTTCCGGTTCGGATAGTAGTGCCGGCGCGGGGTTGCAGGCTGATATTAAAGCCTGCGCTGCGCTGGGTGTTTATGCGGCGACCGCGATTACGGCCATTACTGCGCAGAACAGTTTGGGTGTTGCGCATGTGGAGTCTGTGTCGCCGTTAATGGTGCAGCAGCAGATGCTGACTGTGCTGCAGGATCTGCCGGTTGCGGTGATCAAAATCGGGATGCTGGGGCAGGTGGCTGTCGTTGACTCGGTTTGCGATGTGTTGGAGCGTTATCCGGATCTGCCGGTAGTGTTGGATCCCGTGCTTATTTCAAGCAGTGGCCGTGAGTTGTTGGACGTGCCAGGTAAAGCGCGGATGATAGAGCGCTTGTTTCCACGTGTGACACTATTAACGCCCAATGTTGCGGAGGCCGCGTGCCTGGCGGGTGTCAGTCAGGAGGAGGTTGATTCCGAGCCCGAGCGAGCGATTCGGGCGGTGGCGAAATTGGGAGTGGGGGCTGTGCTGCTGAAAGGTGGGCACCGGTCAGGTGAAGATTGTGTAGATCTGCTGTGGTTGGACGGGCGACTGCATCGCTACAGCACGCCGCGGCTGGAGGTGCAAAATAATCACGGGACGGGGTGTACGTTGGCTTCGGCAATTGCGGCCAATCTGGCGAAAGGGATGTTGTTGCCCGATGCGATCTCTGCCGCAAAGGGCTACCTGACCCGGGCACTGGCGACGGCGGATCGGTTTACGCTGGGGCGTGGGCACGGGGCGTTGAATCATTTTAATTGGTAGCAGCATGCTGCATGCGGAAAATGTTTGAATAATATTGATCCACGCTGTTGACGCCAACGCAGGGGTCTGTAGAATGCGCCCCTCGTTAACGCCAAGGCGGAAACGGAGTCAGCGTCCCGAGGGTCTTTTAAGTACTTCAGAGCGCGTTTTTCGAAGCAGATGTTTAGGTAAAGAGTTTGAGTTACCGCTTCGAAAAACAACGCAAAATAAGCGTTGACTACCCGGAGATGAAATGTATAATTCGCTCCTCGCTTGAGACAGCCCACGAGGCACCAAGCACCGCT
>JBALTG010000240.1:0-1239 GCA_036964625.1 Motiliproteus sp.
ATGCATGCTTGGGTTGTTGGTTTATGCAGAAAGAATAGATCGGCTGCATCTTGGCTGAGCTTTGTGGGTAATCAGGAAACATTTGATACTTCAATAACGGGCCGGTGGAAGTCCGAGCCCGAAGGGCAGTCGCTGATTGACTCGTTAGGTGGCGCTTCGCTCATTTTCTAGTGGTTCGCAGTGGAATATTTAAATACTCTGAGATTGCTTTCGCCTCCCATTCAACCTTGGCCCTTTCGGTAAACCACGGTGTTATTCGGAGCGTTCGCTGACCTATCAGTTCAGCGGAATACACGACAATGCCTTCACCGAACCCGCCTCTGCCACCCGTGCGAATACGAACCGAATTGAACTGACCTATACGATTCTGCCATTTGCGACTGGCAATGCGCGAAGTGAATTCTTTGACAACCAGTCCCCTCTCTCGATTGATAGAAACTGAATAATTTGCAGTTGCGGCGACCATGGTCAAAACCAACAGGGCTAACCCGAGTAAAATAAGAACAACGCTGGCTAGCCCTGACGCCACGAAGCCCGCAAAGTAAATCAGAATTACGCCAAAAGTAGCCGTGAAAATTGCTATCGCTTTGGATGTTTCTGGTTTTGATTCGTAGCGCATAATCCCAACACCTTGCTTACCCATTAACGCCTAAATCAGCCGCGCGTTTTTTGCATCGACTGAATTTTATTATTGAACGAAGCCGCTAGCGGCAGGAAAAGCCTCTTCGCCCCCACTGAGTTCCTGAATGCCCACCCTAGGCATGACTAATCCGGAGTGTACCCATGAATACCTGGCAACAGAAGTGCTTCGATGCGCTTTGCAGTCAGCACCTGTGGGCGTTGAAGCGGCAGGGCTTCAGCGCCAGGACCGACAGCGCGGATAGCTGGGGAAACTGGCCTGAGTCGGGCCAGGGGTAGCGAGCGGCCATCACGTATAAAAGGGGTAATAGACGCGGAGATCCGCGAGCCATACCGAAAAGACGCCCAAAATGCCGTTTCTGATCGGTCAGGGCCGGTCTGGCGCACCATTGATACAGAGCCCCCTAACCTGCCCCGACCTAAATGAAGAATCAACTACGTTTGACCCTTTTTATTTTTAGTTGATTAAGAGGTCTAATTTGGCCGTAAGGAAATCAATTGCCTGTGCGGTTAAGCAGCTATTTGATATGTAGTTTTTCCCTTGGGCATGCACTACTAACCAGCCTAGTTCAGTTGCGATTAAAGCGTTAACCTCTTGCC
>JBALTG010000241.1:0-994 GCA_036964625.1 Motiliproteus sp.
AGTCAGCAACTCGTTGCCGTGCCGTTGCAGCAAATTTACGGTAAAGAAATAGGTGCCGCCTGGCTGCCAAGCGCGTCGATAATCAGGCATGACATCAGTATTGCGGCAAAGATCATCCGGCGCAATGCGCTTCGCTTATTGGCGCCCTACAGGTGTTCCTCAATAAACGAGCGTTGACTATGCGCCCCCTACCTGCTCGATATCAACGTTTGCGCCCTCTCGGGCACCTTAAAGATATGCGCCGCCCTATCCTTAAGAATCCTAGGCGGCTCCTGCTATAAAGCGTTCATTCGTGACTGCAGCCCCCCTTGCCGAACGACAAGGAGGGAGCTGGGTGTAGGGCGACAATAAGCGAAGCGCATTGCGCCGTATGTTAATCGCTGTAAGCAAGCTCGTCCTCATCCCCTCCGGCCCAGTCATGAGGATACACGCCCAGGCTGACCAAGCGATGGAACGTCGAATAGGGCCAGTCAGCAACTCGAGAAACAAGCCCATGCTTGACTGGGTTGATATGCACATAATCCATATGCGCCTGATAATCTGCAGCATTGCAGATCAGGTGCTCCCAGAAGCGTCGCTGCCAAATACCTCGCTCCCTCCGCCTTTGCCTCACTTCTGTTCGATGCTCTAGAGCCGGTAATGATTTTGAGAATTCCATCTTGATTAATCGCCAACGCAAGGAAAAATCTGCATCGCCTGGTGGTAATTCAATGACACAATGTAGATGCTCAGGTAACACCACCCAGGCATGGATCCGAAAGGGGTGGCGTTTTTTTACCGATATGACCACTCGCCGCAACGAATCGACGTGATGAGTCAGCAACTCGTTGCCGTGCCGTTGCAGCAAATTTACGGTAAAGAAATAGGTGCCGCCTGGCTGCCAAGCGCGTCGATAATCAGGCATGACATCAGTATTGCGGCAAAGATCATCCGGCGCAATGCGCTTCGCTTATTGGCGCCCTACAGGTGTTCCTCAATAAACGAGCGTTGACTA
>JBALTG010000242.1:0-977 GCA_036964625.1 Motiliproteus sp.
GTGGTACGCGAGCTGGGTTCAGAACGTCGTGAGACAGTTCGGTCCCTATCTGCCGTGGGCGTTGGATGATTGAAGGAAGCTGCTCCTAGTACGAGAGGACCGGAGTGGACGAACCGCTGGTGTTCGGGTTGTTATGCCAATAGCATTGCCCGGTAGCTACGTTCGGAATCGATAACCGCTGAAAGCATCTAAGCGGGAAGCGAGTCCTAAGATGAGTCATCCCTAGGAATTTAATTCCTCTAAAGAGCCGTTCGAGACTAGGACGTTGATAGGCAAGGTGTGTAAGCGTTGTGAGGCGTTGAGCTAACTTGTACTAATGACTCGTGAGGCTTAACCATACAACCCTGATGGGTTTTGTATGAGACTGATGTTTTTACATCATCAGAATTAGAACAAGCACTTAATGTAGTGTGAACTCAATAATAAATTTCGTTTACTTGCCTTTGGTGAGTAACAGCTTTTCAAATTTACCGAATTTGTCTGGAAACCATAGAGCTGTGGCCCCACCTGATCCCATTCCGAACTCAGAAGTGAAACACAGTATCGCCGATGGTAGTGTGGGGTTTCCCCATGTGAGAGTAGGTCATTTCCAGGCGCCTAATTTCTCGAAAGAGAGTGAATAGCCCGTTGCTAACGCAACGGGCTTTTTTACGTCTGCGATTTATGGTTTTTTGAGTTAGCTGATCTACGACTTAACAGGTTTTAGCGTTAACATCGCAGGCACGATAGCAGTGTGGCCGATATGCGCTCTATAAAGCAGGCACTTCTAGAGTTTTAAAGCGTCTCACAAGCAGTAAAAGATCAGTAGGCTACCGTAGGTTTTTGCTGGTATGGCTGAGTTGTGTCCAACAAGCCTAATTCTAAACCGATGTGTGAAATATAATATTGTGAATAAAGTGCTTATTTTCAGAGCACAGCATTGAAGTGGGCGAGTTCCAGCTTTTTTTCGATTGCGATTACGCATTACTGTAGTGGCT
>JBALTG010000243.1:0-840 GCA_036964625.1 Motiliproteus sp.
CTTCACCGATCTTATGAGACATACCGGTGTAGAATAGAACACGTTCAGTTGTGGTGGTTTTACCAGCGTCAACATGAGCGACAATACCGATATTACGGTAACGCTCAATTGGAGTTGTACGAGCCACGATTTATACCCTCTTAGCTAAAACCTGAGTGTTAGCAATGCAAGTAAGGCGTGGG
Source organism: Motiliproteus sp. (assembly GCA_036964625.1). Lineage (GTDB taxonomy): Bacteria > Pseudomonadota > Gammaproteobacteria > Pseudomonadales > Balneatricaceae > Motiliproteus. The sequence continues at coordinate 183 of JBALTG010000243.1, forward strand.
ACAAAGCCCACGCCAAGATATTACCAGCGGTAATGAGCAAACGCTTTGTTTGCTTCTGCCATACGATGCACGTCTTCGCGCTTCTTAACAGCAGTACCTTTGTTTTCTGATGCGTCTAGCATTTCACCGGCTAGACGTAACGCCATAGATTTTTCACCACGCTTACGTGCAGCTTCAACCAACCAGCGCATCGCTAGTGCGTTACGACGCACTGGACGAACTTCACATGGTACCTGGTATGTAGAACCACCAACACGACGAGATTTAACTTCGACGGTTGGACGCACATTGTCCAGGGCTGCTTCAAGGATAACTAGATGAGCTTCGCCTTTCTTTTCGAAAGCGGTATCTAGTGCCTTGTAAATAATTCTTTCTGCAGTCGACTTTTTGCCGTCCTGCATAATGACGTTGATGAACTTAGCCAGCAACTCACTGTTGAACTTTGGATCTGGTAGGATTTTACGTTGTCCTACAACGCGACGTCTTGGCATAACAATTTCTCCGTATGCTTCAGGGACCCCAAAACTGGAATCTCAATAAAAACTAGCTTGGCCTTACTTAACGGAAAACGTTAAGACTTAGGACGCTTAGCACCGTATTTAGAACGACCCTGACGACGGTCTGATACACCTGAGGTGTCCAAACTACCGCGTACGGT
>JBALTG010000244.1:0-831 GCA_036964625.1 Motiliproteus sp.
TGCAGGGTCATCGCCACCAGCATCACGAACCACACCAGCTCGGGATTATCGACCACCCCGTGGCCGTCGATATCAAAGCCCAATGCCGTCACCACCGGGGCCAGCAGCGGCAGGATGATCAGGGTGATCTCGATCCAGTCGAGGAAAAACCCGAGTAGGAAGATGATAAACAGGATAAAGGCGATGATGCCGTAGGGGCCGAACGGTAGCCCAGTCAGGAACGACTCAATCAGCTCGTCACCGCCCAGTTCGCGCAGCACCAGGGCAAAGCAGGTAGCGCCGATAAAGATCAAAAAGATATAGGCGGTGGTGTTGTAGGTACCCTGCATCACCTCTTTGAGTACCGGAATGCTGAACCGACGGTTGTACAGCGCCAATAGCGAGGCACCCAAGGCGCCGACGCCGGAGGCTTCGGTGGGGGTGGCGATACCGCCGAAGATCGAGCCCAAGACCACGAAGATCAGCGCCAGGGTCGGTAGCATCGCCTTCATCAGGCCGATAAAGGCGCGCCAGGTGACGCGCTTGGCATCCTCTGGAATCGGCGCCGATTCGGGGCTGAAAACCCCCACCATGACGATGTAAAAAATGTACATTGCGCCCAGCATCAAGCCCGGGAAGACCGCGCCCATAAACAGGTCGCCCACCGAAAGACCCAGCTGATCGGCCATGATCACCAGCATGATGCTCGGCGGAATCAGGATCCCCAGGGTACCGGCGGAGGCGATGGTGCCGAGTGCCAGCGGCTTGGAGTAGCCCTGTTTCATCATCGCCGGCAGTGACATCACCGCCAATAACACCACCGAGGCACCGATGATGCCGGTCGAGGCGGCC
>JBALTG010000245.1:0-821 GCA_036964625.1 Motiliproteus sp.
GGCCAGACCAGGTGTTGATAATGGTAGATTTTCCGACGTTGGGTATTCCCATAATCATAGCGTTGATGTTTTTGATACTTTGATCTTTATCGGGCAACATTTGTCGACAAATGTCTGGCAGTAGTTTGATTCGTTCAGGATGTTCAACTGATGACATTACCAGCGTTTTAACGCCTTGCTCACGTTCTAAGTATTCTTGCCAAATAGCAGTAGATTCTGGGTCAGCTAAGTCGCTTTTGTTAAGAACTTTAATACATGGCTTGTCTTTACGAATATCTGCCAGCATAGGGTTTTGGCTACTGAACGGAATACGAGCGTCGAGTATTTCGATAAAAATATGGGTTGAAGGTAGGGCTTCTTTAACTTCTTTGGCGGCCTTGTGCATGTGGCCGGGAAACCATTGAATGTTGATCGACATGCTTTATACCAAGGTGATTTGATGTTTTTCGATAACAATCAGTTTCTGTTTGTACAGTACACCTAGCGCTCGTTTGTAATTTGATTTGCTGACTTTAAAGCGAGCAAAAATCTCTTTGGGATCACTTTTGTCGGTAAGTGTTGAAACGCCGTCGCAGGCTTTCAAATCTTTTAAAATGATTTCACTTAATTCATCGCGTGCTTCTTGACCATTAAATTGCAGGCAAAGATCTATCCGTTTGTCCTCGCGAATATTTTTTATATAGCCTTTTAGCTCTTGGCCTAGACGCAGCGGGCGTATAACTTCGTCTTTAAAAATAAGGCCAAGGTGGGTACCGTTGACTACAGCTTTATAGCCCATGTCGCTGCGGCCACAAATAAGCATATTAACCGCTTGCTTGGGT
>JBALTG010000246.1:0-781 GCA_036964625.1 Motiliproteus sp.
CTCCGGTTTGATGACCGGAGGGATTATCCAGATAGGTGGATCTGTTTGGAATGTGGGTTAGATTGGACGATTACGTTTGATCTGCAGCACAAAAAGTTTTGGAGATGTATTCCTAGAAATAAGCTCTATCTTAAAAGTAGCCTTTGTAAACAAATTGAGCGTGCATTCAAAGATACTAAAATGCCTTCTTACAATTACATTTTTGCACTTGGCGCTTTCGTTAGTAGTAATATTGACGAGGAGCAGCATAATAAAGAATGGGAAAAAAAGCATTTTCAGATCATGTTCCAAAATTATTGGAGAGCTTGGGGAATTAATTCAGAGCATTGTTGCGCACGGAAGAGTATAGCTAATCGGGTAGCCGAGGGTCTCTAACCCTCAGCCCCCACAACACCCTGCATGCGGGTCCGCACAGGGCGTTTCCCAAAGACGTTTAAAGCAAGCTGGCCGATTAGCTCCAAACTTACCCCAATGCTGGTTTCTGCTTTTGCGCCAACACTCCTTAACCCGGTCGGGCATGGAGCAACTGAGCTGCACAGACTCCTCACTGATCTTCAGGTTCAGGCCTTCACCCTGTCCCAGCCATTACGCTGGGCATTTGGCTACTCGGCTTTGGCTTCCTGCGTCGCTCTACCTCCCCCATCCATGGGGTCGTATGCCGTCTGCTGACTTCTGCTTAATCACATGCCAAGTTACCCCGCCATGCGCTATCGGTTTTCATCTGGTTCGCTCTTTTCAATCGATGAAGTTGAAAAGCCAAGGCACTTATAAACCAGAGCCT
>JBALTG010000247.1:0-779 GCA_036964625.1 Motiliproteus sp.
CAACGAGCTGCTTGGGTTCGAGCAGCACTACGCGCAACTGCCCGGTGGCGACGACGCCAGTCCCGACCTGGTGGACGCCATCCTGGAGGAGGGCGCCAAGTTTTCCGAACAGGTGTTGGCGCCGCTGAACAGCGTCGGTGACGAGCAGGGCTGTCGCCTGGAAAACGGAGTGGTTACCACCCCTGATGGCTTCAAAGAGGCGTATCAGACCTACCGCGAAGGCGGCTGGCCCTCGCTGGCGCAGATGCCGGAGTTCGGCGGCCAGGGGCTGCCTGAATCGCTGGGTATCGTCATGACCGAGATGGTCGGTTCGGCCAGCTGGTCCTGGTGCCTCTACTCGGGACTCAGCCACGGCGCCATGGCTACCTTGGAAACCCACGGTACCGATGAACAGAAGGCGCGATTTCTGCCGGGGCTGATCGAGGGCAACTGGACCGGCACCATGTGTCTGACCGAGCCCAACGCCGGCTCCGATCTGGGACAGCTCAAGACCAAGGCGGCCCCCAACGGCGATGGCAGTTATGCCATCAGCGGGTCCAAGATCTTTATCTCCGCCGGCGACCACGATATGGCCGACAACATCGTCCATATCGTCTTGGCGCGCCTCCCCGACGCCCCGGCGGGCAGCAAGGGGATCTCGCTGTTTATCGTGCCCAAGTTCAACGTTGGCGATGACGGCAGCCTCGGGGAGCGTAACAGCGTCAGCGTCGGATCCCTGGAACACAAGATGGGGATCAAGGGTAACGCAACCTGCGTAATGAACTTCGACGACGCCCGCG
>JBALTG010000248.1:0-762 GCA_036964625.1 Motiliproteus sp.
AAAGGGGTGAGTCATCATGAATATTAGCGTAATTGGGTTGGATATCGCAAAATCGGTTTTTCATCTGTTTGCCGTCAACAGAGCGGGCAAGCTGGTTCGTAAGAAGATGCTGAAACGCCACGAGGTGGCCGCTTACTTCAGCCGTTTAGAGCCCTGTGTGGTTGCCATGGAGGCCTGCGGCAGCGCTAATTACTGGGCGCGTGTTCTGAAGGCCCAAGGCCATGACGTCAAGCTAATTGCCCCGCAGTATGTAAAGCCCTTTGTGAAGGGGAATAAGAATGACTACAACGATGCTGAGGCCATCGCCGAAGCCGCGCAGCGACCAAGAATGCGCTTCGTACCGATAAAATCGGTAGAGCAACAGGATGTCCAGATGATCCATCGACAGCATGATCGCCTAACCAAAGACCGTACTGCGCTGGTGAATCAAATCCGAGGGCTACTGGCTGAATATGGAATCATCATAAAAAAAAGCGTTGCTGCCGTACGCAATGAAATGCCGCGTATTTTCGACGACAGCGAGAGCGGCCTAAGCGTCTTAGCCAAAGAGACCTTCAACGCGCTTTATAATGAGCTGGTAGAACAGGATACGAAACTCAAGCAGTGCCTACAAAAGATTCACGCACTGAACAAGTCTCTTGAATCTTGCCAGCGGTTGCAGGAGGTCACTGGAATAGGCCCACTGACGGCAACCGCTGTTTTTGCAGCGGCAGGCAATGGCCATGATTTTGTCAATGGTAGGCATTTCTCAGCATGGTTGGG
>JBALTG010000249.1:0-741 GCA_036964625.1 Motiliproteus sp.
GTGGCGGCGGCTAAGTATTTGCTGGCAGTGTCAGATTGTGATCTTATTATTAGCGATGACGGCTTGCAGCATTATGCTTTGGTCCGGCATATAGAATTAGCCATTGTTGACGGCGAGCGAGGTTTGGGTAATGGACGCTTATTACCGGCAGGGCCGCTACGAGAACCTGCGCAGCGATTAAGCGAAGTCGATTTTGTGCTGGTTAATGGCGGTCAGTGGTCTTATTCAGCAGGAGCGTCAAATAGATTTGGTTTACACGCAGAGCACTTTGTTAATGTTAAAACGGGGGAGACCAAATCTTTAGATCAATGGGCTGGTTTAAGCTGTCATGGGATTGCGGGTATCGGTAATCCGCAGCGTTTTTTCAATACTCTTGCTGAGTTAAAAGTCAGCGTTAAAACCCACAAAGCATTTTCTGATCACCATAAGATTACCCCAGCAGAGCTAGCATTTGACGATAGTCTACCGGTACTAATGACCGAGAAAGATGCGGTTAAGTGTCGTGAATTTTCCAGTGATAAACTGTGGTATTTGAGCGTGGATGCACAATTACCAGCCATTTTTTTATCTAAATTTAGGCTTGCTTTAGAACAGCTACGAGACCAAACATTATGACATTTAGTGTGATTATCCCAGCGCGATTCGCGTCTTCGCGCTTACCGGGTAAGCCGCTGGCAGACATAGCTGGTAAAACAATGATTGAGCGTGTCTATGAGCAAGCGCTAAAAAGTGATTGCAGTC
>JBALTG010000250.1:0-726 GCA_036964625.1 Motiliproteus sp.
CTGCTCAGCAGGTACCGAAATAGTTAGGCGACGCTCTAGACCTTGTGTGGTTTCTACAGAAACTTGCATTTTTTTACCTCGAAATATGTCTATCGTCCTTTGTAATAGTCGAAAAATCAACTACTAAGGTATTCGTTTCTTGACTCGTAAATTTAACCAAAATGCGCATAAACACTGATGTTCGGCACTGGTCACTCTTAGCTGATAATTATCAAGACGCGACATTATAGCTATCGAATGCGCTGGAGTCGAGCCTCAAAGCATGATTTACAGGCGTAAAAAAAGCGACCTAGGGTCGCTTTTTGAACTTCTTTACAGAATGAGTGGGGTGACTGATGGGGCTCGAACCCACGACAACCGGAATCACAATCCGGGGCTCTACCAACTGAGCTACAATCACCACTGATATTTCCTACTAACAAAACTGCCGTTTCCACTCTGGTGCACCCAGAAGGATTCGAACCCTCGGCCTCACCCTCCGGAGGGGTGCGCTCTATCCAGCTGAGCTATGGGTGCCTGCCTTGTTAGCGCCGCATATATTATGGATAAAACGCCCCCCCGTCTACACTTGATTTGCTTTTTTTATTTGTTTGCTCAAGATTTGAGTTATTTGTATGGTTTTATAGCACCATTGAACAAAAATAAAGCCTTGGATATAAACATCTTTCATGTTACTTATATTGATTAGCTTAAATCCTGATCAGAACAAGAAAATAGCGCTTGGCG
>JBALTG010000251.1:0-715 GCA_036964625.1 Motiliproteus sp.
CCGCGAAGCAAGGGTACAAGACGACGAAATCACGTGATCTAATGGCCACCGTAAATGATGCAGCAGTGCAAAGAAAGTTCATGTTCCCTCTCTATCAATAAAGAGTGGGGAGATCTGTTTAACAGGCGATCGCTAAGTACTTGTGAAAAGTTAACCAGTGAGGCTCTGGTTTATAAGTGCCTTGGCTTTTCAGCTTCATCGACTGAAAAGAGCGAATCAGATGGCAGATATATTGCTCCTGCAATATCTGCATTTCCACCATCCGTGGCGGTCAAAACCGATAGCGCATGACGGGGTAACTCGGCGTGTGATTAAGTAGAAGTCAGCAGACGGCATACGACTGCATGGATGCAGGAGGTAGAGCAACGCAGGAGCTTGTTGCCGAGTAGCCCAACGCCCATCGTAATGGATGGGACATGGTGAAGGCCTGAACATTTAGAAGAAGTAGGAGTCTTGTCACACTTGTCGATACCCACTACGTCGCCAGACGATTACTATCAGCAGCGTATTGATCTGCAACCGGCCTTCAACAGCGATTTATTCCAGCAACTACTCGAACCTGAGAATTTACACCGAGCGTGGCGGCAAGTTAAAGCCAATAAAGGCGCGGCAGGTATCGATGGCATGACCATCGACGCCTTCCCACTTTGGATGCAACAAGGCGGTTGGCAACAGTGTAAAACTCAACTTGAGCAAAGCGAATATCAACCCTCAG
>JBALTG010000252.1:0-705 GCA_036964625.1 Motiliproteus sp.
CTAAAGAACCGTTGAAGACTACGACGTTGATAGGCTGGGTGTGGAAGCGTTGTGAGGCGTGAAGCTAACCAGTACTAATTGTTCGTGAGGCTTGACCATATAATCGAGTTTATCTAGATCATCAGATGACAGATTTATGCGAGAAACGAGTTTTAATATGTAAGATATAAGCAGGATCATTTGCTTGAAATCACTACATGTACAAGATTGAGATAAGGCTATTACATTTATCGACCTAATTTGAGGTAAGTAGAGGCACAGCAAGTGCTAGATAAGACCACTACCCCTTAAAACCAGTTTGTCTGACGACCATAGAGCTGTGGAACCACCTGATCCCATCCCGAACTCAGTAGTGAAACGCAGTATCGCCGATGGTAGTGTGGGGTTTCCCCATGTGAGAGTAGGTCATCGTCAGGCTCTTAAATAAGAAGGCTCATCCATTGGATGGGCCTTTTTTATTTGGGATACGATGGGATATTTTAACTACAGGCAGCATGTGATAGCGCCTCTGGCGCTAGACGCCCATAGGGCGGTCCGAAGGATGATTGCCAGAGGCAGTCACAGAGTAGGTCACACCCATAAAGAGGGGTGGGCTCTCGTACCCAAAGAAATCGCTTCGCTCATGGGGCAAGCCTTCAGGCTCTTAAATTAAAACGCCCCTGCAGAGTAATCTACAGGGGCGTTTTAATTTAAGAGCCTGACGAT
>JBALTG010000253.1:0-700 GCA_036964625.1 Motiliproteus sp.
GAGTGGCTATGCAGCGGATTGCAAATCCGTGTACCTCGGTTCGACTCCGGGACGCGCCTCCATTATTCCTTGAGAATAATATGCGACACTAGCTCAGCTGGTAGAGCGCAACCTTGCCAAGGTTGAGGTCACGAGTTCGAGCCTCGTGTGTCGCTCCAAATTTTGTACTAACGGTCACGTTACATTGGCAGATCGTTATAAAGATGGTGTCTAACCGCTTTTTATAAAGCACATTGGTTAGGAGCATCGCAATAAAGAATTGCGTGCCCTGGTGGTGGAATTGGTAGACACAAGGGATTTAAAATCCCTCGGCGTTCGCGCTGTGCCGGTTCAAGTCCGGCCCGGGGCACCATCTATTAAAGTCTGAGATTCTCTGAAAAGAGGGTGCCAGCATGCGACACTAGCTCAGCTGGTAGAGCGCAACCTTGCCAAGGTTGAGGTCACGCCTAAGCCTTGAAGATCGGGAGCCTCGTGTGTCGCTCCAAATACGAAGCCCCGACAGAAATGTCGGGGCTTTTTATTTATCTGTCCTTTTTACAGCATGCGACACTGGCTCAGTTGGTAGAGCGCAACCTTGCCAAGATGAGGTCACGCCTAAGCCTTGAAGCCCTCTTCATTACCCTCTAATTATTTTCTTGAACTGAAACGTTCTATACGAGTCTATTGTCTTATATCTTATATCTTAGCTATCTCATACAGG
>JBALTG010000254.1:0-693 GCA_036964625.1 Motiliproteus sp.
GTCACAGACCCCAAGTGGCTCCTAGGGCCGACTACTGTCGCTCGCGGTAGATCAGGCAGCCCCAGTTTAAACGGCAGCTCTTGAGCCTACCGGCCACTTGGGTTGTAGATCCTTTTGCTAATAATTTGCCGCAAACGGCTCGTGATCCACTTTGAGCATGTAACGTTATTCCAGCAGTCCTGGATGATTGAGCGGCAACATGGGACTTAGCGAACCTCAGTATAAAACCTTATTACTCGACTACACTCGCGTAGGATGTGGTGAGGCACGAACCGCATCAGCCCGGGGTCGGCGATGCCTACGCGACAAGAATTTAAGAGCTACGTTTTAATGGATACGGTTCGCAATCTCACCGCATCCTCCGGGCTCGCGAGAATAGATCGGCGGCATCATGGCTGAGCGTTGTGAGTAAGCAGGCAAAAAGTAACAAAGGGGCCATAAAAAGGGTACAGATCTGTTTTCCTCGTCCCCTTGTGGCCTGACGATCTGATTGCCGCCACTCGGCCGCTGGTTTTCGAGTGAATCCAGCTGTAGTCTTAGCCCTCTTTTTGTGGACTTGACGCCATGCTTGATTCCCTGATCGATACCACCCTGCTGGCGGTATTCATCCCCACGTTTCTGTTCGTTTCCGCCACGCCCGGGCTCTGTATGACCCTGTCGATGACGCTGGGGATGACGATCGGGGTGCGGCGT
>JBALTG010000255.1:0-672 GCA_036964625.1 Motiliproteus sp.
GTCGTTGCGAGAAGCTTTTTTGCAAATGATCTCTCACCGCTTCTTTTGCTTTTATCACAGACAGCCGATTTGAACCGCCGGTGACTACCGCCCGGTTAACCCGTGTCGCTGCTGCCTTCTCTGTATCGGTGGTGGTATTAAGCAGACCAAACACATACATCACCCCGTTCATCAGCCGGATATGGCGGTCGTGGCGACCGCCACCGTCGAACAGCTCCTTGACGAGCAGCTTGTTGACGTAGCTGCCGTAGCAGTCCCGTGCGGAAAAGGGGACGGAGGGAATATTTTTTAATCCCTCCGTCCCCTTTTCTCACGCGCGCGATGGCGGTTGCCAGCATCTGCTTGCTAGGCTTGGGGCAAAAGGCAAGACTTGACCCCTCTGCTCGCATGCCTTTCCTTCAAGATCAGATGCGCTCTACTCTTACATGCTGTCTTTTAAGCGCTTTTAATGCATCCTTATTGTCTTCAAACGAAAAATCACCATTGACACCGATAGACATTTTTTTGAGTGACGCATAATCTTCAAGTTTGTATATTTTTGTACGATATATAGTCAGGTTTTCAAGGTACGGCTTGTTTCCTAAACCGACCATACTGTTGATTGGGTTATAAGCAATAGTAATGCTCTTGAGTTTGCTTAGCGCGTCCAACCCTTCAAATCGATTTATCTGG
>JBALTG010000256.1:0-664 GCA_036964625.1 Motiliproteus sp.
CTTCACTTGATGAAGCCTTGGCGATGATTGAAGACGCTAACAGCAGTGGCAAGCCTGTATCGGTTGGCCTACTCGGTAATGCGGCAGACATATTTGCAGAACTCGTTGAGCGTGGTATCACCCCTGATGTGGTGACTGATCAAACGTCAGCACACGATCCTCTCAACGGTTACTTGCCACAAGGCTGGACGCTTGAGCAAGCGATAGAAATGCGTAAAACCGATGAAGCGGCCGTCGTCAAAGCGGCTAAGCAATCGATGGCTGTTCAAGTTAGGGCAATGCTAGCACTGCAAGCGGCTGGCGCGGCGACCACCGACTACGGCAACAACATTCGTCAAATGGCGTTTGAAGAGGGTGTCGAGAACGCATTCGATTTCCCAGGTTTTGTGCCTGCCTATGTACGACCACTATTTTGTGAAGGCATTGGTCCATTCCGTTGGGTGGCACTTTCTGGCGACCCGGAAGATATCTATAAGACAGACGCCAAAGTGAAAGAGCTTATTCCTGATAATCCACAACTACACAATTGGCTAGATATGGCGCGCGAGCGTATCGCTTTCCAAGGTCTGCCTGCACGTATCTGCTGGGTAGGTCTTAAAGACCGAGCTCGTTTGGCATTAGCCTTTAACGAAATGGTTAAAAATGGCGAGCTTTCAGCGCCAAT
>JBALTG010000257.1:0-654 GCA_036964625.1 Motiliproteus sp.
CTATCCAACCAATGACCACCAGGTTCAGTTCCTAATACACCAGGCGAGACTGCAGCGCCAAGGAAGAATGGTTGATGATGTGGTGGCTTTAGCAAGAGAGTTGGTCAAGGCGGTCGGCTACATCCTGAGCCTAGAGCTACCATTGTTTTTATCTCCGACCCTGAAGGCCCCGTCGATGGTGGCTGTCAAAAACAGCTAAGAGCGCTCTTTCAGACTCGCCCTCCAGGGGTTATTCCATTAGGAGGCTGACCGACAACAGGCCCCCTGTGTCAGGATAGTTGTCACCCCTCATAATCAATAAAGACAGGGGCGGATAGTGAGCGAGGAATGGCCCGTTATTCCAGTGAACGTAAAGATGTAATCCTGAAGAAGTTACTACCGCCGCAGAGTATGAGTGCGGCGGAGGTGGCGCGACAGGAGAGCATTTCAGTGAATACGCTTTATCATTGGCGAAATAAAGCCAGAAAACTAGGACTACCCGTGCCAGGAAAAACATCTTCTACAGAAGACTGGTCAGCCGAAACGAAGCTGGCCGTAATCGTTGAAACCGCCGCGCTGTCGGAGTCTGAATTAAGTCAGTACTGCCGAGAGAAAGGTTTATATCCAGAGCAGTTAAAGCGCTGGAGAGAGGGCTGCCTCGCCGGATTTCAAACG
>JBALTG010000258.1:0-648 GCA_036964625.1 Motiliproteus sp.
TTAGGACACGGGAATCATTGCCATCATCACTAGTAGTGATTATCTTATATTCGAACTTCGTTGCATTCGCTGCGCTAGCGAACACAAGAAACATGGACAACATAGCAATACGGGCAATATCCATCACCTAAATCCTCTGGTGTGATTAATTTAGATCTGGATTATCTACACCTTAGGCTTAGCTCGCCACCTTGGCATGGCACCGCTGTAAGGAAGCTAATCATGGGTTCGATATTGACCATATAACCTATAAACATCTTCGGTGCGGTACACACCAATTGCAGCTCAGTCGGTAGAGCAGAGGATTGAAAATCCTCGAGTCGGCGGTTCGGTCTTACTTCGGTGCAGTACACATAAGAATTCAAGCTAGCAGGGCTGCGAGGAGTCTAAAAACAAGTTAAAAGGGTTACGCGAAGGGGTTGCTGTAGGAGTGCCTATATTAGGCTCGCCATCGGTACATAAACATACTGTTCTTGTGGCATACACGCTACGTACCAATACAGACACCCCTTAAAGGCCTCTGTACTGCTCTGTGCGCATCGTTCTCTTTGAAGTAGGGCTTAGCTGAGGGTTTGGCGTACATGCCGCTGTATGGATGCTCAGAGCCTCCTATAGGGTGTACGTGTAGAAAGCGCCCTGATGCTTACC
>JBALTG010000259.1:0-623 GCA_036964625.1 Motiliproteus sp.
TATTCCAAGGCATCAGGCTACTCAGATCGTCGTCAGCACGTAGATTCGGGAGGCGCGTAAAGAGCGCTGCCAGATAGCGGTAGGGGTTCAGGCTATTCGCCCGTGCCGTGAGCACCAAGCTGTATAGGATTGCGCTATTGTTGGCGCCGCGTGGGGTCTGGGAGAACATCCAGTTCTTGCGACCGGTGGTAAACGGACGGATATCTCGCTCGGCGATATTATTATCGATCGCTAGGTTGCCGTCGTCGAGATAGCGCATCAGCTTGGGCCATTGATTCAGGCAATAGCCGATCGCGGTGCCCATTTTGGATTTCGGTAATCCTTGGGCTTCACTCTTCTCCAGCCATTGCTTGAACCCTGCCAGGATCGGCAGCGCTTGTTCTTGTCGTGCCGCTTTGCGAGCATCGGCATCGAGGTCTTTGATCTGTTTTTCGATCCTGTACAGCTTCTGGATGGTATTGATGGCGACCATCCCCTTACCGGTTTTCTGTTTCTCTTTGGGTAGAAGTTTGATCGCTTCATCAAATTTGCGTCGCGCATGCGCCCAGCACCCTACCGGCACCACATTCTCCAGATTGTTGTACGCAGCGTAACCGTCCACCTGCAGGTAACCCGAGTAACCG
>JBALTG010000260.1:0-620 GCA_036964625.1 Motiliproteus sp.
AGCGAGATCGCCAGGTAAAAGGCCGCACGGCACTGGTGAATCAAATCCGTGGGCTGCTGGCTGAATATGGAATTATCATAAACAAAGGCGTTGCTGCCGTCCGCAAGAAACTGCCTCGTATTTTAGAAAACAGTGAGAACAGCCTAAGCGTCTTAGCCAGAGAGACCTTCGCCGAGCTCTATGATGAGCTGGTAGAGCTGGATACTAAACTCAAGCGGTGCGAGCAAAAGAATCAAACACTGAGCAAGTCTCTTGAATCCTGCAAGCGGTTGCAGGATACCCCTGGAATAGGCCCATTAACGGCAACCGCTGTTTTTGCAGCGGCAGGCAATGGTCATGATTTTGTCAATGGTAGGCATTTCTCAGCATGGTTGGGGTTAGTGCCACGGCAGCATTCCAGCGGCGGCAAAAATACGCTCTTAGGTATCAGCAAACGAGGGAATACCTATCTACGGACGCTATTTATTCATGGGGCGCGAGCGGTACTGCAGCATGTAGCGGTGAAAACTGATCGTTTTAGTTGCTGGGCTCAAGCGCTCATCGAGCGTAGGGGGCACAACAGAGCCTGTGTGGCGGTAGCCAACAAGCTAGCACGAATCGCCTGGGTCATTATCGCCAAG
>JBALTG010000261.1:0-616 GCA_036964625.1 Motiliproteus sp.
AGCAAAGAGAGCAGGATCAAAAAGATGATACTGACAAACAGTCCTAATGGGTGACGCTGAACAGCCCAAACAGTACGAGTATGCAACCCCAAGTAATTTCTCCTAATAAATCACGATTCTATGGCGTGTAAATACCAAACCGTTGAAAGCTCAATTATATTCACATTTTTACAACAAACCATCATACTAGCCCGCCTCTCTCTACCGTTTTGACTAATTGTTCAGTTCTCCAGCTAAACGCTGAATAATTCAACGTGCAAACAAAAAAAAGCGTCATTTAGCAAAAATTGGTTGACTCAAATCAGTAAAAGCCTTTTAATAGCGCCCGTTGCCCGAATAGCTCAGTCGGTAGAGCAGAGGATTGAAAATCCTCGTGTCCCTGGTTCGATTCCGGGTTCGGGCACCAATATTTAGTTTAGGTGTAGCAACATTTAAACCAGAGTCTGAGGCAATTTAAGACCTTAAGCACTCAACATCAAACCTCGCATCGCGAGGTTTTTTTGTTTCTGCTATTTGAAAACAGCACACAAAATTAACCCAGTCTCAAACTCGGTATGCCGGACTCAGGTACCGCTAGACTCACCACGAGCTGCAGATACAAAAAAGCCAGTCACCT
>JBALTG010000262.1:0-607 GCA_036964625.1 Motiliproteus sp.
GTCGCGGGCGCGCGGTATTCCTAGTCCTTGAAATCAAATTAGCGCGCAGGTGGTCAGCGGCAGGCCCTAATTGATGGTGGCTTAACCCCTACTTTTAGCATCAGTTAAAAATGGGAGGATTCCCCTTCCAATCCTGGACAGCTCAGCCATCAACACCAGGACAAGAGCGGAACCCGCCAGCAGAAAAATAATTAATTTAAGTCGCACCGATCATCATCGCCGGATCAGCAGCATCGAACCCGAACGACACACTCAACCGATAGTGAGCAGATCAGTGCGTATCCTCCGTAGAGAAACAGACAAAAGCAATCAACCACTAATTATCTTTATCTGAGCGCTTAGCCGACAGGCCAAACGGGGGAAGGGGCCGCCAATACCCGTGAAACTAGGCGTCCTGTGGTGTCCTTTACTATCAATCAGTTACACCGGGACACCACATCGCCTCCCCTGGTGTCCTGATGTGTCCCAGGTGTCCTGCCATAAATGTTAACACCTGGAAGACAAAAGACCGTTAACACAGGAATATCAGTTGCTTAGAAAAAGAAGCCAAATGACAGAAAGATTACCCTAGACCGAACTGGCTAGTTAACGAGGTGCGGTAAACGCC
>JBALTG010000263.1:0-605 GCA_036964625.1 Motiliproteus sp.
GTCCAACAACTAAGATCGACAGTACTTTTTCATGAGAATCAGCAGTTTGATGGAGCCAGGTTTCAGGTGTGATAAATCTGCTCTGGAAACCAAGACGAGCTAAAAGGTCACCAAGTGCACTACAGTTCACAATTCTTGATCCGATGACAACTACATCCAAAGAGTCCATTCCATCAGCCCTGAATGAAGTTATTCATTTGATTTTGAATCAGTATAGATGAAGTCTTTTAGAAAACGCGGGCGGTTGGACTCTGTTCGGTGGAGTATAGGAAGAATAAAAGCCCTTTTCCCGAAAATTCACATCTATCATGAAGCTCAGAGAGGCTCAGAGAGCCCAGCCTCCGTGGAGGGAAAACCCGGTAACCTGTGCGACTCTATCTGAGCCTCTTTCTGTTTCTGCTTGTGGGGGCAAGGTTTGTAGCGAAAAGACCTTGCGCCCCTGATGTGGACCCACCGCGATGCGATAGGTAACCCCCTGCCGTTTTCGGCGAAGCAATGTCCGTATAGAGAAACCGGCGTTAAGTTGCTGCTTCGGATTGGCCGATAAGTCAGGCCTCTGTATGAATTGTTCATTAGAGGTACCTGCCCTGTTGACCGCAAAGTGC
>JBALTG010000264.1:0-598 GCA_036964625.1 Motiliproteus sp.
CGGGGCGTCATGAGCTGATGATATACGTCAAAAAAAACGGCCTGTCCCATAAATCACGAATTATGGGACAAAGCAGGTCTTTCTAGCCGGTATTTCACTGGGCGTCGGCAATGTGCCTGCCCAAGGCCTCTAACGGTCGCACATGTTAGACCCATTGAGTTAGCCAGCGGCAATAGTCGGCCCTTTATAGTCACTCAGGAGAGGACGCGAGGCGGCTGCTTCATCTACAGATCAGACCTGACAAAATAAAGCCGAAGGCTCGAAGTTAGCCCGCACTGGTCGCCGCTACGTTAGCGCTTTTAGGGTGACACCCAGTAATATTGTTGACTTCTAACAGTTACTACTAGTAACTTGGGAATTTACTTCTATTTGATACGCTTACCTGTGAGAACTGAAGGCTCCCAGGAGAAAATAACTAGGGGACGATATGCCGAACAAGATGTTCATGATCATATTCACTTCATTTTGGCTGATAGGTTGTGGGGCCATGCAACCAACGCCAAATGATCTCAACAACGCTTACTATGGACCTAAGCCGGTAGAGGGTACATACCAGCAGATGGTCAAGGACGCATTGGCCGAAAAACTTAAAGATCCA
>JBALTG010000265.1:0-568 GCA_036964625.1 Motiliproteus sp.
ACATGGTGATGGAGGGTACATATAGGGTTAAATTCGGTGCCATCGACGAGGGCGGAGCCATACTGGATCGCTGCATGGTCCAGATGCTTCAATGCGGTGTTGAACGTGTCATTTTGGGCTGCACCGAGATCCCCCTTGCCCTTGCAAGAATCAATTCTATCTACAGTGTTTTGGGGAAGGGGGCGACACAGGCGTTGGCAACTTCTTCTGTTCAATGGCATGCGACACAGGAAAATCGAAACGTAGCTTAAGAGTACAGACAATGCCAAAATTGCTACGGTGTCCGCTTTCAAAAATAAAGATCATTAATCGGTCTGATTAAAAATCAGCTAGGGATGTCGGCGAAGTCGATACAGCAGTAATACATAACTCCTGAAATGGAGCCGCAGGAGCCCCTACTAGAAATATCGTACGGAATGTTGGCAGCTAGCACTTCATGAAAATGCTGCATGAACTGGAGCAGTGGAAGAGTCAGTAACGGTGGCTGCTCTGTCGCATAAGCGGCCATTAGCCAGGCAAGATCAACTGCCAGCTGATGCGCCCAAAGGGAGGAGCTGGCGATCATCTG
>JBALTG010000266.1:0-562 GCA_036964625.1 Motiliproteus sp.
GTGGAGCCTAGCGGGATCGAACCGCTGACCTCAACACTGCCAGTGTTGCGCTCTCCCAGCTGAGCTAAGGCCCCTCACTAACTAAATCACCTTTGAGTGCACTATAAGCATTTGCTACCAGTGTCTCAACTGCGTGGCGCATTCTATGCAGCACACCCAAAAGTGTCAACTCGTTTTTTAGGAATTTATTCTATTTGCTACAAATTCAATCGCTTTGGAGATTCTTTGTTCAGAGCGAGCCTTTCCAACCAAGAATAAGGTTAGATCGACAGCAGGTGACATACCCGCGCCTGTAACCGCTACGCGTAAAGGCATACCGACTTTACCCATACCCACCTCTAATTCACTGGCGGTGTCTTCAATTGCTTGATGGATAGCCTCTAAGCTCCACTCTTCCAGTTGTGACAATTTTGCCTGAATAAGTTTAAGCGGCTCCATCGCTACACCTCGAAGATGCTTCTTCGCAGCGTTCTCATCAAAGTCAGCAAAGTCTTCATAGAAGTAACGACTCGATGACGCTAACTCTTTCAGCGTTTTAGCTCGCTCAGAAAGTGCGGTAACC
>JBALTG010000267.1:0-562 GCA_036964625.1 Motiliproteus sp.
GGATTATTGGCAAAATTATGCTCGATGCGACTCATCACTTTTGACTGCTGGGCACCAGATTGCACCAGATCCTCAAGCGCTGTTTTAAGCAGCAATATTTGCTCGCTGGTCAGTGCGTAGATGCCTTCGAGACACTTTAAAAACTGTAGGCGCTCCATGATGCCTCCAATCAAAACAAGGGACATAGCATGAGTATAGCTCAGCAACTTTTAAACCAAACAGAGCCTGCATGAACCGATGGGGAAGGGGCAGTCTGAATGATCCGGTCCCCTTATTTCTTTCCCGGCAGTCTGTCGGACTGACGCTCAACTGACATAATTTGAGGATAAAATAAGGCATACGGCTATCAGAGCGCACATCAGTGGCTGGTTGCCGCAGTATGATTTCCGCCAACGCATTGCCTGCCACTCTTATAATTCCGCTCTGCCTTCGCGTTAACGCTTCATAAGGCTGCTTACCGCCTCTTTATCACGCCATTCTCAGTACATTCATACGTTTCACATTCCACGCCAGCGTGGCGAGCGTCCATTCGCCTGACACTTTCTCCAATCCTCGCATCGAG
>JBALTG010000268.1:0-559 GCA_036964625.1 Motiliproteus sp.
CTGCGATTTTAAGACAACAAAGCACTAACTCGATCCAAACTATCAACCAGGCAATCAAATACCGTCATTCGATATAATCCACAAATGGAAAATATTGATCTCAGAAAGCTGTTAGTCGATGCTTGCAAAGAGCTTTGTCAGGTTGACGTCAGCATGTTCTAGAAAAATCGCCTGAAAAGAGGCTCAGCGTCTCTTACCGGCCCTAAATGGACACTCAGGTTCTGCTAACATAGCAACCCTCCCTGCTCATTAGGATCGATTAAGCGGACGCTGATTTTGCTGTTCTGAGCGCCTGATCATGGCTGGAGCTGCGACAAAGGCGACATCAGATAGGGGAAGATAGGCAGCTACCAACGGGCAGTTCCCGATCCAAACCAGCCCTCAATGATCTTCAGTCCGGGCTTGAGAGTAATCGCCCAATTAAAGAAGTGGACATAAGGTGCGCGGTTTTAGGAATCTGCTAACGACTGGGTTCTTCACGAAGCGTGATCAAACGCGCGTTGATTTGTCACACAGATGACATGTATTTGTAACATAATTGATATATATAACTCATTAT
>JBALTG010000269.1:0-558 GCA_036964625.1 Motiliproteus sp.
GTCGCCCGT
Organism: Motiliproteus sp.; assembly: GCA_036964625.1. Taxonomy (GTDB): domain Bacteria; phylum Pseudomonadota; class Gammaproteobacteria; order Pseudomonadales; family Balneatricaceae; genus Motiliproteus. The sequence continues at coordinate 10 of JBALTG010000269.1, forward strand.
TATTATATTGGTGAAGTTGGGGTGGAATTGATGGAATCATTAACCGACGAGGGCCAGGTCGCTCGATTTATCAAAAACCAGGGCGAAGGGATTATGCTGCTCAGCTTAGCCGTCAACAACGTCAAGGAGGCCTGCCAAGAACTGGAAGATCAGAGCTACCCACTGGTGGGCCCGCCCCGGCCGTTTCGCAACGGAGAATTCAGCTTTATCCACCCCAACAAGATGAATGGAGTATTACTGGAACTGATTGATGAGGGGCAGACTAAAAATCTTCTCGATTAGAGCTATCAAACCTGCAGAAGAACATCTTGTCTTTGTTAGGTAGAAACAAGACCTGCTCCCTTCAGTCTTGGTAACTGTTTCAATCGAGTCTGACCCCATTGGTTTTTTGCGAGTATCGGTTAATTAGTGCTGAACACTACGATGCAAAAGCTCAGACGCTTGGGCCGGGTCTGACTGAAAGATTGCTAGCAGCGCGCGAGCAGGGCCTGTTGGCTGGCGCACACCTTGCTCCCAGCTTCGTAAAGTAGAGAGAGGAGCGCCGATCAT
>JBALTG010000270.1:0-547 GCA_036964625.1 Motiliproteus sp.
CTTCTTCGTTGCGTGAACCATGCCATCAGCTTGGTTACGAGCTGTGACTAGCTCTTCGAACTTAGCATCTTCGTCAGCGTGAGCTTCAGCATCACGAACCATTGCTTCAACTTCTTCATCACTTAGACCTGAAGAGGCTTTAATGGTGATGTTCTGTGCTTTACCGGTTTTCTTGTCTGTAGCAGATACATGCAAGATACCATCGGCATCGATGTCGAAAGCAACTTCAACTTGTGGCATACCACGTGGAGCTGGCTCAATACCTTCTAGGTTAAATTGACCTAGAGACTTGTTACCGCTTGATTGCTTACGTTCACCTTGAAGTACGTGAATAGTCACAGCACTTTGGTTATCGTCAGCAGTCGAGAATGTTTGTGACGCTTTAGTCGGGATAGTGGTGTTCTTCTCGATAAGCTTAGTCATTACGCTACCCATAGTCTCAATACCTAGAGACAGTGGCGTAACGTCTAGTAGCAATACGTCTTTAACTTCGCCTGATAGTACGCCTGCTTGAACTGCAGCGCCGATAGCAACCGCTTCATCAGGG
>JBALTG010000271.1:0-547 GCA_036964625.1 Motiliproteus sp.
ATCATCAAGCAGCTGGATCAGCAACTACAGTCCGATCTTAGATGCCCTACGTGCAACCATGATCAAATTCATCGCTGGGGCACTCTCAAAGAGTTACAGCGTTATCGCTGCCGAGCTTGTCACAAAACCTTTACGGCTTTGACCGGAACTCCGCTTGCTAGACTACGAAAGCGCGAGCTTTGGACGGAATACGCAGACTCCATGCTTAGTTCTGAAACGCTGCGAAAAGCAGCGGCGCGGTGCCACGTTGGTCTGTCCACATCTTTTCTCTGGCGCCATCGTTTCCTAGAACTTGCGGACTACCTCAACGCTAAGGAAACTCACAGTTCCCGCTAGCAATGTTCACTGATCAAACCTTTTTTCCGCACCTGGTTCGGCAGGTCCGGATCCATGCCGCGGTCCACTACCCTGATCGTTCCTTCAGGATCACTGCCTCATAGGGCCGCCCCTGAGCGTCGGCAGTCGGCCCTTAGCATAGGTAATCGGGCTGTCGTTCACCTTCAAGCTTTCAGTAAACTGTTAGTACACGAACAGCCCTAGAGGACTT
>JBALTG010000272.1:0-542 GCA_036964625.1 Motiliproteus sp.
TCATCAACTAATGACGGTTACCACTCATCTCTTTTCCTTCCTGAATAATTAACGATCAATCGAGTCTGACCCGAATGGCACTAACTTAAGTGCTTTCACCATGAGATTTCAGGTGTTCAGTAATAGCTGGAATGAGATAATACGGCATGAAAAACATGACGCCATTTCTGCCCGGTTTCCACCTCCAAACACTTCGTCGAACGCCTCTCAGCGCGAGCCAAAAAATGGCCGCTCAGCAGCGAGGTATACGAGATAAATCCATCAGCCAGCTAGGTGAGTGCTTCGGGTCATTTATCCCAAGCAACGAACTCGATCGTGCATCCTCCGGCTCCTTCAGCCGACGGCGGTTGTTCAGTAAAGAAAATACTTTCTGGGGATTCTTCTCACAAGTTCTCGATGCTGACGGTGGTTGTCAGGAAGTAGTCACTAAGTTTCAGGCCTTTGCTGCGACCAAAGGTATTGCTGCCCCCTCTTCATCTACCGCCGCTTACTGCAATGCGCGTAGTAAGTTTGAACAGTCCAGTCTCGACAATATTTTAAAG
>JBALTG010000273.1:0-542 GCA_036964625.1 Motiliproteus sp.
CCAGCCAGTCTATCGCTTTACGGCCGGGCTCATTGATTGGGATATGGCGTTCGAATTTGGTAGTCATAACGGATCATCGCTGTCGGGAAGAATTACAGCCGGGTTCATTGATTGGGATATGGCGCTCGAACTTAGGCGTCATAACGGATCATCGCTGTCGGAATGCGCCCGCCAAGGGTGGCGCAAGTGCAGTTTTTGCAGGAGCAAAAAACTGCCGACCCACAGGATTACGCGTCATGGGCCAGGCTTAAACCTGACGGGGTAGTTCGACGAGTGGTCCAGCGCAACGCCGCTCCTGCGCATCCATGCGCCCGCGGCATACCGTACATCCTGTACATAAAAAAGCGGGCCGAGGCCCGCTTTCATAGCGCTATAACTACTTACGCTAGATACACGCTAAAAAGCCGTGTTTACTCATCAACACCTTCGTCAGCGCGCAAGTCTTTCATGCTCAGCTTGATGCGGCCGCGCGGATCGACTTCCAACACCTTAACTTTGACCATCTGACCCTCTTTGAGGAAGTCGGTCACTTTCTCGACCCG
>JBALTG010000274.1:0-534 GCA_036964625.1 Motiliproteus sp.
GAAGCGCCGCTGCAGACGGTGTCATGATGATGTCAAAGTCTTTGTAAGCGTCGGTCACGATTCGGCGAAACTGATCGATGCCATCGATGGCGGCTAAGTACCTGGGAGCACTGATCTGCCTTCCGCTTTGGGCCATCGTTTGCCATTTGGCTGATGCCAGCTGTTCCGCCTCGGGGTATTGTTCAAACAGAGCCCCTACCGCGACCGTTCCCAACATAGGCCAGAACGTGTCGATAAAATCGAGCGAGAACGGCAGCTGCCCTTCCGTCACCAGATGACCCAACGATCTGAGCAGCGCAGCAGCGTCATCAACGCTGGCTGCGATCTCTGAATCCAGCGGCTGGTCATCGAAGCGCGGCACGTACAAAATACGCAGCGCTTTGGACTGCGTTTGTGCTGGTTCGGGTTCTGGCTCTGCCGCCAACAGCGAACACCGGTCCCGCGCATCGGGAAGCGCAACAACCGAATACAGCAATTCGGCATCACTGACCGTACGTGTAATCAGCCCCACCACTTCAAAGTCGAGCATGATAT
>JBALTG010000275.1:0-532 GCA_036964625.1 Motiliproteus sp.
GTGACCCACACAGAGACAAACAAGATCTATCCCATGTTTAGCGTGGGAGCTTGACAGTGGGGCCCGATTAAAGGAGCCGCCACTTAAAAAGAACTTATCTAACGTCAGTAGTCGGCCCAATATAGATATTCCATCCCGCTCTCTGTGCTATTAGTCACAGCTGACAGGTAGCTGTCAGTGAGAGCGAGACATGCACCCGCAGACTACGAATATGTCGGCCCAAACACATGATGTTCACCGCTTTGGTTTCGAGTCCACGGGTGCGCTTGAGATCACCAACGAATACTCAGGGCTTGCCGTTGCACCGGCTCACCTATATTGCTTTCGCAGATCTCAGGCTGCATGTCCCTTATTGTTAATGTAGCACGCAGGGGGTGTTCCCATGGGTGAATTAAGGCAGACCTCTTTTACCGCTTATGTGGGTATTGATTGGGCGGATTCCAAACATGATATCTGTATTCAATGCCCCGACAATGGCGGCCGGGAATTTGATGTTATTCCACATCAAGTTGAACAGATCGATGCATGGGCG
>JBALTG010000276.1:0-531 GCA_036964625.1 Motiliproteus sp.
CCAATCTGAGCGGAGAGAGTGCCAATTGTGTGCTGAAAAATATCCATGAATCACCTCCAGGAAAGTTTTCATAGGCTCTAAAGATTATAGTCCTCGGATGCGATGTTGACAAAAATCTCCAGAAGGCGACTTGCCTCAATATAAATGTAACCCAAGGGGTGGGCTCAGGAGGTACGTTGCCTCAAATTGATGGTAACCCAGATTGTGGAGGTTACTTCAATGGGCACCAAGGAGAAGCGAGCCTATCTCGACGCCATTAGAAAGCGTTATCGTAAAGTCTCTCGCAGCGGCAAGGGGACGACTCTTGATGAGTTTTGTGCAGTCTGTGGCTATCAGCGCAAGTATGCCATTCGATTGCTCAGCCAGCGCTTGCGAAAACCCACAGTACGCAAGCGAGGGCGCCCTTCACGCTATGATCGACCAGAGCTGCTCAAACCGTTGAAGCGGATCTGGCTAGCTACGGATCAGATGTGCGGGAAGCGCTTAGTCGCAGCCATTCCCTGTTGGCTGCCTCATTATGAGAGGGCCTAT
>JBALTG010000277.1:0-528 GCA_036964625.1 Motiliproteus sp.
GGTAGAGCAACGCAGGAGCTGTTGCCGAGTAGGTCAGTCTATTCTCTGTCAGCCTCCTAGCCTACAGGCACCCCGTTCAGTGCAGGCAGGGTGTCATTTGATTGTATTTAGGGAGCAGCTCCGTGAACTGTCCCACCGTGACCGGCCGACTGAATAAATACCCCTGAGCTTCCTTGCACCCGCACTGTTTGAGAAATGCCAGCTGGTCACCGGTTTCCACACCTTCAGCGATCACCCCCATGTCGAGGTTTTTAGCCATCGTGCTGATGGTGTGTGTCATGGTGGCATGGTTAGCCGAGGTGTTTACGTCGACGATGAAGGCGCGGTCTATCTTCAATTTGTCGAAGGGGAAGCGCTGTAGATAGACTAGCGAAGAGTAGCCGGTGCCAAAATCATCCAGAGCCAGCCCGACGCCTAAACGCTTCAGCGCGGAAAGGGAGCGGATCATGGCCTCAGGATCTTTCATCATGGTACTTTCGGTCACCTCTATTTCGAGGTTGGCGGGCGGCAATTCGCTGCGAGCGAGGG
>JBALTG010000278.1:0-524 GCA_036964625.1 Motiliproteus sp.
AAATCTGACGGCTCAGCCTTCGGTGGTTCGAATCCACCTCCCTCCACCATTTTTATTGATATTGAAAGAATACGCGGACGTCGTATAGTGGTAATACCTTAGCCTTCCAAGCTAAAGCTGCGAGTTCGATTCTCGCCGTCCGCTCCAATCTTTAAAGTGAAATGCTGATATAGCTCAGTTGGTAGAGCGCACCCTTGGTAAGGGTGAGGTCGGCAGTTCGAATCTGCCTATCAGCACCACTTCTTTTCTCCTCCCTGTTTTTTCCTTCTGTTTATTGCATTCAACAAGTCGGGCATGTTGCCTGGTTGATGTGGTGATATCACCGATTTATCCGTGTCTTAGAGGGACAATCGATGACGTCCAAAAAGCAGAACGTGCGGAAAACATTAAGAAAAATTATAAAAACCCGGCATAAATGGCGAGGGTTTAAGCAATCGAGCGGCAGCGTACTTACCCCGCACTCCATTAGCGGGTATACTCATGCCGCATTGTCCTCTTAGTTAAATGGATATAACGAGCCCCTC
>JBALTG010000279.1:0-519 GCA_036964625.1 Motiliproteus sp.
TGGGTCTCTCCCGATAGTATGCTGATGGGCCTGCACCGTACCAGTTCCAGAGCTCTACCGGCTTGATGCCAATGCCTGTTACGGGAAAAGGAGGACCATGTACTAATCGAATCTCCACCACTCCATAGACCAGAGTCTTGGGCAGTGCGTGGTTCCTCCTGGCCTGAATAGAAAGGGCTTACTTATGGTATAGAAGTAGGTAGTCATAGAGCCATGTTTGGTTAACGTCAGCTTTTGGAAAACTGGTTGCTCAGAGAAACTCATGGCCGACCGATCCGGGATGTCTCCAAAGTCGATACAGCAGTAATACATAACTCCTGAAATGGAGCCGCAGGAGCACTGTTCAGCGTGATGTCAGTCGTTCGATTGCTTTGTCTAAGAATTCCGCGTAACTCCCGCTTGGCTCTACTCAGGGGGCGTGCGTTGCAGCATGGGTCCCTCAGGTATTGTAAATGCTCAATAGAACACACCCTGTCAATCATGCTGACGTAACCGGCCCTATGGACCAGGGTTGCGCGT
>JBALTG010000280.1:0-518 GCA_036964625.1 Motiliproteus sp.
TTACAGCCGCCAAGCAATGGCGCCGTCAGTAGCAGGCGCGCATGGTAGGGTTTCTGTGGGTAATAAACGATATAAACGCGTCCTTGGTTTTGGCTTAATGCGGGTGGGAGTGGAGGGGAAATAACGGGGCGAGGCTGAAAAAGGGTAGCGGTGCGCCCATCTGGACGCACCGCACCCGGAAGGAACGCTTGAAGTGGTTATCCAGCCGATCCAAATAACTCTGGTCGTGATCCCTTACTTTCTCCGCCATGATGCAGCCGATCTATTCTCGCGAGCGCGTATACCCATCGCTTGTCGCTGTAATGGCTGAAGATCATGGGTAATTAGGACGGGTTATGGTTACTATCCGTGTATGGAACATTTGAATCTATCCCTGAGCTTGCGCAGTTATAGCAGCGAAATCCAGGCGCATCAGCATCACTATCACCAGCTGGTGCTCCCTGTCACCGGTCGGCTGGCCATGAGTGTGGGGCATAGGCAGGGGCACGCTGCTTCGGGGCATGTTGCGGTGATTGCCG
>JBALTG010000281.1:0-514 GCA_036964625.1 Motiliproteus sp.
ATTACAGCTCGCAAAGCGGTTGGCTGCTTATCCTGCTGTGCTGGAATCATACATCTGGAATCAAATGATGGATGATGTTGCTATTAGCATTGAAGAGCCGGAAGGCACAGGGTTGCACACGAACGATATCGCTATGTTAAGAAGATCTTCTTATGTCATAGCAACGTTTGAGAAAGAGGAAGAGGACGGTAAGTTATTTCTAGATCTATCCGTCCACATAGCAACAGATATTCCGATCGTGATGGTGTCCTTCATGGACTATGGAGCACTAATGACATGGTTTTCTACTCATGATCGATTTTGGGAGTTCTTGGATAAAGGAGCAATCAATGGGGTCAGACTCGAATGGCACTAACTTAAGCGCTTTACCATGATGTTTCAGGTGTTCAGTATTGGCCGGAATGAGATAATACGGCATGAAAAACATGACGCCATTACTGCCCGGTTTCCACCTCCAAACACTTCGTCGAACGCCTCTCAGCGCGAGCCAAAAAATGGCCGCTCAGCAGCGAGG
>JBALTG010000282.1:0-510 GCA_036964625.1 Motiliproteus sp.
AATATCTAGCAGAACACGATTTGGAAGTGTTGCTGGATGCGCACGCTCAAGATTATCTCCACTATTTGAAGAGCAGCAGAGGCTCAAGCAACGATAGAGAATTCTGAGCAGTGACTCTTCAGCAACCTACCCCATGGCTAATGCCCGTAAAGTAGATGAAACCGCAGATATTGGAACCCAGAGCTATGTCTGCTTCGTCGCAACTCTTGCCATAACCGGTCACTGACAAAGCGTCCGGTATGGGGCCAGCGGCGGTCTACTTCGCGCACAGACCGGACACTCGGAGCCTAGGGTCATGTGAGGCTCTTCACGCCCAAAGGGGGAGTGGATGCTGAGCCACTGCAACTAGCAAACCGCTTCCGCCCAGCAGAGGTCATGGTAAGGCATGCCTAGCAGTCTGTCGGGCTTAATCGAATAGAGCCCCTGTGAGATAATGACGCAGCCCTTGCAACGTAAGCGTTCATTCTAAGGCGTTCTGCCCAATCACTTTTACGCGCGATAAGCTGGCCT
>JBALTG010000283.1:0-508 GCA_036964625.1 Motiliproteus sp.
GAGGCCCCATCTCCGCATCAGGATTATCGCCCGGCAATACTCGTAGGTCCTTCAGGCGATCCGATAGCGCTGCTACCAGAGAATCGGCTATGTCACCGACGGCCACCGCAACGGAGATCGCCATGCAACGCTCACCGGCCGAGCCATAGGCCGCTCCCATGAGGGCATCAACGGTATTATCCAGATCAGCATCGGGCAGCACGATGGCGTGGTTCTTGGCTCCACCCAGGGCCTGGACGCGTTTACCATGTTCGATACCGGTCTTCTGCACATACTGTGCAATCGGCGTGGAGCCCACAAAGCTAACCGCATTAACCATGGGGTGGCTCAGCAGAGCGTCAACAGCTACCTTGTCGCCGTTGACTACGTTGAAAACGCCGTCGGGAAGACCCGCCTCGGTAAAGAGCTCCGCCAGTTTCAAGGTACTGGAGGGATCCTTCTCCGAGGGCTTCATCACGAAGGTGTTACCACAGGCGATAGCGACCGGAAACATCCACAGGGGCACCAT
>JBALTG010000284.1:0-504 GCA_036964625.1 Motiliproteus sp.
CTATTTAGCAGTGGTGTTAAATATTATTTTTTCAATAGTAATATTAGAGATATGGTTAAGGCTGGAAAATAAGGTTAAGTCAAAATCAATATTAGCCTTTTGCGGTATGTTTACCATATTAATATGCGGTTGTTTGGCTGCGCTTTTGTATTACAGCGTTGAGTTTTCCGTACCTAATATACCTCTGAGTGAATTAAAAGGCGCTGTGCTTGCTTGGAGCATTGTCATTCTAATCTATTTAATCAAATGCTTTTCACCTCGACGGAGGTACAACAAAGTATTTAATATCGAAGAAGAACATAAAGAATAACAGGGTCATATATGGTCCGCCCCGCGATGCAAGGCGAGCAATGGGGTCAGGCGAGCAATGGGGTCAGACCCTATTGAAGAGAGCAATGGGGTCCTATTGAAGAGAGCAATGGGGTCAGACCCGAATGGCACTAACTTAAGTGCTTTCACCATGAGATTTCAGGTGTTCAGTAATAGCTGGAATGAGATAATACG
>JBALTG010000285.1:0-500 GCA_036964625.1 Motiliproteus sp.
CGTTAGTTCCTCGCTCAAAGCGCTGCTGTCGGCAATCCATCGGCTGTGACCTGAGTAGCGGCGGCGGCTTCGGTCATCGCCCACCCTGTTAGGGCTTAGTGGCATTGACCGTGATAGAGACGGAGCAGGGAGGCCCCGACGGGCCGCTATTGCGGTGTAAAGAAATCTGGTTTTGCTGCGATCAGAGCAGCGACCCGTCTTAGGGAACTTGCGAACAAGTCCAAATGCAGAAACGCTTGGGGACTTATTCGTAGGTTCCTTAGCTGCGGCTAGTCTGCCGCGCTTGGCTGGGTGACGCGCCGAAATAATCCTTAAAGCAGTGGCTGAAGTGAGTGGAGCTCAGAAAACCGCAAGCCACCGCGATATTGGCAATAGAGTCGTTGCTCTGTAGCAGCAGCCGACGGGCCTGGGTAATGCGTAACTCAAGGTAGTAACGCGACGGCGTGGTTTCCAGATGAGTCTGAAACAGGCGTTCGATGCGGCGCCGGGAGACACCGATG